>JBBRPS010000025.1:0-28527 GCA_038227745.1 Gemmatales bacterium | reverse complement strand
AGGAAACGGTTACCCACGGCCTTCCCCCCCCCGCGCCGGCCCCGTGCCGTTCAGCCGTCGCCTGTGCGAGCAGGTGTGCGACCCACTCGGGGGAGACGCAGGCCATGCGCCACTCGTCGCGGACCTGGATCGCCACGGCGCGGGCTGGCCCGGACGACTCGCCGGCTTCCGCGGTGATGCGGAGGAGGGCCGCTTCCAACTCGTCCGGCTCGGGGTCGAGGGCCGCGAGTTGTTCCAGAGTGTGGCGCATCAGGGCCAGGCCCGCGAGGTCAGCCTGCTGGTCGCGGGCACGCTGCCGGGGGCGCAGATCGGGCGAGGCAAGGAGGAGCAGGGCCAGGGCACGCGGCCGCAGGGGGTCAGCGTTCATGGGGAAGGTTCCCGACGAGCTTGCTGCGCAGGTGGATCTCGCTCGGCCGGTTCTGCTGGCTGGCGCCCGGCCCGCCGCCGCGGAGACGTCCCTCTTCCGGCGAGAAGCGCACGGCCGAGAGAGGATTGAGGATGCGTCCGGGGTCGGGGCTGAAGGAGTAGGCGGTGACGCCCACGGCGACGAGCAAGGAGACGAGCCCAGCCAGGGACATTTGCGCTCCCGACAGGCGCCAGTGCCGCCGCAGCGCCCAGGGGATCAGGACCGCGAGCACGGCGGTGGTGGCCAGCAGGCCCAGGCCCTGCCAGGTCTGCCATAAGGGCGTTGGCGCGGGCGCCGCGCCGGTGTGTTCCCAGTGGCGTTGCCATACCGCCAGGAGCGCCGGGGACGTCCGGACGACGCCGAAACGCAGGGCGAATCCGCCGACGAGCGCGGCGAGGGCGGCCGCCGTCACCCGGCGGTGGTCGGGCGTGCCCACCCTCAGGTGCAGCCACAACGGCAGCAGCAGGCCTACGATCAGCGTGCCGAAGATCAGCACCCAGCCCTGCCACGTCTGCATCGCCAGCGGCAGCACCGCCCCGAGCGATGCGAGGAACACCAGGAAGACGAACAGCTCCAGCCCCAAAACCCACAGGTCAGCCCGCTCCAGCCGCTCCTCCGACTCGGCCGACACCGACGCGGTCCGCAGCAGGAGCACCGCGGCGATGCCCGTCGAGGCCGCCGACGTCAGGAACAGCGGGCCGGTCCAGTCGGTCACGCTCCACAGCGGCTGGTTCGTGGCCGTCAGCAGCACGCCGGTGTAGGAGGCGACGAAGAAGCCGACGGCGCTGCCCAGGACCTCCAGCACGCGGCCCACCGCGCCGCGCCCCAGCCAGCGCTCGATCCGCCCCTCGGGCCAGACGCTACGCAGGAAGGAGATGAAGCTGAACAGGCCGAAGACAAAGAGTGACCAGGCCCCGATCGACATGGGCGACCACCACTTGAACATGGGGGCGTGGAGCATCGTGGCCCAGCCGCCCAGGGGCCAGCCCTCTCTCAGGGCCCGATCGACGACCTCGGACTGCAAGAGCATGTGCCAGAAGCGTTCGGGCCGTTCCAGGTCCACGATGAGCAGGATGCCGCACACGCAGACCAGGGGGAACGCGATCCGGTAACCGATGCGTGCCACCGGGCGGTCTTCCGACCGGCCGAACAACTCGATCAACGTGCCCAGGAAGTAAGCGCCCGCGGCGATGCCACCCAGGTAGAAATAGAGGACGATCCACCAGCCCCACTCGGGGTCGGAGACGAAGGGGTTCATGGCCGCACCTCCTTGATCGCCTCCGGAGCCGGTCCGCCGGGCGTCGGCGGGGCGGCGGGCTTCTGCTTCGTCCGCGAGCGGAAGGCGAACAGCACGCCGAGGGCCGTCATCAGGGCGGTGAAGATGCTCCAGAACGACGAGGCCGGCATGACGCGGCTGGGCACCTTCGGATTGGACGGCAGCCCGTACACCTCCGGCTCATCCACCAGCAGATAGAAGGCGTTCAGGCCGCCGAGGATCTTTTCGTCGGCCCCGTAGAGGTACGCCCGGTGGCCGCCTGGACCGGCGCCGTTGGGGTTTTCGTTATTGAGCTGCGCGACGCGCGTCCGGGCGCGCTGCTTCAGGTCGGAGATCTTGCCGAACTGGATCGAGTTGGTCGGGCAGGCCTGGGCGCAGGCGGGGACCAGGTTGTCCTTCAGGCGGTCGTAGCAGAAGGTGCATTTCTGGGCGATGCCGGTCTGCTCGCTCATGTGGATGACGCCGAAGGGGCAGGCCGTGACGCAGTCGCGGCAGCCGTTGCACGCCGGCTGGTTGATGTACACCGTGTCGAACTCGGTGCGCAGGATCGCCCCCGTCGGGCAGACCTCCAGGCAGGGGGCGTTGACGCAGTGCTTGCACACGTCGGACATCATTAGCCACGCCGCCTGGCTGCGGTTGGGGTCGGGGCTGAACTTCTCGATGAACTTGACGTGGCGCCAGTTCACATCGGAGAGGCTGCCGGTGTTGTCGTAGCTGTCGCCACTGAGCACCGGGAGCGGAGTGCGCTGCCCCTTGCCGGCGGGCAGGTCGTTCCACTGGTGGCAGGCGACCTGGCAGGCCTTGCAGCCGATGCAGACGGTCGTGTCGGTGTAGAAGCCAACGGGGTCGGGCATCGCTCTTCCCTCCGGGACGGCCCGGCGAACGGCCGGCGTAAGCCGGCTGGTACGGCACCCCACGTAGGTCGCAGGACCAGCCGGCTTACGCCGGCCGTTCGCCAGGATGGACCAGCCGGCTTACGCCGGCCGTTCGCCCTTGCTCACGTTGCAGACAAACACTTTCGCCTCGTGGATGGACACGTTCGGGTCGCCGACCAGGGCCGACAGGTTGTTCACCACGTCCCCGGTGGACACGCCCTTGTAGCCCCAGTGCCAGGGCAGGCCAACGTGGTGGACCATCCGGTCGCGCAGGTGGAACGGACGGATCCGTCGCGTCACCAGCGCCTTCGCCCGGATCGAGCCGCGCGGCGTCGAGATCACCACCCAGCCGGTGTTCGCCACGCCCAGCTCGGCGGCGTGCTCCGGCGAGATCTCGCAGAACAGCTCCGGCTGCAGCTCGCACAGCCACGGCAGCCAGCGGCTCATCACGCCGCTCAGGTGGTGCTCGGTCAGCCGGTACGTGGACAGCACGTGCGGGTAGTCCGGCGAGCCGACCGGCGCGTACGGGTTGCCCGGGACGTTGTACACCAGCACGACCGGGTTGCTCTGCTGCGCATAGACGATATTGCGGACCGGCGACTCGTACGGCTCGTAGTGCGTCGGCAGCGGGCCGTCCACCAGGCCGTTGGGCACGAACAGCCAGCCCTTGCCGTCGGCCTTCATGATGAACGGCGAGGCACCGTCCTGGAACGCCAGGCCGACGCCCTGGGGTACGGCGGCCGTGTTGGGCGCCTTGGCGATCGGGAAGTCGGGCACGTCCAGGCCCGTCCAGCGCCCCAGGGCGGCGTCCCAGTAGACGTAACCGCGGTGGACGCGCTCGCCCTGCGGGTGCTGCCGTGCCAGCCGGGCCTCCTTCGGCCAGGGGTTGCCCTGCGGGTCGGCCGAGCAGCGGTTGTACATCTGCCGCCGGTTCGCCGGCCAGGAGAAGCCCCAGCCGAGTGACACCCAGTTGTCACCGGCCCGGGCCTTCGCGCGGTTGGTGCCGCCGGCGTAGATGCCGGTGTAGATCCAGGCGCCGCACGCCGTGCTGCCGTCGTCGCGGAGCTGGTCGAAGCCGTCCAGCGGCCGGCCGCTGCGCCAGTCGTAGCCGTTGATCTCCTTCATCACGCGGTCGGCCGAGGGCTCGTCCGCGATGCGCCACCGGCGGTTCTCGGCCGCATCCACGTAATCCCACACAAGGGCCTTGATCGGCCGGTCGCGCGGCAGCGCGCTGTTGGCGTACAGCGCCTTGAGGCGCCGCCCCAGGTGGTAGGTGAACCACAGGTCGGAGCGCGCGTCGCCGGGCGGATCGACGGCCTTGTCGTGCCACTGCACCAGCCGCTGCGTGTTGGTGAAGCTGCCGTCGTTCTCCGGCACCGCGGCGGCCGGCAGGAAGAAGACCTCGGTCTGGATGTCCTCGATGCGCAGCTCGCCGCCGCGCACCTCCGGCGAGTCCTTCCAGAAGCTCGCCGTCTCCGTCTCGTACAGGTCGCGCACCACCAGCCACTTGAGCTGGGCGAGGGCCTTGCGCTGATACCCGGCGTTCTGCCCGCCCACCGCCGGGTTCTGCCCCATCGCGAAGAAGCCGTCCATCTTGCCCTGCATCATGGCGATGAACATGGGCATGTGCGAGTGGTCGCCGATGATCTTCGGCAGGAAGTCGTAGGCGAAGTCGTTCTCCGGCGTGGCCGCATCGCCGAACCAGGCCTTGAGCTGGCTGACGATGAAGCGCGGGAAGTTCGCCCAGTACGAGGTCGGGTTGGTCTCGGTGCGGATGTAATCGCGGAGCGTGTCGTGGGGGCGCAGGGCGCTGGGCGTGTTGAGGTAGCCGGGGTGGATGTTGTACAGCGTGGCGATGTCGGTCGAGCCCTGGATGGTGGCGTGGCCGCGCAGGGCGAGGATGCCGCCGCCGGGCCGGCCGATGTTGCCGAGCAGCAGTTGCAGCACCGCCGCCGCCCGGATCATCTGCACGCCGGTCGTGTGTTGCGTCCAGCCGACGGCGTAGCAGATGGCGCCCGTCTTCTCGGGGCCGGCGTTGCTCCAGAGGGCGTTCGCCACGCGGCCGAACACGTCGCGCGGCGTGCCGCAGACCTGCTCGACCATCTCGGGCGTGTAGCGACGGTAGTGGCGCTTGAGGATCTGGTAGACGCAGCGCGGGTTCTGCAGGGTGCGGTCCTGGCGCGGCGGCGGCCCGACGAGCCGGCCGACATCGGCGGCGAAGCCGTGGCCGCGGCCCTCCCCGGGCTCGGCGGGCGGAGGCTGCCGGGGCTCGCTGTCGTAGCGCCAGCGGTTCTGGTCGTAGCGCGCCTGACCTTGCCCCTGCTGGAAGCCGGCGAACAGCCCCTCGCCGTCCTCGGCGTCGCGATACTCGTCGGTGATCAGCGTGGGGGCGTTGGTGTAATTCACCAGGTAATCGTGAAAGAAGCGGTCGCGGGCGTCGCGCTGCTCGGGGGCCTTCGCCAGGATGCCGTCGAACTGCTCCAGGACGTGGCGGATCAGGGCGCCGAGGAAGACGATGTCGCTGCCGGCGCGGACCGGGGCGTAGATGTCCGCCATGGCCGAGGTGCGCGTGAAGCGCGGGTCGGCGTGGATGACGGTACAGCGGTCGGTCGAGCGCGTCTTCGCCTTCATCACCCAGCGGAAGGCGACTGGGTGGCACTCGGCCATGTTCGAGCCCATGATGAAGATCGAGTCGGAGAACTGCAGGTCGGCGGCGAAGGTGGTGGCGCCGCCGCGGCCGTACGAGGTGCCCAGACCGGGCACGGTCGAGCTGTGTCATATGCGCGCCTGGTTCTCCAAAAAGACCACGCCGAGGGCACGCATGAGCTTGCACTGGAGATAATTCCACTCGTTGTCCATCGTGGCGCCGCCGAGCGAGCCGATGGCGAGGGTGTGGTTGACGACCTTGCG
Organism: Gemmatales bacterium; assembly: GCA_038227745.1. GTDB lineage: Bacteria > Planctomycetota > Planctomycetia > Gemmatales > Gemmataceae > DASPXY01. Next base: position 23,060 of record JBBRPS010000025.1, on the reverse strand, counting down.
GGCGCGCATCGTGAAGGCCGCCTGGACCGGCCCGGTCCCTTCCACGGCCCCGAGGCCTGCGGCCTGGACCGGGGCCGTCGCGGCGTCCTGCAGGCCGAGTTCCTGTGGGGTGCGGTCGTGGACGAAGGTCTGGTTGCGCGTTTCCCGGACGCGCTCCGCGATCCGGTCCATCGCCCACTCGAGGGTTTTGGTCCGGTCCCAGTCGCGGGCGCCGGGGGCGCGGTACCAGACGCGGGTGACGCGGTTGGGGTTGACGACGAGTTGGTAGGTGGCCGCCCCCTTGGGGCAGAGCGTGCCCTCGTTGATCGGGCTGTCGGGGTTGCCCTCGATGTTGACGATCCGATCGCCGCGGACGGAGACGATCTGGCCGCAGCCCACCGCGCAATAGGGGCAGACGCTCGGGACCTCGCGGCCGCCGGCGATCCGCAGCTGGCGTGCCTCGGCCTGCGCCGCACGCAGGTCAAGGCCCAGCCCCAAAAGCCCCCCCAGGGTGAAGCCCCCGACCGCGGAGGTCCGCAAGAAATCTCGTCGATTCAGGCCTGTCGCGGTGTTTGACATGGTTGACTCCCCGAGCGGGGGGCGGACAGCGCAAGAATTCGTGTCGCCCCGGCGAATGCAGAGGAGAAGAAGCCAGGAGAACGTCCCTGCCGTCTTTAGTAAGGACGGGCGGGGCGAAAAGCAAACCGAATTGACGAGCTTGCCACCGGTCGGAGGAGCGCGGAGGCTTCGCGCGGGCGCGAATTCTGTGAGTCGGCCGCAGAAGGGCGAGGCTGTACCGCAGGTGCGACCCTTCCCTCCCGATTAAACTCACCCTATTTTACCCGATCGCCAGGGGTTACTCCGCGAGAGACTTTGTCATCCTCCGCTTTATAGGTTATACTCACCCAGGTGGTTTCTCATGCACCGGCTGAACGCGGGTGACATGCCGCTGCCACAGCCCCGTTTCGAGGGCCGCTGAAGGCCCTGCGGATCGCTTGACACCGAAGAGGTAACCCCATGGCGAATAACGACGAAACGCTCCCGGAAGTGTTGGTGACCGACCGCAGGGGGGGCGAGCGTGCGGACCGGCGCGGCATCGACCGCCGCAAGCGGACCATTCCGGTCGCGGTCGATCGCCGCAGTGGCAGCGACCGCCGCCAGCAGGGCGAGCGCCGCCGCCAGATCGATCCGACGACGTGCGAGCGCGACTACAGTGACGATGAGATCACCTTCATGAAGGCGATGGATCAGTACAAGCGCGACAACCGGCGTCCGTTCCCTACGTGGAGCGAGGTGCTGGAGGTGCTGCGGGCGCTGGGGTACCGCAAGGTCGCCGAACCCAGCGCCATGCCGGGCCTGTCGCCGACGCTGCCGCCCTCGTCTACCGAAGGGCGGGAATGACCGACGAGTCCGTGTTTAGCCGCGGTTCTGCGAACCGCGTGGTTCTGCGAACCGCGGCTAAACGGGACCGACGACTAACGAAGGCAGGATGCCATGCGAATCTTCGTCAGTGCCGGCGAGCCGAGCGGCGACCTCCACGGGGCCAACCTGGTCCGCCTCCTCAAGCAGATGCAGCCCGGCGTGGAGTGCGTCGGCTTCGGCGGCGAGCGCATGGAGGCCGAAGGCTGCCGCCTCCTCTACCCGCTGTGCCGCCTCGCGGTGATGTTCTTTCTGCGCGTCCTCACCAACGCCCCCAAGTTCCTGAGCCTGCTCTCGCGCGCGGACCGCTACTTCCGCCACCACCGCCCCGACGCCGTCGTCCTCATCGACTACCCCGGCTTTCACTGGTGGTTGGCCCGCCGCGCCCACTTCCACGGCATCCCCGTCTTCTACTTCGTGCCGCCGCAGCTCTGGGCCTGGGCCGGCTGGCGCGTCGGCAAGATGCAGCGCTGGGTCGATCACGTCCTGTGCACGCTGCCCTTTGAGGTGGACTGGTACCGGGAGCGCGGCGTTGACGCGCAGTACGTCGGCCACCCGTATTTCGACGAGCTGCGCCTGCAGCGGCTCGACGCGGACTTCATCGCCCGCCAGCGCGCGTCGGCGGCGCCCGTGGTGGCGCTGCTGCCCGGCTCGCGCACCCAGGAGGTCACGCGCAACCTGCCCACGCTGGTGAAGGCGGCGGCCCGCATCCACCGCGAACGCCCCGACACTCGCTTCCTCGTGGCGAGCTTCAAGGAGAGCCAGCGGCAGCTCGCCGAGGCGGCGCTGCGCGGCAGCGGCCTGCCAGTCGAAATCCACATCGGCCGGACGCCGGAGATCATCCAGCTGGCGCGGGCGTGCGTCGCCGTGTCGGGGTCGGTCGGGCTAGAACTGCTCTACCACGGCAAACCGTCGGCGGTGGTGTACCGCATCAGCCGGCTAGACATGGCGGTGGCGCGGCGGGTCATGACGACGCCGTACATCAGCCTGGTGAATCTGCTGGCGGGGAAGGAGCTGTTCCCCGAGTTCCTGACTGACCGCTGCGAGGCGGACGCAGTCGCGGCTCGCGTGCTGCGCTGGCTGAACGAACCGGGCGAATACGCGGAGCGGTGCCGTGAGCTGGCGGAACTGCGGGAGCGTGTGGCGGCGCCGGGGGCATGTGCGCGGGCGGCGGAGCTCGTGCTGCAGGCGCTCGGTGCCGTGCCGCTGGCGGCGTGACCAGGCCGGCGCGCACACAAGCCCGACGCGCCAGCGAGGGATGGACTTTCCCTCGCTGGCGCGTCGGACTTGTGTCCTTGTGTTCCCGGTCCGAAGCGCCTGCGGAGGATCCGTGACGGATCGCCCCGCCGGCGCCCCGGGCCGGTACACTCTTCAGGCCAGGATGTCACTGACCTTGCCGGAACCGATGGTGCGGCCGCCCTCGCGGATGGCGAAGCGCAGGCCGACATCCATCGCGACCGGCGTCTCCGGCGCCAGCTCCACCGTCAGCTCGACGTTCTCACCCGGCAGGCACATCTCCGCCCCGCCGGACAGCCGGACCGTGCCCGTCACGTCCGTGGTGCGGAAATAGAACTGCGGCCGGTAGCCTGTGAAGAACGGCTTGTGACGGCCGCCCTCCTCGTGCGTCAGGTGGAGGCGCTGCGGCAGCGACTGAAGAGGTAAGAGTCTGTTCCGCAAGGGTGGAGAACGGTATCAGGAGCGAATGGCACCGTAGACGCCACGACGGCACCCCTGGAGAAAACCTGTCTTCAGACGGAAGTGCCATTCGGGACGCGGGCGGTGGGGAACAGCGCGTCGATCTCCCCGATCGCCGCCAGCCTCCTGCTGTTCTCCAGAACGGGCAACTTCGCGCGGTCCGGGAGCCCGTCGTACGTCTTTCCGTCCAGCTCACGCCCCGTCTTGCTCTTGCGGACGCCGCCCCACTGCTTGAAGAAGAAAGGGACCTGCGCCTTCTCGCACTGGTCGCGGAGCGAGAGCACCCATTCCTTCTGCATGGGCCGGGCCCCGGGACCACTTTCCCCGCCGACGATCACCCAGTGAATTCCCTCCAGGTTGATCTCGCCGAGGTCTTCCAGCGGAGTGGCTCGGCGAGTTTTTCGGGGACGAGGCGAAGGTCGAAGCCTTGCTCGTAGGGGTGGCCCTTCACGCCGCGGAAGCGCTCGGCGAAGGTTTCCGCGTAGCAATGGTCGCAACCGGGCGTGATTTTCGTGCAGCCCCGCACGGGGGTTCCAGGTCATGCCCGCAGTCCTATCGTCGCTCCGGGTCCATTCGATGCTGGTTTTTGCCCATAGTCATTCCCCTCGTGGGGCGTCAAGATACTGTCTGAACTTCATGACAATATAGAGCGGATATGCCGGAAAACTTTCCAGTCAGAACAACTCACCCATCTTGGGTCGGTTACTGACGCGAAGGCGGGGATTGTTCGTGTGCGCAAACTTCCCAGGAACCTCGTCGGCCTCGATGTCGCCGCTCTCCCGCATCGTGCGAATCACTTCGTTCAGCTGCTTCCCCAGCCACAGTTCTTCGAGGAGATCGTCGGACAACTCCTGCCTGCGCTTCGGACCCGCCGAGAGCTTTTCCTTCACCCAGTCACGAAGTGGCTTGAAGTTGGGTTCGGGCTCGATGAGCACCACCTGCCTCGGATTATCCGCCTTGCTGGCGGAGAAGCCGCCGTGAGGACACGCCATCCACATGCACTTTTTCATCAGGTCTCTTCCAGCCTCGTGCCCTGTCAAGTGCAGCAGGAAGTACCGGACCCTCCCATGGTCGAGCATTCGGATATGCGTCCCCCAACGTGCCCCGGTGATCTCTCGGAAAAGGTCCGCACACTGCTCGGCTCGGTTGTCGGCGTCCTCGGCATCGATCTTTCGCCAGCCGTCCCCGTCGAACACACTGTTGAGTGTCGCTTCCAGGCTCGCCTTAGCGTCCGCTCGCCTCTGCACCATCGCAACGCTCTTTTCAGGGTCGATTTCATCGTTGAAAAGGCTGTTCCCAGTCTGCACCGGCTTCGGTATACTGTCGCCTCGCACCTGCCGGATCGCCATGTCGAGTTCCCGCCAGATCACGTTGACGAAAAGCTCGACCTTGGGGTAGCTCAAAAGCTTCCGAAGGAGCTTGCCCGGCAGCTTGAACCCATACGGATCGACGAAGACGAAGCTGGGGGCCATTTTGCCGCCGTCCTTCTCGAAACTGGCGACGGCGCTCTCGATGATTTCAAAACAGTCGCCGGACTCTGCCTCGGCGAACACGTTCTTCGGCAGAATACGTTTCGCTAGTTCATGCTTCAGGGCCGCGACGTTCTCCTCGTCACGCTCGATGAAAAAGTAGTGGACCTCGGTGTCCTGGAGCATCCGGTCTCGTGACTGGTGGTCGAGCAAGGTCGTCAGTGCGACCAGCGGCGATCCGAGTTGGCCGTTCGTGTGCGTGCCACGCCCGGCGTGGGTGTCGATGTACATGAGGCGCCTGCACCCCGATGGCCCGAGGGTCATCTTGGGGAACCAGCCGTTCAGGTAGTGCCTGATCAACTCGTGCTTGACGTGTTGCAGGTTGGAATACTCGGACCAGTATTTCGGGTTGGGGTCAGCTAGATTCATTTTCTTCACCGCTGCTTGCCTTGTTGCGCCGGGTGGCCATCCGACACCGGTTTGCTCGTTGTCCCTGCGGGTCTTCCATGCCTTCTTCGCAGCCTCGCTCCTCTTCTTTTTCCGTTCGTTCTTTTTCCGAGTCTTCCACGCCTTGAGCGCGGCCTGTCTCCCTTTGCTGTCGCCATCGATCACTTCAAGCGGAACCCGCTTGCTGGGCTGGGTCGTGTTGCCATCCATGAACTGGGGAAGGGAGTCTTGCCGCAGGGTAGCCACGATGCGCCGGGGCAGCTCCCGCACGCGGACCTCTTTGGGCCATTCGGACCAGTCGCCCGCGTGGCCATCGCGGAACTGTATCCTCTTGAGCGTGTCGCAGAACTGGGCCATGCGGTCGGGGCGCTTGGTCAGCCACAACCACTGGTGGCGCTGGCCGTCCGGTGAACCCACCGTCCGGACGACCTCGTCTTCGAGGAAGTCGAAGGGGACAACCGCCGACAGTGCGTCTGACATGTCGGACACGAAGATCAGGCGCGGCAGGCCGTCGAGCCACGGCTTCTCCTTGCGCACAGTGCCAGTCAGAAACGGCCACCTGGTCGCCTCGGCCATGCGACCTGGCCAAAACGTCAGTTCCTCGAAAGTCGGCGAGTACCCTTTCGTCACGCCGCCGAAGCGGACGTGCAGCATCCCGGCGTAGCACGACCTCTCCCCGGTCTTCGGGTTCCAGAGTTCGCACCCCTCGCACCCCATCGTCGGGTTGCAAGTCGAGTCGCACCACTGAATCTTGGTGACGATGCTCATGCCGTGTTCCAGTGCCACTGAGCGGCCAGCCCCAATGCCCTACCCGCGCTGTGCGCTCCTTGCCGATTCTGCATTTTCTACGGTATTGACAAACGCAAAACCAGGTCAGTTACCGGGTTCCGTTCCAGAAGTAGACACGACAGTGCCATTCGTGTCAGGAGCGAATGGCACTTCCAGCTCTGGACGGTCCAGGCGGCGCTCACGCCGACCAGCCGGCGCGATGCCGTCGTCCGTCAGTCGCTCGCCCGGGCCATCGTCTCCAGATCCTCCTTACTGATGGCCTCGGCCGGCACCAAGCGGTAGTGCCTCTCGTCCACCACCTTCACCTCGTCACCGTCCTCCACTAACTCGAACATCACGATGACCTCGCCCTTTTCGTCCTTCTGGAACTGCACCGCCACGGGACGGGGACTCAGGTCCGGAAAGGCATGCCGGCACAGCGCCAGATCCTGGTGGGTCTGCACCGCGCCGATCTGGTCGTTCCCCCCCTTGGCCTGCACGGGGACGATGAACTGCTGACCCGTGTTGCGCACGGCGACGTAGACCTCGTCGGTCTCGATCTGCCCCATGTCGGGCACCGTCGTTCGCAGGTGATTCTGGAGGGAGTACGCCGTTACCCGCAAGAAAATGTCGATGAGGCGGTTGTACCGGACCTTCGCCAAGAGGGCCTGCTCATCGCCGAGGGCGTACCTGGCGATGATCTCGGGTGTCGCGTCGGGGATCTTGATCTGGTAGTGGTTCGGGCTCGGCAGGATGCGGTTGATCTTCTTCAGGGCCATGCGGTAGCGTCCCCGCCCGGCCAGGAGGATCAACCATTCCTGGCCCGCCGGGGCCGTTTGCGAGATCTCCTCCGGGAGGGCCGTCCTGAAGCGGAAACTGTAGATCAGGTCCCCGAGGTTCTTCGGCAGGTCCAACCCCAACTCGCGGGCCGCCTGCTCGATCTCGGCACGCTCGAAGTCGAAGGAGGTGACTCCCGGTTTGTAGTGGGCGTTGAAGATCCGCGACAGGATGCCGGCGTACCTGGTGGCCTTCTTCTCGGCCTCGGTGCCGGCTGCGGGGTCGAGGTTCTTCTCGGCTGCGGGCTGGCTGCCGGGCGACTCATCGCCCTTCTTCTTGCTCACTGGCCTCCCTCCTCGAAGAGGGAGGCGCCAGGCCCCCCCGCGATCTCGTAGACTTTCCGGCACGCCTCGCGCGGGCTGTCCATGCACCCCTCGAACCGGATGGCGAGGATGTGGCGGGCGGTGACGGGAACGAAGACCAACACTTCAGCGGCCTCGGCCGCCTTGGCGAACCGACCAATCTTCGCCTTGGTCAGTACAGTTCCGGGCGGGGAAACCAGCAGACAACCGTGCCCCACGATGACCTTTCCGTTGCGCACCTGGTACGAGGCCGAGTGCCCGCTGCCGTCGCGGGCGGCCAAGGGACCCACTTCCACGCGCAACCTGCGCTCCCCCCAGAGGGAAGCGACGACCACTTCTTCCGCGAGCAGAGTCGACAGAGAGAGGGGGTCGTGGGCGACGACCGGCTCGGCGGGCGCACCGAGGATGGCGCCGGCCACGTCCCGGCTCCGCACGTGGATGGCGTCTTTGTCGTCTACCGTCCCCGGCTCTCCGGCGGGGACGAATTCCCCGATGAACTCGCGGCAACTAACCGGCCGGATGCTGTAGCCGTGGACCAGGCAGGGCTCCAAAATCTGGCGGATGTTCCGGCTCCGGGCAATCTCCTGGAGGAACGTGTCGGCCCGTGTCCAGAAGAGGTTGACGCCCGTGGCCGCGATGGCCTCCTGCACATCGCCGAACGTGAACCGCCCCCGCCAAAGCCGACCGGCTTTCTCGTCGTAGGCGCGCTCGAACAGGTGCCGCACGACGGGCGGGTAGTTGAGGATCTGGGGGATCCGGCGGAGAGTTCGCGGCCTGTCCTCGGGCAACTCGAAGTCCTCGGACAGGCGCAACACTTCGCCCGGCTTCGTCGGGGTGTGGCTCAGGATGCGCACGATTTCACTTCCGACGGCCCGGGCCACCGGAGGGCAGACGGCGTTCCCGATCTGGCGGTAGGCGTGCCACTTCAAGGGGTAGAAGGCGAACCAGTCCGGGAAGCCGTGCAGGCGCGCGGCTTCCCTCGCCGTGATGCACCGGGGCTGAAACGGATGGATCGGCCTGGGTGCCGTGTACGAACCGTGGGTCGAGTCCGAACCGGCCCGAAGAGTCGGGCAGATTCCGTTGGGGTCGAGCCGGGGCAGTTTGTGTCCGGGGACCGCCTGGCCGGGGGGCGTGGCCGCGTAGAGCTCGAGCGCCTTGGCGGCGTGGCGGATGCGCAGGCAGCCGGTACACCTGTCGCGCCGCCATTCGCGGGGGTAGGAGAAATCGGAGGGGTCGTCCAGGACCCCCCGGGCCACTTTAGCGTAGTCGGTCTCGGGCTGTCGGTCGTAGGCCGTCTCGTCCGACCGGAACAGTTCCTCGCACTCCTCCACCCCGGGCAGGTCGGCAATGGCTTCCCACACGGTCGGCCGAGGAGGCTGTCCCGGGCAAGGCCGCGCGGGATAGGGGATGCTGTCGGCCACGTCCTGCCGCACGCCGAGGAGGAACAGCCGCTTCCGTTTCTGAGGCACGCCGAACTCGCTGGCGTCGAGAACGCGGAGCGGCATCGTCATGTTGTAGCCGGCGATCTCCAGGAGGCCGACGACCCGGGCCAGGATCGGCCGCGTGTCGCCGGACTGCATCCCAGGCACGTTCTCCATCACGAACGCCTTGGGGCGGAGTTCCGCCACCAAGCGGGCGAAGTGGTCCACGAGCGTGTTTCGGGGATCCTCGACGTCGCGCAGCCCCATGTGACTGAACCCCTGGCAGGGAGGGCCGCCGAAGACCAAGTCCACCTCGTGTTGGCCACCGAGTTCGGCGTAGAGGTCGGCTGCGGTCAGGGACACAACCGAGGTGCGGAGGAGCTTGGCGTGCGGGAAGTTCCTCTCGTGGACCGCAGCATGGTGCCCGTCCATTTCGACGCCGAGAAGGACGTCGAAACCGGCCTGCTCGAACCCGAGCGACATGCCGCCGGCGCCACAGAACAGATCGATGGCGATCGGCCTCCCATGCTTGCGCCCCTTAGCCCTGGCCACTTCTGCATCCTCGAAGACGTTCGATGTGCTTTTTTCCGAACGCACACAGGTCGGCGATCGCGCATCCTTCACAGCGAGGCTTGCGGGGCAAGCACGTCGTCCGCCCGTGAACCACCAGGCCGATGTGCAACTCCTTGCTCCTGCCCGATGGCAGGAGGGGGGGAAGGCGCTGCTGCGCCTGGTAGTGCTTGAGGCCTGCGGGGATCGCCCCGACGCGGCTGGCGATGCGCTGCACGTTCGCGTCCACGGGGAAGGCGTCGTGGCCCAGGCTATACATCATCACGCAGAGGGCCGACTTCGGTCCCATGCCCGGCAGGGCGATAAGGTAGGCGTAGACATCCTGCGCCGACATCGCCTTGAGCCGGGCCGAGGGGTTGCGCCCGAGGTCTGCAAGCAACCGCGACGCCAGACGTCGCACCTGCGACGCCCGTTTGTTCGCCAGGCCGCCGCCGGCAATGCACGGCAGAACGTCCTCCACATTCGCGGCGGCCAGGTCGGCGAGTCGGGGGAACTTCGCCCGCAGGGCGCGATGAGTGCGGCGGTATTGAGCATCGGTCGTGCGGGCGGATAGGATGATGTAGAAGATCTCCTTCACCGGGTCGTGAAAGTTACCCAGCGCCGGCACACCGTACGCCGCGACCAGGCGGTCGGCGATCGCCTCGAACGTATCGGGCCACCGACTCGAACGCCGCCTGGGAGGCGCGCGCCCCAGAAGTTGCACGGTCAACTTGCTCATGGCCCCCTGCGTCCCCTCCTTGGGCGTCCGCGCTACCTCCTCGATCGAGTTCGCTCGGCCGCGCCCCCCGCGTCTCTTTGCGCTGCGGTATCGCGGCCGGCCCGTCGCGCCGGATCTCCCCGGAACTGGACGCTTTCCCCTTCCATTCTGCGCCCCTAGCCTGTCGCGGGCAAGGGCAGCCAGCCCACGATCGACTATGCGGCCGAGCGGGCAGGTGCCGATTCCGCCGCTTCGGCGAAATCTGTCTGGGGAGCGATGTCACCGGCAGCGCGTTCCGGGCAGAGGCGAGAAGGTGTCAGGAACCCGATTCCGGAGCGGCAAACTAGAAAATCGGTTCCCGAGACCTTCCTGACACGACGGAGTGTCGGCAGGTCCGCCCCTCACGTATCCGAGTAGAGGCTAGTGACGCTTTACGCAAGTACCTTTGTTTATTTGCTTTACGGGGAAAGTCGCTCCCGCCGGCCTCGGCCGGGGATGCAGATAGGGGGCGATGGGCAACCGGACAGAACCGGGACCAACTCGGTCCTTCCTCTTCCCAGAAACATTCTGCCGGGAAAGCGCCTGCCATATAATAAAGGCAGGTCACGACCAGCCTCCGCCGTAGGGGCGGTGGATGGCCCAGCCGACTCTGCCGACCGGCGGCAGGCCCCACGGTCCGTGCCGGTGAGACGAGAGCCCCCGCGTTCCCTTGAAGCCGCCCCGCAGAGACGCGAGAAACCTTCATGACGCTTACCCATACCCTCCCCGCCCGAACGGCGCGCGCCCGCTCGCAATACCTGGGCGAACTGGTCGATGTCCTCCGCTGTGCTCGCCTCGAAGGGGGCCACCCCGAGGAGCAAGGCCCGCTCCGCCGGCTGGCCGAGGAGGCCGCCCAGATGGCCTGCCGGCTGGCACGCGACGCCCGCGCGCTCTGGAACGCCGCCCAGGAGCGCCTCCACGCGGCCGCCAAGGACGACCCCCCGCTGCGCGAGTACGTCCGTGACGTAATGGCCGGTGCCCTGGCCCTTGCCGAGGACGCCTTGAAAGCGGCCCCCGACTCTGTCGGCCCCCCCGTCAGCCTGCGGCTGGAGGCCGACCGGCTCCGCCAGGAACTCGCCGCCACGGAACTGCCCTGGGATGCGAGCGACGCCCTGCGGGTTGATCCACAGGTGCTCGCGCAGGCCCAGGCGGACAGCGAGCGCGGGGACGTGATCGACATGGAGGAGTGGCTCCGTGAGTTACAAGCTTCGGGTGGTTAGGACCGTCGGCAAGCTCATCAGTGCCGCCGGACTGACACGCCGCGAATTGCTCCGCCTGCTCGCCTGGTTACACGAGGACCTGCCCGAGCGGGCCGACGAGTGCCGCCATGTCCGCGCCGCGGACGCCGACGGCTGCTTCGCCTACTACGTGGACCTCGAAGCGGATGACGGGCGGTACATCATCGTCTGCCGCTTCGTGGTACACGACGACCACGCTGGGGACGGGGTACTCGTCGTCCAGTCCTTCACCTTTCAACGTCGCCCCCGCACCGGTAGCACATAAGGCTCTCCAGACGCCGGGAAGAGCCGGTGGTCCCTGAACGGGGCGCGGACCTTTGTCGGCGATCACCGGGGTCGAAAGGTTTTGCCCCGAACGGCACTCCCCTGGTATCGTATGCCGCGGCGAGATGAGCGGATGGTCATCCCGTGGGAGTGTGGACTCACGACAGCAGGGCACGGCAGTCCAGGCCGTCACGGCGGAACTGTTGGAGCAGTTCGACCTGCTGCCCCTCGTCGCGGCACGTCACCAGGATCAGGAACTGCTCCGGCACCGCTTCCGGCCCGTCCTTGCCCTTCTCCTACACCGCCGCCAGCGCCGCCTCGGCCTCCGCCCGCCACGCGGCCTGCAACTCCTCCGGCACCGGCGGCGCCAGCTCCAGCAGCTGCGCGTGGATCTGCTCCTGCCTCTCCGCCAGCGCCGCCAGCGGGTCGATGCTCAACAGCAGCGCCTGCGCCTCGTCCTCCGTCACGTCTAGCACCTCCACCTCGACCTCCACGCAGGCTGGAGATGCTGGCCAGTGGGGCGCCCGAGGCGCGGCTGACGCGCGCGGCGCGGGCAGCATTGGAGCGCCTGACGTCGTCCCCGCCCCGCCGACCTTGAGCCGCCGAGAGGATTGCACTCGGGAAAGCATACCCTTCCAGCCCGGCCCTGCACTATGTAGGGTAGAGGGCGCCCGCTCCGCCGCGGCGAGCGGCGGCGGTCGCCGTGCGCAGGAGGGACTGTTCCGTGGCTGCCATCCAGACCGACACCATCCTCCGACACGTCCGCGACCTCATCCACGCGCACGCGGCCCGCGAAGCCAGCGACACTGAACTGCTGCGCCGCTACGCCGCCAAGGGCGACCAGGCCGCTTTCACCGCCCTGGTCCAGCGCCACGGCCCGCTCGTGTGGGGCGTCTGCCGGCGGGTGCTGCACCACGAGCAGGACGCCGAAGACTCCTTCCAGGCCGCCTTCCTGGTCCTGGCGCGCAACGCCGCCTCCATCCGCAAGCGCGCGGCGGTCGCGAGCTGGCTGTACGGCGTCGCCTACCGCATCGCCACGCGCGCCAAGGTCACCGCGGCCCGCCGCCGAGCCCGCGAATGCCCGTTGGAGCGCACCGCGCCCTGCCCGGTGACCGAGGCGGCACTCCGGGAGGTACAAGCGATCCTGGACGAAGAGGTGCGGCGGTTGCCGGAGAAGTACCGGGCGCCGTTCGTCCTGTGCTGCCTGGAGGGAAAAAGCAAAGCCGAAGCCGCCCGCGAACTCGGCTGGAAGGACGGCACCTTGTCCGCCCGACTCGCCTTTGCCCGCGAGCGCCTCCGCGCCCGCCGCGCCCGCCGCGGCGTCTCGCTGTCCGCAGCCCTCACCGCTGCTGCCCTCGCCCAGGGCGCCACCCTGGCCGCCGTGCCAGCGGCCCTCCTTGACTCGACCCTCAATGCCATCGCGTCGTTCGGCGGCGGCGGTGCCACGAGCGCTGTGCCGGCTCGGGTGCTGGCGCTGGCGCGCGGCCCGCTTGTCGTCTTCGCAGCCGTGCGGCTGCAACTCGTGGCGCTGCTCGTGCCCCTGACAGTCGCGGCGGGGCTCGCGGTCTCGCCGAGTGGTGACCGCGGAGGAGCGCAGCCGCCGCGGGCCGCGGCCCCCACTCCCGCAGGGCCGCGACCCGCGGGGCGCACGGACCTGCACGGCGACCCGCTCCCGGCCACCGCCCTCGCCCGCCTGGGGACCCTCCGCCAGCGCGCGCCCGACGCCCACATCGCCGTCAGTGCCGACGGCAAGGAGGTCGTCGCCGTCAGTCCCGACCTGACCGTCCGGCGGTTCGACGCCCAGACCGGCGTCCTTTTGACGGTCCGCCGGCTCCCAGGCGGCCCCGCGTACCGCCTCTGGCTGTCGCCTCGGGGGACGCTACTCCTGCTCAGCCGCTTCCGCGAGCCGGAGGGCTACCGGCTGGAGTTGTGGGACGTGGCCCGGGCGAAGCTCGAGCGGACGCTGCCGCTGGGCCGGTCCTCGCCCTGGGGGGCGGCCTTCTCCGCCGACGAGCACTGGGTCGCCGTCGCGGACTCCACCGGCAACCAGGACGTCCATCGCGTGGCCATCTGGGACCTGCCGACCGGGAAGTTCCGCGCGCTGTGGTCGGAGGAGCGGCCGATCCGGCAGCGTTTCTTCGACCCGGTCGTGGCGCTGTCGGCCGACGGCAAGCGGCTCGCCGCCGTCCACCTGGATTTGAAGCTGCGCTGTTGGGACGCCGACGGCGGCAAGCTCCTCTGGGAGGCGCCGGGCAAGACCTGGTCGCCGTTCCTTTTCTTCCGGCCCGACGGCCGCGTCGTGGTCACCGCCTCCCGTATCGGCCAGCCCGGCGTCACCCTCCACGACACCGCCACGGGGGCGGCGGTCGAAGACCGCAAGCTCCCTGAGAAAGCGGCCCACCCGGTCGGCTACTCGCCGGACGGGAAGCTCCTGGCGTTTGTGACCGGGTTCGAGGAAATGGCGCTGTGGGAGCCGGGGGCGGCCCGGGTCGCCGCCCGCTTGCCCCGGCCGGCCCGCCCGCGCGACCAGGTCCACCGCATCCCCAACCGCCTGTGGGACGCGACCCTCGGGGGCGGCGGGCGCCGCGGGCGGCTCACCGCCGCCCGGGCGGAGGCGCTGTGGGTGGACCTGGCCGGCGCGGATGCGGCACGGGCCTACGGCGCCGTGTGGCAGCTCGCGGCCGACCCGGAAAGGGCCGTACCCTTGCTGCAAGGGCGGTTGCGGCCCGTGCAGCCGGCCCCGCCCGAGATGACACAGGCGCTGTTGCGCGACCTGGACAGCGCCCAGTTCGCGGCGCGCCGGGCGGCCGAGCGGAAGTTGCGAGCGCTGGGCGAGCGGGCGGAGCCGGCGCTGCGGGAGGCACTGAAGGCCGGGCCGCCCATCGAGACGAAGCGGAGGGTCGAAGGCGTGCTGGCCGCGCTGGCGCCGGCCGCGCCGCTGGAAGGCGAACCGTTGCGCGGGCTCCGGGCGGTCCAGGTGCTGGAGCGGATTGGGTCGCGGGCAGCGCAGCGGGTGCTGGAGGGGCTGGCCGGCGGGGTGACCGCGGCCCGCTTGACGCGCGAGGCGCGGGCAGCCCTGGAGCGGCTCGCCAGGCGGCCGGCGGTCGCGCCCTAACCGCCGTGGGTCACCGCCCGCGGCAACGTTGCCGCGACTGACACGGTCCCCGCGGCCATTCGAGAGGGGGGTCCCGCCTTGCGCCCGAGGGGCGAGGGGACACTCCCTTCCGGAGCCTCAGCGGGCCACCGCCGCCGCGCCCAGCACGCCGCCCACGCCCTCCGCCGCGGCCAGGTGCAGCAGGTCGAACGGCGTCAGCATCCCCACCGGCCGCCCCGGATTGTCGTCCGCGACCACCACCACGCGCTTGATCGGCTCGCGCAGGAAGATCAGCAGCGCCGTCGTCAGCGTGTCGCTCTCGCGCACCGTCGTCACCGGCTTGTGCATCACCTCCGCCAGGGGCGCCGTCCGCGGCCGCAGCTGCCCCCAGGCGTTGTAGAAGTCCGTCCGCGTGACGATGCCCACCATCCGGCCCTGCTCGTCCATCACCGGGTACGCCCCCTTGCCGCCCTCCTGGCTGCGCTTCAGCGCCGCGCCGAACGTCAGCCCCACCGGCAGCGTCGTCACCGGCCGGCTCATCACCTCGCGCACCCGCCCCGCGTTGAACCGCGGATCCTCCTTCGCCACCCGCAGCAGCTCCGCCGCCGAACGGCTCCCCTGCGCCGACCGCTCCAGCCGCGCCCGCAGCGCCTCGAAGTGCGCCGCCAGCTGCGCGAAGGAACTCTGGCTGATCACCAGCACGTCGAGCGGCTCCTCCGCCTTCACCGACGCCGACCGCCGCGCCCCGCGCAGCAGCGCCCCCTCGCCGAAGTGCTCGCCCGCCTTCAGCGTCGCCACCGCCGGCGCCGCCTCATCCAGGTACACGCCGGCCCGACCGCGCTCGATCACGTAGAACTTCTGCCCCGGGTCGCCCTTGTGGAAAACGTACTGCCCCGCCTCGAAGTGCGCCCGCCCTAGCCGCTCCGTCTGGCTCAGGCTCAGTTCGACGATGTCGCGCGGGAAGAACAGCTGCCACGCCCAGTCGAACGCGATCTGGATCTTGCGCGCCAGCGTTGGCATCTTGCTCAGGTAGACGCCGCGCCAGATGAACCAGCCCACGAACCCCGACACCTTCATGCCGAACACCACCCCGACCGCCTTGTAGTTGCCGATCGACGCCAGCATCCCCAGCGGCTTGAACGAGAACGGCTGCGTCGGCTGGCCCTCGATCGCCGCCGCCAGGTTCTTCGCCAGCGTTTTCGCCTGCCGCATCGCCACCTGCGCCGTCGGCGCCGACGGCTTCTGGTCGTAGGCGTTCGGCACCGCGGCGCAGTCGCCGAGCGCCCAGACGTTGTCGAAGCCCTCGACGCGCATGTCCGGCAGCGTCTGGATGCGGTTGCGGTCGCGCGGCAGCGGCAGTGGCGCCAGCAGTGGGCTGACCGTCGTGCCGATCGTGCAGATCACCGTCCGCGCCTCGATCTCGGTGCCGTCCTTCAGGCGCACGCCCATCTCCGTGGCCGACGCCGCCTGGGCGTTCAGGCGGATGTCGATGCCCAGGCGGCGCATCTTCTTGAGCGTGAACGCGCCCAGCGATGGCGGCAGCTCGGCCAGCAGGCGGTCGCGCCCCTCAAGCAGCGTCACGTGCACGTCGTCGGCGCGGATGCTGCGGTAGAAGCGGCAGCTCGCGGTCAGCAGGTCCGCCACCTCGCCGGTCACCTCGACGCCGCTGAAGCCGCCGCCCACGACGATCACCGAGAGGAGGCGCTTCTTCTCGGCGGGGTCCGGCTCGACCTCGGCGCGCTCCAGGAGGCTGATGAGGTGGTTGCGCAGCATGAGGGCGTCGCCCATCGTCTTGAGCGGCCAGCCGTGCGCCGCCATGCCGGGGATGATGTCGAGGTTGACGACGGAGCCGCACGCCAGCACGAGGTGGTCGTAGGTCTCCTCGGCGGGTCGGCCGTCGGGCGTCGTGTAGAGGACGCGGCGGGCGGCGAGGTCGATGCCGGTGAGCGTGGCGGTGCGGCAGATGGCGCGGCGGGCCATCTGGCGGATGGGCCAGACGACATGCAGCGGGTTGATCGACGAGCCGACGACGTCGCCGAGCAGCGGCGTGAAGATGAAGTGATTTTCCTGGCTGAACAGGGTGATGCGCCAGCCGCGCGGCAGGCGCCCCTGCAGGTGCCGGGCGGTGTACACGCCGCCGAACCCGCCGCCGACAATCACGATCGACCTGCTGGCGGTGCTCATCGCTGGCTCCTTGTCAGAAGGCAGAAGGCAGGGAGCGGCGGCGGCTCACTCCCACGGGGCGCGGCCCGTGGGCTTCTGCACTGCCTGCTGCCTGCTGCCTCCTTATGGGTATATTCCCCCGCCCACCATCCGCAACCCGCGCAGGGTTTCTCCGCCCCGCACGGCCGGCTTATTTGACAGCCTCACTTTTTTATCCCATTGTTAGCGCAGGAGACTTGACGCCGGTCGCCATCCCCGTCCCTCCGGAATACCAGCGTCTCTGGAAGCCAGGAAAAAACCTCGGCGCCCACGGGGGGGAACTCTGTACCAGGCGGTCTCCGCGCACTTACTCCCTAACAAAAAGGATCCAGTCGTCATGGTGAGCACAGAACTCGGCGCTTGTGAATGGTTCGTCTGGGATCTGCGGCGGAGTAACCTCATCGACCGCGGCCAGCTCGATCAGCTCGTCGGTGAATTCCTCCAGACCAACCCGCGCGCGGACCCGCCCGCCCTGGCGGAGTTCCTCGTCGGCCGCGGCATTCTGAGCCAGTTCCAGGCCGACCGCCTCCTCCAGGGCAAGACGCAAGGCTTCGTCCTAGGGCCGTTCACCCTGATCGACGCCCTCGGCGCCGGCAGCATGGGCACCGTCTACAAGGCCCAGTCGAAGAACGATAACACCTGGTACGCCGTCAAGGTGCTGCCGCGGCGCAGCATGTGGAACGTCCGCATCGCCCGCCGCAAGGTCCGCGCCTTCGAGCAGTGCCGCCATCCCGCCGTCGTGCCCTTCGTGGACGTCGGCACGTCCGGCGGTATGCACTACCTCGCCTGGCCCTTCGTCGAGGGCGAGACGCTCGACAAGGTCGTGCAGCGCGAGGGCAAGCTGCCCTCCGCCGAGAGCGCCCGGCTGGCCCTGCAGGTCGCCGAGGGCCTCGACGTCTGCCACCACCAGGGCCTGTTCCACGGCCTGCTCAAGCCGTCGAACCTCATGACGGGCCCCGACGGACAGGTCCACATCCTCGACCTGGGGATCGGCTGTCTGCTGGCCGAGACCGAGGGCGAGTCGCTGGTGGACACGATGTCCACGGCCAACTCCGTGGCCAGCGGCCTGGACTGCGCCAGCCCGGAGAGCATCATGGACCCGACGAACCTGACGCCGGCCGGCGACCAGTACAGCCTGGGCTGCGTGCTCTACACGATGCTGACGGGTCAGGTGCCGTTCCCCGAGGGGACGGCGGCCGAGAAGATGATGGCGCACCAGTTCAAGGAGCCGGTGCCGGTCCAGGAGCTAAACCCCGAGGTGCCTGCCGAACTGGTCGAGATCGTGGAGCGGCTGATGAAGAAGGCGCCCGAGGCCCGCTACGCCAGCGCCGCCGAGGTCGTCGAGGCCCTGCGGCCGCTCGCGGACGAGGCCGCCGCGCCGCGCCCGGCGGCGAAGCCGCAGGCGGCGCGCGAGCCGGCCCGGCCCGCCGCCCCGGCGTCGCGGCCCCAGTCGGCCACGTTCGAGGCGCCGGCCCGCAACTCCGTATCGCCGTCGGCGCCCACGCCGCGGCCCGCGGCCGCTGGCGTGTCCCTGCCGCGTCGCAACTCGGTCCGGGGCACCGGCCAGGCCCCGCCCGCCCCGGAGCCGACGCCCGCCGCCAACCCCGACCGCGTGGTCCCGGGCGGCGGTGGTAAGGAGCCGAAGCGGTCCTGGGACGAGAAGCTCGGCCCGATCGGCATCGCCTTGATCGCCGTCGTCGCCTGTGCCCTCGGCTGGGCGGCCACGATGTTCCTGTTCTAACCACCAGGAGACCTTCCAGGCGAAGGCTGAAGGCAAAAGGCAAAAGGCAGAAGGAAAGACCGTTGCTCTTTCCTTTTGCCTTTTGCCTTTTGCCTTCAGCCTTTTGCCTTCAGCCTTTTGCCTTCTTCCCGCCGAACCCCTTGCCCTTCCCGAAGCCGCCGAGTCCGAGGCCACCGGGCCCGCCCCCGAAGCCGGGGAGTTCGCCCGCGGCAGCGGGAGAGAACCGTGACGAGGGCGGCGGCCGCGATGAGTTGCCGGCGTTGCCCTCCTTGCGGATCTTCGCCGCCCGTTCCTCCGACGTCACCAGCAGGACGTTGCCGAACTGGACCGACTTCAGGCCGGCGAGTTCGGTCAGGAGGCCCACCGCCGTCTCCACGGTGGTGTCGTCCACCCGCAGCGCTGTCTTCTGGGCCACATCCTTCCCGACGGTGGGGTCGATCACCAGGTTGACGCCGGTCTCGCGGGCCAGCTCCTGCAGCACGTCGCGCAGGGGCCGGTCCCGGCCGTCCACGCTCACCCGCTGCCGCAGCTGGCGATAGAAGCCGGCGGCCTCGGTCGTGATCAGCACGCCGTCGGCGAGGAGGACGTAGGTCAGGCTGAACTCGTCCAGGAAGGAGTGCAGGCCCTGGCGGAGCCTGGCGCCCTTTACTTCCAGGTGGAAGAGCGGCTGCGGGTTCGCGGCCGCGCCGGCCGGGTTGAAACCGCCGCGGAGGAGGCGGCCCTGGCGCTGGGTGGCGACGCCATCGAGCATGAAGTTGATCTTCGTCTTCTGGCGGAGGTGCTCGACCACTTCCTCCAGAGATTGGCCGACGTAGTCGAGGGTGATCTTCGCGTCGAGGGCCTTGCGGGCCGCCTCGGCCGGCGTCGTCCCTGAGGCCCCATCGCCCTGGGCCGCCCACGCGACCGCAGACAACAAGAACCCCAGGGCCAGGACGGCGACCCTGTGCAGCAGCGTGGAGCGCATGACTCGGACTCCTTCGTGTTCGTGGCCGCGCGGGCGGGGTGGGACGGAAGGCACCCGAGGTGAGTTTACGCGGCCGCGGCGGCGGTCGCAAGAGAAGGGGCCGGCTTGTGGGTCAGGATTCCAATCCTGAAGGCGAAAGGCGGAAGGCTGAAGGCTGAAGGATGAATGGAAGAGCCCTGCCTTCCATTCATCCTTCCGCCTTCCGCCTTTCGCCTTCAGGATTGGAATCCTGACCCACGAGGGAGACGGCCCCCTCCCTGTCTCTGCAAGGCCGTTTCGCCTATTCTAGCGGGGACCACGGCGGTCACGTCATTCCTCACAGCGGAGAGCCACGCACATGGCAACGGCAAAGACCCTCGCCACGCTCGGGCAAGACCCCGCGCCCGTCAGCCCGCCCGGCGACCCCTGCATCATGGTCCTCTTCGGCGCCTCCGGCGACCTGACCAAGCGCCTCCTCATGCCGGCGCTGTACAACCTCCTCCTCGATGGCCTGCTCCCGGAGCGCTTCGCCATCGTCGGCATCGCCCTCGACGAGCTGACCACCGAGGACTTCCGCGCCCGCATGTCGCAGGACATCCGCCAGTTCAACACGCGCAAGGACTTCGACGAAAAGGCGTGGGAAAAGCTCTGTTCACGGCTGTACTACATGCCCGGCAACTTCGGCGACGAGGCGGCGTTCGCGAAGCTGTACACCCTGGTCGCGAAGCTGGAGGCCGAGTGCCAGACGGGCGGCAACGTGCTCTTCTACATGGCCACGCCGCCGTCGGTCTTCGGCCTGATCTCGGCCAACCTCGACAAGGCCGGCTTCAAGAAGCTGACTGGGTGGAAGCGGATCATCGTCGAGAAGCCGTTCGGCACCGACCTGCCCTCGGCGCGGCAGCTCAACCGCCAGATCCTCTCCTTCTGGGAGGAGCGCCAGATCTACCGCGTCGATCACTACCTGGGCAAGGAGACGGTGCAGAATATCCTGGCGTTCCGCTTCGCCAACGGCATGTTCGAGCCGCTGTGGAACCGCAACAACATCGACCACATCCAGCTGACGGTCTCGGAGGCGGTCACCGTCGAGAGCCGCGGCGGCTACTACGACAAGTCCGGCGTGCTGCGCGACATGATCCAGAACCACATGCTGCAGATGCTCGCCTACGTCTGCATGGAGCCGCCGAACTCCTTCTCGGCCGACGACGTCCGCAACGAGAAGGCCAAGCTGCTGCAGGCCGTCCGCGTCTACAACCCGGAGGAGGTGCTGACCAACAGCGTGCGCGGCCAGTACGGCCCGGGCCGCACCCCCGACGGCAAGGAGTGCCCCGCCTACCGCGCGGAGCCCGGCGTCAACCCGCAGTCGAACACCGAGACGTTCGCGGCGCTGCGGCTGTCGATCGACAACTGGCGCTGGGACGGCGTGCCGGTCTACCTGCGCTCGGGCAAGGCGCTGTGGAAGCGCGGCACCGAGGTGGTGGTGCAATTCAAGAAGGCCGTGGACAAGACGTTCCGCGGCACGGCGGTGGCGAAGCTGGCCGCCAACCGCCTGCTGTTCCACATCCAGCCCGACCAGGCGATCGAGCTGCTGTTCCAGGCGAAGGTGCCCGGCCCGACGCTGCGGCTGCAGCCGGTCAACATGCGCTTCAGCTACGGCGAGGCGTTCCAAGCCGCGCGCGGCACGGGCTACGAGGTGATGCTCTACAGCTGCATGATCGGCGACGCGACGCTGTTCTCGCGGACGGACCTGGTGGAGGCGGCGTGGAGCGTCGCGCAGCCGTTCCTGGATGCGTGGGCGGCGCAGCCGGCGGGCGACCTGTTCCCGAACTACCCGGCGGGGACGTGGGGGCCGCCGGCGGCGTACGACCTGGTGGAGCGCGACGGGCGGCGCTGGTTCGAGGTGGTCAACCGCGAGGCGCTGGAGCGGGTGCCGCTGCTGCGCGGCGGCGATCCGGTGTTCCTCAACCAGGTGGCGATGGCGCTGCGGCCGACGGTGGTCCCCAGGGGCACGGTCGTCATCCGCAAGGGGGACCCGGGCGCCGAGATGTACCTGATCTCCCGCGGCGAGGCCGAGGTGGTGGACGGCGGCGGCCGGGTGGTGGCGACGCTGCGCGAGGGCGACTGCTTCGGCGAGGTGGCGCTGCTGCTGTCCGAGCCGCGGACGGCGACGGTGCGTGCCAAGACGCCGCTGGACCTGTTCGTGCTCGACAAGGCGGACTTCAGCCGCATCCTGCGCGAGCAGCCGCAGTTCGCCCGCGCGGTGAAGGAGGTCGCCCAGGAGCGCTACAACCGGACCGTGGCCGCCGAGCAACTCATGGCCCCCGCGTGAGGGGGCGTGGTCAGACCGGGGAGCGGTGGGCGTTCGGCCCCCGCTCCCCGACTCGATTGGCGCTGCATTCGAGGGCGGAAATAGGTACAGTCTCGGTCAAGGAGGACGACCCATGACGAAAGAAGAGGAACGGGCTCTCGTGGAGAAGGTACATCGGGAGGCCGTCGAGCGCCTCGTAAAAGAGGGCTGGCGTGGGTTCGAGCCCAGGAAGCGGCCCACGATCCCGTACACGGAGCTCACGGCTGCGGACCCGAACAAGGTCCTCGGCCCCGAGTGGAACTGCTACCTGCGGGAGGTGGGGCGCCTGCTCGCCGAGGGGCACGAAGGCAAGTTCGTGCTGATCAAGGGCGAGCAGATCATAGGCTTCTACGACACCTTCGATGCAGCCCATAGGGCCGGGGTGAAGGCATACTTGATGCAGGTCTTCCTGGTCCACCAAATCCTTGCCGAAGAACCACTCCTCCGTGTCTCCCCCTGGTGCCTCCCATGCCGCAGTTAACACGCCCTGTCGATCCGACGGGAATGCCTGTGAGTGTCGTAATCGGCCTCGACAGTTCGACCATGTCCGAACTCCAGGTGGCGAGGCAGCCAATCCAACCCCCGGTGTTAGCGCGTGGTTTAATCGACACCGCGACGAATGTGACTGCGGTGTCATCTCAGATTCTGCACCAGTTGGGGACACTCCCGGTAGGCCGGGGCTCGACACAGACAGCGGGCGGCGGCGTCGAGGTGAGGGTATTCAAGGTCAGTTTCAGTATCATCGATCCCACCACTTCCCCCGGATCGATCGTTGTACGCCCGGAACTCGTGGTGCAGGAACTGACAACGCCTCTCCCCGACGCCGATGTGCTAATCGGTATGGATCTGCTTCTGGAATGCCTCCTCGTCCTCAATGGACCGAGTGGTCTGTTCACCGTGGCGTGCTGAACACCTGCGCGAAGCACCGCCTGTCCACCCGCCGCGGTTTCACTCCTCCGACCGCTGGTCCGGCCTCCACGTCCCGAGGTCGCGGACCGCCGCGGGCAGGCGGGAAATCGCCTCCGGACTCGATTGGCGCTGCATTCGAGGGCGGAAATAGGTACAGTCTCGGTCAAGCCAGGACGACCCATGACGAAAGAAGAGGAACGGGCTCTCGTGGAGAAGGTACATCGGGAGGCCGTCGAGCGCCTCGTAAAAGAGGGCTGGCGTGGGTTCGAGCCCAGAAAGCGGCCCACGATCCCGTACACGGAGCTCACGGCTTCGGACCCGAACGAGGTCCTCGGCCCCGAGTGGAACTTCTACTTGCGGGAGGTGGGGCGCCTGCTCGCTGAGGGGCACGAGGGCAAGTCCGTGCTCATCAAGGGTGAGCAGCTTGTGGGACTCTATGACACCTTTGATGCGGCTTATAGGGCGGGGGTCGAGGCCTACCTCTTGCAGCCTTTCCTGGTCCATCAGATCCTCGCCGAAGAACCACTCCTCCGTGTCTCCCAATGGTGCCTACCATGCCGCAGTTGACACGGCTGCGCGAAACCCAGCCTGTCCACCCACCGTGGTATCCCGTCGCCGCTGCAGAACCGCTTGTTTAGCCGCGAGCGGTGAGCCAGATCCCGCTACGCGGGGGGCGAGCGCT
>JBBRPS010000024.1:0-29041 GCA_038227745.1 Gemmatales bacterium | reverse complement strand
GCTGGTCCGTCCGGCCTGCGGGTTTTTTCGTCTCACGCCGACGCCTGGATCGACTGGAACAGGTCGGCCATCTTGATGCCCAGGCCCAGCGAGATCGAGTAGAGCGTCTCGATGGATGCCGAGTTCTTGCCCAGCTCGATCTGCGACAGGTAGCCCAGCGACACGCTCGTCCGCTGCGCCATCTGCGCCAGCGTCAGGCCCAACGCCTTGCGGCGCTCGCGGATCGCCGCGCCGAGCGCCTCGCGCAGCGCGTCCTCCGACAGCCGCAGCAGGCCGCGGCCCTCCAGGCAGCGGTTCACCGTCTTCTGCAGGTGCTCCACCTGGAACGGCTTGGTCAGGTAGTCGAACGTGTGCGCCCGCAGGCAGTGCAGGGCGCTGTCGATCGACGGGAACGCGGTCACGACGATGATGCTCGCCTCGGGCTGGTGCTCGCGCACCCAGTGCAGCACGCGCTCGGAGTCCAGCCCCGGGATAACGTAGTCGAGGATGATGACGTGATAGGTCTGCGCGCGCAGCTGCGCTTCCATCAGTGCGGGGTCGCTGACCGCGTTCACGGTGAACTCGTTATGGGCCAGCGCCGCCTGGATGAGGCGGCAGATCGAGGGGTCGTCGTCGAGGACCAGCAGGCGGACCTCGCCGGAGCAGTGCAGCCGCGCCTCGCTCTTCTTGGCGGTCCGGGCCTCGACCGCCTTGACGCCGCCTCCGGCTTGCGCCGCCCCGTTCACGCCCTCGCCTCCGAATGTCACCACGTTATTCTCCTCGCCATGTCGTTCAGGGATGTATGAGTTCTGCCCCGTCAGCACACCGGCCGGCCATTCCAGCCCAGGGCGGCTCGCACCGCCTGCAACAGCGCCTCGGCCCGGAACGGTTTCGCCAGCAGGCCGAACCGCCCCAGAACATCCGGCGGAGCCGACGGGGACGGCGACTCGTTACTGAGGAACAGCACAGTCGCGCGCGGGTCCTGCTGGCGCAGCCGCCGGGCGAGCTCGTAGCCGTCCACCTGCGGCATCAGCACGTCCGTCAGCACCAGGCGGAACGGTTCCGCGGCGGCGGTGTAGCGCGCCAGCGCTTCCGCTCCCCCGGCCGCCGACTCGGTCCGGTAGCCGGCACTCTCCAGGACCGTGGTCACGAACCGCACGATCAGGGGGTCGTCGTCCACGACCAGCACGCGCTCGCCCTGCGGGCGCGGGCCGGCCAATCCCGGCGGCACCGCCGACGCCGCCGCGGGCAGGAACAGCCGCACGGCGGTCCCCTGCGCCGGGTCGGGGCCGAAGCGCAGGCCGCCCCGATAGGTCTGCAGGATGCCGTAGACCAGCGCCAGCCCGAGGCCGCGGTGGCGGAGCTTGGTGCTGAAAAAGAGGTCGCCGAACAGCCGCCGCCGGACTTCCGGCGCCAGGCCGCTGCCGGTGTCGGTCACCGTCACCTCGATGTACCGCCCTGGCACGGCGCCGCCGAAGAGCGCGCGGCAGTCCGCCTCGCCGAGGTCCGTCACGCGCGCCGACAGAGTCACGACGCCCTCGGCGGTGAGCGCCTCACGGGCGTTGTCGAGCACCTGGGCCAGTGCCTCGCGGAGCGACTCGCCCTCGATGGCCAGGGGGGGCAGGTCCGCCGGCAGGGCCACGTGCAGGGCCACGCTCGGGCCCCAGGCCGGGCGCACCCGCGCCTCCTCCGCCGCAACGGCCGCGTGCAGCGAGGCCGGCAGGAAGTTGCGCGACCGGCGCCGGCCGAACAGCTGCAGTTTCTGCACCCAGCGGGCGCCCTGCTGGGCGGACAGCAGCACCTCCTCGACGTAGCGGCGGGGCAGGGAGTCGGCCGGCAGCTGGCCCAGGGTCAGTTCCGCGAAGCCCAGGATGCCCGTCAGCACGTTGCCGAAGTCGTGGGCGAGCTTCGCCGTCAGGCGGGCCGCATTCTCCAGGTTCGCCTGCAGGCGGGCCTTCTCCAGGAGGTGCGCCCACTCGGTTTCAAGGCCTGCCGGTGACGCCGCCACTCGAGCGACCGCCTGGCCGATGAGGGGCAGCGCCACCGCCTCTCCCTGGCTCCAGGCGCGCTCGCCGTCCGCCTCGACCCACAGCAGCCAACCCCCCGCCGGCGCCGGCACCGACGCGAGGAGCCAGGATCGCCCATCGGCAGCGACGGCCGTCACGGCGACGGGCGACGACAGAGCCTTGCCGAGCAGGTCGGGCTGCTCCTCCCAGGGCCAGCGGTCCGGCGCGACCGCGCGCGCGTCCACGCGGACGCGCTGCCGCAGCACCGGCGCGGTTTCCGGGGAAGCCGCCAGCCCGGCGCCGGTGGCGCCGAAGGCGTGGGCCAGGTCGAGCAGCAGACCCGCGAGCGCTGCCGGCCCCTGCGGCGTCTCCTGAAGCAAGGCGTGGGCGAAATCGAGCGCCGAGCGGGTGTGGTCGGCCACCGCGAGGGCTGCTCCGGTTCGACCGTTCAGAGTTGCAGTTTCCATGGTGCGTCCGGTCAGGGCGATCGTTCGATTCTCGCTCGGCATGAAAATCTAGGTTATTTTTCCCGGTCGCGCCGGCATTGCTGACACAAAAACGACAAAAGATTCAGCCCGCCCCAAAGTCGGCGCGGGTTTGCCCTCGCCGTCGATCAGGGCAGGCATCCCGCCGCCCGGGAACACGAAGCGCGCGGGCCTCTCGTCAGCTGGTTATTCCCCCGGCCCGAAAGAGGCTCACGTAGGACGGGTCTCCTGACCCGTCCGGACGGCTCAGGAGAGCCGTCCTACGTGACCTACTTCCTTGCCTGACCCGTCCGGACGGCTCAGGAGAGCCGTCCTACGTGACCTACTTCCGTGCCGGGGTAATATCCCTGTTGCCGTGGAAGCGAACCCAGCCGTGGGCCCGCTTGCTCCGCGCCGCGGGGACGAGTACGATGAGGCGCTGTCGCGATCAGGCTCGGCGCCCATCCGTTTCGGGAGTCTCTTCATGCACCCGTGCCGCCGTCCGTTCCGCCTCGCTCTGCTCCTCTGCCTGCCCTGCCTGCCGGTGCTCCTGGGCCTGGTCGGCGCCAACGCCCCACCGGCGGCCCGGAAGGAGGGGGTTCGCCTCGCCGTGCTGGTCGTCTTCGACCAGTTGCGCGGCGACTACCTGAGCCGCTGGGAGAAGTTGTTCGTCAAGGACGGCTTCCGCCGCCTGCAGACGGAGGGGGCGTGGTATCGGAACTGCCATTATCCTTACGCCCTGACGCTCACCGCCCCCGGCCACGCCAGCCTGGCGACCGGCTGCCCGCCAGACCGCCACGGCATCATCGCCAATGATTGGTACGACCGCGCTTCCGGCGATTTCGTCAACGCCGTGCGGAGCGACCGCTACCGTCCGGTGCCCGAGCCAACGGGGACGTCGAAGAAGTTCCAGGGCGCCGGGCCGGACCGCCGGAGCCGGCCCGCCGTCGGCGATGCCCTGCACAAGGCGACGAAGGGCAAGGCCAAGTTGGTGTCGCTGTCAATCAAGGACCGGGCGGCCATCCTGCTGGCGGCCTTGCTGCGTATGCAGATCTGCTACTGGTTCAGCACCGGGGCGGGCGGCTACGTCACGTCGTCCTATTACGACGACCGCCTGCGCCCGTGGGTGGAGCAATTCAACAAGCGGCGCCTGGCGGACCAGTGGTTTGGCAAGGAGTGGAACCGCCTGTACGCCCAGCTCGATTACGCGGCCCACAGCGGCCCGGACGACGTGGCCGCCGAGGGCGTCGGCTACGCCCAGGGCCACAAGTTCCCGCACCCGCTCGTCGGCATGAAGAACAAGCTCGGCAAGGCCTACTACGAGGCGTTCAACAACTCGCCCTTCGCGAACACGGAGCTGCTGGAGCTGGCCAAGGCCGCCATCGCGGCCGAGGGCCTGGGGCAGCATGACGTGCCCGACCTGCTGACGCTGAGCTTTTCGAGCAACGACACGATCGGCCACTGCTGGGGGCCGGACTCGCAGGAGGTCCTCGACGTGACACTCCGCTCGGATTTGATCGTCAAGGAACTGCTCGACTACCTCGACGCCAAGGTGGGGCGCGGCCGTTACCTGGTGGTCCTGTCCGCGGACCACGGCATTTGCCCGATTCCCGAGGTGGCGAAGGCGCAGGGAAAGGACGGCGCCCGGGTGGCGCCGGAGCTGCTGACGACGAAGGCGACGGCGTTCCTGAACGAGACGTTCGGCAAGAAAGGCGAGCGGCAGCCGTGGGTGGAGGCCGCGTCGGGGCCGTGGGTGTACCTCAACCGCGGCGTCCTCAAGGAGCAGAAGGTGCCGCCGGCGAAGGTGGAGGAGGCGCTGGCGGGGTGGCTCGCGAAACAGCCGGGCGTCCAGGCGGCGTACCCGCGGACGCGGCTGCTCCAGGGGCCGTTCCAGGACGACGCGATCGGCGAGATGGTACGGCGGTCGTTCCACCCGGAGGCGAGCGGCGACGTGTGCGTGGTGCTGCGGCCGTACCATCTGCTGTCGCCGCCGATCTCGCCGAAGCTGAACAGTTACCGCACCACGCACGGCTCGCCGCACCCGTACGACACGCACGTGCCGCTGCTGGTGTACGGCCCCGGCGTGAGGGCGGGGGCGCGCGACGAGCGCGTGACGCCGCTGTCGGCGGCGGCGATCCTGTGCCGCGGACTGGGCATCGAGCCGCCGGAGGGGATGGAGGGGAGGGTGCCGGAGGGCTTGTTCCGGTGAAGCCTTCGCGTTGCGGCGGGCGGCCCCGCGGGGCTAAAATGGAGGAGCGATCCGTTCGGGAAGAGCTTTCGGAGGACTCTGCGCCATGACAACGACCTTTGAGACCCAGGTGGTCAACGGCCGCTTGCAGTACCAGGTTCCCCTCGATGCTTTCGAGGGGCAGCACGTTCGCGTCACCGTGGACGTAGTGGCCGCACCACAGCCGAAGCCCAATGGGCAACAGCCGCCATCGGAAGAGCCGCCGGAAGGGATGGACGTGGAGAAGGAGATCTATGTCAAGATGCCCCGGAAAGTCGAGATTCTGAAGGGCGTAAAGGTGGTGGATCTGGGGCCTGCCCAACCACGGTTCATCCTCCCCGAGGAACTCCCTGATGACTGAGCCTTACCCCTGGTACGGGTTGGCCGAAGGAGAGCAACTCCAGCAAGGGGACATCTTGCTCCGGTGCCCGAGCTACCAGCGCGCCGTCGATGGCGAGATCGGTGTGGAAACCCTGGATGTCGTTCTGATTAGTCACTCCTGCGATCTGGCAAATGATAAGCTCGACGTCGTCCAGGTCTGCCCGTACTGGCCCCTGGAAGGGATGGCTGCCCGGGTGGCGTACCTCCGCGGACGCAAAGGTCCGGAGGATCTGCGCCGCGGGAACGTCCCCGGTTACCATCTCCTCAACCGCTGCCGCCTGCCGGGTTTCGAGAGCGATTTCCTGGTGGTGGACTTTCGCTCGCTCTTCGGAATTCCTTTGGGGACGGCGAAGGCCCTCGGCTCCCAGCAATCTCCACACGTGCGGCTGCTCCCGCCTTACCGAGAACAGCTCGCTCAGGCCTTCGCCCGCTTCTTCATGCGTATCGGGTTGCCGATCGACGTGCCGCCGTTCTGAAATCCTGGAAACGAGCGGGGACGGGGCCGCCATCGCGGCCCCGTCCCCGCTCAGAGCACCAGAACCGATGGCCTCGGTTACGAGCCTTTCTTCTTGCCCTTCTTCCCATTCTTCAGGTGCCGGTCGAGGAACGTCACGCAGATCCGCTCCGCCTCCAGCACCCGGTCGAGCCGCAGCACGCCGTTGTCACCCAAAAACATGTGTCCGACGCCGTCGAAGATTTTGTCCTCGACGTGGCACCTCTTCTCCTTGAGCAGCGCCTTGAGCAGCAGGGCCTCCTTCACGGGGACGATGTTATCCTTGTCGCCGTGCAAGATGAGCACCGGCGGCGCACTCCTCAGCCCCGCCCGCAACTCCTTCGGCAGGCCGCCGAAGAACTCGACCGCCGCGGCGACGTTCAGGTCCGGCTCGGTGGCCAGCACCGACATGGCGACGAAAGCCCCCAGCGAGAAGCCCACCAGGCCGACGCGGTCGGGGTCCACGTTCTCCTGGCTGCGGGCGAACAGCACGGCCGCTTTCACCACCGCCATCCAGTCCTGGAAGTAGCGCTGCACCTGCTCGTCTGCCATGGCCTCCGCTTTGGGGACGAGAGAGTCCTGCAGGCGCGTCTGCAGGCCGGCGACATCCTTCGCGGCCACCTTCGTGCAGTCGAAGTAGTGGACGAAGTAGACGGCGTAGCCCCTGGCGGCCAGGCGCTCGGCGACGAACTCGTAGCGCTTCGGGCTCTCGCCCAGGCAGTCCATCCCGTAGAGCAGGACGATCGCGGGGTGCTTTCCCTTCGTCTTCGGCTCGTAGCGCCAGACGTTGATCTTGTGCTGCTGGGAGTCGAAGGAGCAAATCGACTTCCTGGAAGGCCCGGAAGGCAGCAGAATGCCGGCGTCGCTGGGGGCCGCCCCGAAGGGCAGCAGCGCCAGGCTCAGGAGCGCCGCCCCGGCGAGCCTCTTCCCCAGGTCGTGCCAGGACGGTCGCGTCGGTCCCATGTCTCGGTGCATTCTCGGCCCTCTCTCGGTCGGTGGCGGCGACACTTCGTTATTATAAGCGCTGGCGACAAGCCGGCGCGAGAGTTCCGCGCGCCGTGTCGCTGGGAGTGGTCGGCGGGGGGAGAGAAACCACGAAATACACGAAAAAAACGAAAAAACACAGAAAGAGAGGGGAGTCGAGGCATCGCTTGCCTACCCCCTTCTCTCTCACTCTTTTCTTTTTTTCGTGTTTTTCGTGTATTTCGTGGTTTCTCTCTCCTCCGCCCGGCGGACCGGGGCGATGCGCTGCGGACGGCGACGGCGCGGGCGGCGCGACTGGGAGAAATTGTGTGGGTTCGGTGAACGGCAAACCTGCAGACGGAAACGCGCTCCCGGGTGTCGCGTAAACAATGCAGGACCAGGCCGGCATATCCGATAACAACGACAGAAGTGGAGGAACCCCTAACACGCTCCCAACCGAAAAGGGTGCCCCTGATGACGCCCCTGACTCGCCGCGCCGCCAGCCTTCTGCTGCTGGCCCTCTATGTGCTGGCCGTCCAGCCCGCCGCCGCACAGGCCCAGACGGTCCTCGACAAGCTGAAAGCCACGCTGCACCTGGGGCCGTGTACCCCGCCGCCGGCGTCTGGCACGCCGTCGATGGTTCAGGTCGGCGACATGATCGACGACATCGAAAACGTCCTGCGCTGTGAGGGCACGGTCGTGATCCAGCAGCCGAGCGTCTGGGGCCAGGCGCGCATGACGGTGTACCGCAAAAAATTCGACGAGCAGATGGATAAGGAGCTGGCGAATTTCGAGTTCGTCATTTCGGCCCGCATCGCGCGGTCTGACCAGGCGACGTTTGAGAGCCAGACAGCCCTCGCCGCATCGCTGACGCGGGTGCAGGGCGGCAAGGGCAGCAGCTCGGTGACCGTCTCCACCAGCGCCGATGTCACCAAGGAGCGCGACAACATGGCCACGGTCGTTGGCAAGCTTCTGGACAAGAGCACCGCGATTGAACTCAAGCGTGACGATACCCTGAGCCTGCTGGACAAGGCGTTCAAAAACCTGGGCAGGAAGAGCGGGCAGCTCGGTGTGGAGCCGACCGTCTACCTCGACGAGGAGAAGCGCTACCTCGACCACCTCAGCGAGATCCGCCGCGTCAACCTGGGCGACGACAACGCCGACTCGGCCGGCTACGGCCTGTACCTGGTGCGGCTGCCGGTGTCCATCGAGCCCGGTCACAAGACCGAGCATAACCCCGGAGCGATCCTGAACGTCACCGCCTTCCACGACTTCGGGCCGTGCTTCTTGCAGAAGACCTTCCGCAACCTGGTCATCAATGATTTGATTGATCAACTAGCGCCGGTGGTTTATGACCTGGTCCTGCACGACGTGGACAAGGACTACCTGGCGAAGAAACAAGCATACGCGGCAGCCCTTGCGGACGAACCCGCTCAGGCCGCGGCGGCGACTGAAGAGGCCTTGCAACGGACCTTCGAGGCGGCTGCGGATCCGGGAAGGCATAAGGACGTACGGGCCAGTTTGCAGAAGTCCGCAGGCTCTTTGCGCGCGACCCTCTTGGCAACTCCGCGAGCGCAGTGGCAAGGGGTGATCGAGAGTCACGTGCGGCAGGCGATTCCCAGGCACGTCAAACCCTATTCCATCCGTTTACAGCCGTCCCGGAAAGACGGGATGGAGAACAAGGGCACTCCGCAACCGAACCCCGCGAGCGGTATGGGTCCGGAGAAGATTGCCACGGAGCTCCTGGTCCGCCAGGCCAAGCAATCCGCCGACGCGGCACAGCAGGTGGTCCGTGCGGCTGTCCAATCCCAGGGCGCGCGCGTGCGGCAGACCCTCCAGAAAGCGGCCCTCCGGCTCGGGCGGCTGCGCTCCACGACCGTGGGAGGACAGGAATACCCCGTCACGCCTACCGATTTTGTCGATGTCTTCCTTGATGAGAACCTGGTGGCCCTGGCCCAGGCGGTCCGGCTCGTGCAGCAGACTGCCCAGCCGCGCGCCGAGGACATCCGGAACTTCCTCCGCCGCGAGTTGGAGGGTGCGTATGACCTGATGCAGCACGGCGTGGAGGGACTCGGCGCCCCTCTCGGGGACACCCCCTTCATCCAGAAGGTCGCGGAAGACTTCCGCGAGCGCCGGTTCGCGGACCCGCAATTCTGTCCGCTGTGGCGCGGGAACTGCGACGTGCTGATGCACAAGCTGAACGACCGGGTGCGGTGCAGTCCGCTCGGCCCGCTGTGCTGGGCCATTGCCCTCGACGCGGGACTGCTGAACGAGCAGCTCCACCGGGACATCCACTGCCTGGTCGGCTGCAACGGCTTCGCCTGCAAAGTGGCGGTGGATTCGATCTCCTTCTACCTGCCGCCGGCGCTCGCCGACACCGAACCGGGGGTGACGGCGGCCCAGGTCTTCCAGGACTATGTGCGGGCGCGCTGGCCGCTGGTCACCTTCTCCCTCGACCCGGTCGTGGACCAGCAGAACCTCGCCGACGCCTACAGCCTGCGGCGCGAACTGCAGCTCGCCGTCGCCTACGCTTTCTCGACCGGCCGCATCTCCTTCAGCCAGATGAACCGCTTCCAGCGCCGCATCGAACTCGACGCCGAGACGATCGCCCTGAACCGCACCGTGACCGTGTTCTCGCACGGCAACGACACGTTCGGCTGGCGGTTCACGCCGCGCTACCAGAACCCGCCGCAGGAGCGGACGAACTTCCAGAGCTTCACGAACCTGCTGCTGTTCGGCGGCCCGCCGCGCAACTACCAGGTCCGTAACAGCAAGCTGGAGCGCGGCCAGCGCGAGCTGACCGCCGTCATCATCATGCCGTCCTTCCTGAACCGCATCCGCCTGGACGTGTCGGGCAACTGGTTCCTGCTCACCCACCCCGGCCATCTGACCGTCCCGACCGGCCGCATGCTGGAGCAGAGCCGCCGCGTCAAGGAGGTGCTCGATGCCCCCGCGGAGTGCGACGCCGCACGCTACCGGCCGGAGGACGTGCAGCACCTCGCCACGCGGATGAAGCGCCTCGAACAAATGCTGCCGGTCCAGACCTGTGTCGTGCCGGTCCCCTACGAGAACACCCTGGGCGGCTTCGAGCTGTTCGGCCAGGGCCACACGGCGCTGGTGCCCAAGCTGATCGGCTTCGAGGGGGTGGACACGATCACGAAGGACCTGCCGGCGGACGTGGTACTCTACGGCAAGAGCATCAGCATCCAGGAGACGAAGGTGGTGGCCAGCGGCCAACTCATCGCGCCCGGCGGCGTCGATATCCTGAGTCGCGAGGTCGTGCATATCCAGATCCCGGGCACCGTGCAGGCGACCGCGATGCAGGACGGGAAGAAGTTCGTGGAGGTCTACCTGGCGACGCCGAACGGTATCTCCAACCGGGTGCTCATCCCTTACCAGGAGGCCAAGGCGGCGGCCGCCGCCGCAGCGGGGGGACTCGTCACGCCCGCGACCCCCGCCCTCAAGGTCCGCGCCCTCTGGGCCCAGGACAAGGACGCGCCGTGCGGCAAGCTCCGGCCCTGTCTCCTGGACCCCCCCACCGTGGACCTGAGCTGGGCGGCGGACAAGAGCATCACGCCCAAGAAAATCGGGCTGAGGTTCTCGCTGGAGAGCGCCCCGGGCAAAGCCGTCGGGGCGCCTGCGGGGTCGGCCGGCCCGCTGCTCGTCGAGGGCAACGACGGGGTGTTCAAGGTGCCGTCCGAAATCCTCGCGGCC
Source organism: Gemmatales bacterium (assembly GCA_038227745.1). Lineage (GTDB taxonomy): Bacteria > Planctomycetota > Planctomycetia > Gemmatales > Gemmataceae > DASPXY01. Next base: position 18,814 of record JBBRPS010000024.1, on the reverse strand, counting down.
CCCTTGTTGGAGGAACTGTCGCGGCTGTACAAGCCGGGCGACGCTCTGCCGGACACGATCAAGGGAACCGTCACCGTCGTCACGGCGGACGGCCAGACGGTCTACGTCTGCGGCTGCAAGGCCGCCTTGCAAGTCCAACTTGAGCTGGTGCCCGCGGTGACGCTCGGGCCGTGCCCCTGCCCGGTCCCCTGTGGGGGGCTGATCCCGCCGATGCCGGAGCCACCGCCCGCCGCAACGGCTGCGCCGCGGGCGCCGGAGATCGGGCCGCGCCCGCAGGTGGCGCCTGCCCCCGGCGTGCGGCCTCTACCCGCGCCCCCGGCCCCGCCACCCCAGGGCGGTGCCGCCCTCGGCTCACCACGCTGAGGCGGGAGAAAGGGATCGCGGCGTTTGCGGGACCGTGCAGGGGCGACAAGTCGCCTCCGCACGGTCTTTTTCGCGTCCCACTTTCGTTTGCCGCGCGGCGCGGGGGGCTTTACAATCAACCGTCCCGGCAGCGACCAGCGGGCCGCCGCGCAAGACGTCGCGCCGGGAGTGGGGTGAAGCGCTGGGGTCTTTTTCAGGAGCACGCCATGTTACACATCCGTCTGACTTTTGCCGCGCTGGCCGGCCTGCTGGTCGCGGGGCTCGTCCTCGCCGGGGACACCGCCGTCCCGCTGGCCGCGGCCCACGGGACTGTCGAGAAGGTCGTGAAGGACACGCTGACGCTGCGGCCGCGCGGCCCGGACGGCAAATTCCAGAAGGCCCTGGCCCTGAAGATCACCGGCACCAGCAAGGTGACGACGGTCACCATGCAGAAGCGGGCCGGCAAGCTTGTGCCCGTGCAGAACGACACGGAGGCCAAGGACCTGCAGCCCAACCAGGCAATCGCCGTCATCTACACACCGGGGAAGACAGTCGGTGTCCTCCTTTCGGCCGTGGCTCAGCCCGTCAAGGCGCCGTGAGCAGGTCGCAGCGCCCCCCGGGTTCCCACGCCGCGCGGGGACCTGGAGGGCCGGCACGCACGGTTTGTAGGGTGGGCACTGCCCACCGTGCAGAATGGTGGGCAGTGCCCACCCTACAAGCCGTGCGTGCCAGTGTACTAGGGCGGCGCTGCCCAGGGATGAAGTTTCGCGGTAAGGCCGCTCTTTCCCCTTCCTCCTGCGGCCGCTCCTTCATTCTTGAGTCCGGCACTAAAATTGCACTTCAAGCGGCGGATTCCGCCGCGCGCGGTCCACTACGGATGTACATCACGTTCAGGCAAGGAACGACCTTTTTATGAGTGCCGCTTCCACCGCCTCGCCGCCCACGCCGCCCACGACCGACCTGCCGCCCCCGACCGCCGCCTTCTGGAACGCCTCCAGCGAGGAGCCGGTCCGCGCTGAGCTGTACAGCCTCGAATCCCTCGAGAACTACGCCCGCCAGCTCGCCGACGCGGAGGTCGAGCCGGAAATCAGCGCCAGCCCACGCCTGCTGCGCCGCTTTCGCCAGAACGGGCGTATCCTCATCGACGCCCACCGGCGCATCGCCTCCGTCGCGCAGGGGGACGTGCCGCTGACGCCGGACGCCGAGTGGCTGCTCGATAACTTCTACATCGTCAAGGATGTCCTGCTCGAAGTGCGGCAGGATCTGCCGCGCGGCTACTACCGCGAGCTGCCGAAACTGGCCGCCGGGCCTCTGGCCGGCTACCCGCGCACCTACGCCCTGGCGCTCGGCCTGGTCGGCCACACCGACAGCAGCCTGAGCGAAACGCACATCACACGCTTCGTGCAGGCCTACCAGAGCGTCGCGCCGCTGACGATCGGCGAGCTGTGGGCGGTGCCGACCATGCTGCGCCTGGTCCTGCTGGAGAACCTGCGGCGGCTGTCGGTGCAGATGCTGCGCGCCTGGGACGAGCGCCGCCGGGCCGAGGACTGGCTGAACCGGCACCTCGGGAAGTGCGGCGATGGCGAGATCCCGGCCCTCTGTCTCGACCCCAAGCGTGCCCTGCTCGACCCGTTCTGCGTCCGCGTGCTGCAGATGCTGCGCGACCACGGCCCGCGGGCGGCGGCGGCGCTGCAGCATCTCGAGGGCGATTTCGCGCAGCGCGAGCTGGTCGTGGACGAGGTGGTGCGGCGCGAGCACCAGCGTCAGGCCGTCAACCAGGTGTCCGTCGGTAACTGCGTCATCAGCCTGCGCCTCCTGTCCGCCCTGGACTGGAACGAATTCTTCGAGACGACCAGCCTGGTCGAGGCGATCCTGCGCGACGACCCGGCCGGGGTCTACACCGCCCAGGATTTCTCCACGCGCGACCGCTACCGGCGGGCGGTGGAGCGCCTGGCCAGGCGCTCGAAGCGTCCCGAACTGGCGGTCGCCGAGCGCCTCATCGAGCGCGCCCGCCGCCACACCTTTGAGGAGGGGGACGGAGAGCCGTCGCCGCGCGACCACGTCGGCTACTACCTCGTGGGCGCGGGGGAAAAGGACTTCAAAGTCGATCTGGGCTACCGCCCCCGGTTCCGCGAGCGGATCCTGGGCGCGGCGCTGGACCACCCCTACGCGGTCTACTTCGGTGCCCTCGGCGCCTGCACCGGCCTACTCCTGGGTGTGCTCGCGCTGCTGGGCCACCTGGTCGGGGGCACGGCCAGTCCGTGGCTGTGGCTGCCGGCCATCCTCGTGGCGCTGCTGCCGGCCGGCGAGCTGGCGGGGGGCCTGGTCAACTATCTCCTGACGCTGTTCCTGCCGCCGCGCGTGCTGCCCAAGCTGGCGTTCAAGGAAGGCATCCCGCCCGACTGCGCCACCTTCGTCGTCATGCCGAGCATGTTGATCCGGCCGCAGAGCGCCGCGGTGCTCCTGGAGAAGCTGGAGATTCACTCCCTCGCCAACCCCGACCCGCAGCTGCGCTTCGCCCTCCTCACCGACTTCGCCGACGCGCCGACGGAGGACTGCCCGGAGGACGAGCAGTACCTCAAGGCGGCGCTCGACGGCGTCAAGGCGCTCAACGAGCGCTACTGCCCCGAGGGGCCGCCGCGCTTCTTCGTCTTCCACCGCCGCCGCCAGTGGAACCCGGTCCAGGGCTGCTGGATGGGCTGGGAGCGCAAGCGCGGCAAGCTGGACGAATTCAACCGACTGCTGCGCGGCGACCGCACCACGAACTACGCGGTCCGCAGTGCCGACCCGGCCGGCCTGCCGCGCATCCGCTTCGTCATCACGCTCGACGTGGACACGCAGCTACCGCGCGAGGCGGCGCGCCGCCTCATCGGCACGCTAGCGCACCCGCTGAACCGGGCGCGCCTGGACACTGCCACGGGCCGCGTGGTCGAGGGCTACGGCATCCTGCAGCCGCGCATCAGCTTCCACCTGCCGGCCGCGGGCCGCTCGCTGTTCACGCGCATCTGGGTGTCGTCGGCGGGCATCGACCCGTACTCGGCCGCCGTCTCCGACGTCTATCAGGATCTGTTCGGCTCCGGCAGTTTCACCGGCAAGGGCATCTACGACGTGGACGCCTTCGAGGCGGCGGCGGGGCGGACGTTCCCCGACAACCACATCCTCAGTCACGACCTGATCGAGGGCAACTACGCCCGCTGCGGCCTGGTGACCGACATCGAGTTGTTCGACGACTTCCCGGCGCGCTACAACGTCTACGCGCGCCGCGAGCACCGCTGGATCCGCGGCGACTGGCAGATCCTGTTCTGGCTCGGCCGCGAGGTGCCAGCGCCGGCGAACGGGGGGCGTCAGCCCCCTGGTCCGGCACCCACGCCGTCGCCGGAACAGGGGGCTGACGCCCCCCGCTCGCCGGACCCCGTCGCGACGAGGCCGAACCCGCTGCCGCCGCTGGAGCGCTGGAAGATCCTCGACAACCTGCGGCGCAGCCTGGTGCCGCCCGCGCTGGTGCTCATGCTGGTCCTCGGCTGGACCGTACTGCCCGGACCGGGCTGGCTGTGGAGCGGCGCTGGCCTCGCCGTCCTGGCCCTGCCGCTGCTGCTGCAGGCGCTCGGCACCGGCGTTCAGGCGGTGCGCGGCTGGTCGCTGCTGCCGCTGCGCGACTTCCGCAAGAACGTCCCCTCGACGGCCGGGCAGGTGCTGCTGACCGCCATCTTCCTCGTCGATCAGGCCCGCTCCGCCCTCGACGCGGTCGTCCGCACTCTGCACCGACTGTTCGTCAGCCGCTGTCACCTCCTGGAGTGGGAGACCGCGGCCTCGACCGAGCGCCGCCTGGGGACCGGCCTGCGCTCGTTCTGCGCGACCATGTGGCCGGCCCCCGTGCTCGCCGTCCTCTTCGGCGTGCTGGTGTACCTCGTCGATCCCGAGAGCCTGCTCGCCGCGGCCCCGTTCCTGCTCGCCTGGTTCCTCTCGCCCCTCGTCGCGTTCCTCGTCAGCCGCCCGCTGCAGACGGTCGAGGCCGCGCCGCTGACCGCCGCGGAGCGCGGCGAGATGCGGCGCGTCGCTCGGCGGACGTGGAGCTTCTTCGAGGCGTTCGTCCGCGACGAGGATCACTGGCTGCCGCCGGACAATTACCAGGAGGAACCGAAGGCCCAACTGGCGCACCGCACCTCGCCCACCAACCAGGGCCTGCTGCTCCTCTCGACGCTCGCAGCGCACGACTTCGGCTACCTCAGCCTCACGACGGCGCTCACGCGGCTGGAGAAGACGTTCGACACGTTCGAGAAGCTGGAGCGCCACCGTGGCCACTTCCTGAACTGGTATGACACGCGGACGCTCGCACCGCTCCAGCCCGGCTACATCTCCACGGTCGATAGTGGCAATTTCCTGGGCTGCCTGCTGACGCTGCGGCAGGGCCTGCTCGAGAAGGCACAGGAGCCGCTGCTGGGGCCGTGGGTATGCGAAGGGCTGGCCGACACGCTCGGCGTCTTCGAGGAACTGCTGCAAGCCGTCAAGCTGCCGGCCCGGGAAGGCGCCGCGGGAGAGCAACGCGGGTTGCAGGCCACCCTGGATACCCTGGAACGCGAGCTGCGCGAGCGCCCCACCGACCTGCCGGGGTGGCACGCGCTGCTGAAGGAACTGGCCCAGCAGGCCGACGCCCTGGCCCGGGAAGCAGGCAAGGTGGCGTCCTTCGGGGGCGAGGCCGCCACGGTGGGGTCGTGGGCGGGGCGGTTGGCGGGCCAGGCGCACGACCGGCTGACCGAGGTGGAGGCGCTGGCGCCCTGGCTGGACCTGCTGCAGCGCCCGGAGGCCGCCCAGGGCGGCGCCGACGCCGGGACACAAGCCCGACGCGCCAGCGAGGGATCCCGCGCTGGCGCGTCGGGCTCGTGTGACGATGACCTCCGGCGACGGCTCACGGCGGTCTTCAGCCCGACCGAGTTCCTCGCCGGGCGCGAGCGGCTGCTGGCCGACCTCGACAGGGCCGCCGACGCGGTGGCCGGCGAGCGCCAGGCGTGGCTCCGGCACGTCGCCGAAGCGGTGCGCCAGTCGAGCGCGGGGGAGTTGGCCGGCCGCTGCCGGCGGCTGGCGGTGCGGTCCGAGGTGCTGGCCCGCGACATGGACTTCACGTTCCTCTACAAGCCCGACCGTCACCTGTTCGCCATCGGCTACAACCTCAGCGTCGGCCGGCTCGACGCGCCCTCCTACGACCTGCTGGCGTCGGAGTCGTGTCTGGCGAGCTTCCTGGCGATCGCGCGCGGCGACGTGCCGCCGCGCCACTGGTTCCACCTCGGCCGGCTGCTCACCCAGGTCGATCACCAGCTTTGCCTGATCTCGTGGGGCGGGACGATGTTCGAGTACCTCATGCCGCCCCTCATGCTGCGCTACTACCCCAGCACGCTGCTCGGCGAGAGCGCCCAGGCGGCGGTGACGCGGCAGATCGAGTATGGCCGCGAGCGCGGCGTGCCGTGGGGGATCTCCGAATCGGCCTACAGCAGTCAGTACGTCAGTTACGATTATCAGTACCAGTCGTTCGGCGTGCCCGGCCTCGGCCTGAAGCGCGGCCTGGGGCAGGACCTGGTCATCGCCCCCTACGCGACGGCGCTGGCGGCACCGCTCCGGCCGCGCGAGGTGCTGAACAACTTCCGCCGCCTGGCCGGCGAGGGAGCGCTGGGCGCTTACGGCTACTACGAGGCCGTCGATTACACGTGCGACCGCCTGCCGGAGGGGCGGCTCTCGCTGCTGGTGCGCTGCTTCATGGCCCATCACCAGGGCATGAGCCTCGTCGCGCTGGCCAACGCCCTGCTCGAGGCGCCGATGCAGCGCCGCTTCCACGCCGAGCCGATGGTCCGCGCCACCGAACTCCTGTTGCAGGAGCGCCTGCCCACGTCCGCGCGGCTGATCGGCACGCAGGAGAGCGAACAGGCGCCGCGGACCACCGGTCCGGAGGGGCCGAGCCTCCTGAGCCGCCGCCTCACGACGCCGCTGACGCCCGAGCCGCGCACGCACCTGCTGTCCAACCGCCAGTACAGCGTCATGGTCACCAACGCCGGCGCCGGCTTCAGCACCTGGGCCGGCCTGGACGTGACGCGCTGGCGCGAGGACGCCACGCGCGACTGCTGGGGCCAGTTCTGCTACCTCCGCGATGTCCAGAGTGGCCTGGTATGGTCGGCCGGCTACCAGCCCATCTGCCGGCCGCCCGACGACTACGAGGTCGTCTACTCGGCGGACAAGGCCGAGTTCCGCCGCCTCGACGCCGACATCGAGACGCGCACCGAAATCGCCGTCTCGCCGGAGAACGCCGTCGAGATCCGCCGCGTCACCCTGAGCAACCACTCCAGCAAGGCGCGCGCGATCGAGCTGACCAGTTACGCCGAGGTGGTGCTGGCGCCGCACGGCGCCGACCTGGCGCATCCCGCGTTCAACAAGCTGTTCCTCGAAACGGAGTGGGTGCCGCTGCACCACACCCTGCTGTGCCGGCGCCGGCCGCGCTCGCAGGACCAGCAGCCGGTCTGGGGGGTCCATGTCGTCTCCGTCGAGGGCGAGGCGGCCGGCGAACTGGAGTACGAGACGGACCGCGCCCGCTTCCTGGGCCGCGGCCGCACGCCCGCCGACCCGGCCGCCCTGGCGCCGGGCGCGGCGCTGTCGTGTACCACCGGGCCGGTGCTCGACCCGATCTTTAGCATCCGCTGCCGCGTCCGGGTCGCGCCCGGGGCCTCGGTGAGCGTGACCTTCAGCACCGGCGTGGCGAAGTCGCGCGAGGAGGCGCTGCTGCTGGCCGACCAGTACCACGACCCGCAAGCCGTCCTGCGCGTCTTCGACCTGGCCTGGGCGCACAGCCAGGTCGAGCTGCGCCACCTCGAGCTGTCCACCGAGTCGGCACACCTCTACCAGCGCCTCGCCAGCCACCTGCTCTACGCCGGGCCGACCCTGCGCGCCGCCCCGGAGACGATCGGGCTGAACCGCGAAGGCGTGACGGGGCTGTGGCGGCTCGGCATCTCCGGCGACCGCCCCATCGTTCTGGTGCGCATCCGCAGTCTCGAGGAGTTGCCGCTCGTGCAGCAACTCCTCGTCGCCCATACCTACTGGCGACTCAAGGGGCTGGAGGTGGACCTCGTCATCCTCAACGAGGACTCCACCAGCTACTTTGAAGAGCTGTACCGGCAGATTCAGGACCTGATTCGGGCGAGCGACGCGCACGGCTGGGTCGATAAGCCGGGCGGCGTCTTCCTGCGCAAGGCCGCCCACGTGTCCGAGGACGACAAAATCCTGTTGCAGGCCGCGGCGCGCGTGGTGCTGCTCGGCAACGGCGGCACCCTGGGGCGGCAGGTGGAACGTACCGAGCCACCGCCCGCCTTGCCCGAGATCCTGCCCGTCAAGGAGCGCAAGAAGGACGGGCGGCGCCCCGTGGAGAAGTGGCAGGCGCCGGCACGGCCGGAGTTGCTGTTCGCCAACGGCACGGGTGGCTTCACCCGCGACGGCCGCGAATACGTCATCTTCCCCTACCGCCTGCCCGGGGCGGAGGCGGGCGAGCAGCGCGGCGGCGAGCGGCGTCGCTTCTGGTCCAAGGAGCGTCCGAAGTCGGGGCCGCGGCCGGAGCCGGCGCTGCCGCCGGCTCCGTGGGTCAACGTCATCGCCAACCCGTCCTTCGGCTTCCTCGTCTCCGAGAGCGGCGCCGGCTACACCTGGGCCGGCAACAGCCAGATGGACCGACTGACGCCGTGGAACAACGACCCCGTCTCCGACCCGCCCGGCGAGGTGCTTTACTTGCGCGACGAGGCGACCGGCGATGTGTGGACGCCGACGCCGTTGCCGCTGGGCGCCGCGGCGCCGACCCTCGTGCGCCACGGCCAGGGCTACACCGTCTTCGAGCAGCAGGCGCACGGGCTCGCCCAGGAACTGCTGCTGTTCGTGCCCGCCGACGCCCCGGTCAAGGTGGTCCGCCTCAAGGTGCGCAACACGGGTTCGGCCCCGCGCAGGCTGTCGGCGACGTACTACGCGGAGTGGGTGCTGGGCACCTGGCGCGACCAGGCGCCCATGCGCGTGCTCACCGAGATCGAGGCCGAGACGGGCGCCCTGCTGGCACGCAGTCCGTTCAACCAGGACTTCCCCGGGCAACTCGCGTTCCTCGACGTGAATCTGCGGCCGCGGACGCTGACCGGCGACCGCGGTGAGTTCCTGGGGCGCGTCGGCTCACCGGCGGCGCCCGCGGCGCTGGGCCGCGTCGAGCTGTCGGGCCGCGTCGGCGCCGCACTGGATCCCTGCGGCGCCGTGCAGGCGAAGTTCGAGCTTCAGCCCGGCGAGGAGAAGGAGGTCGTGTTTCTCCTGGGGGCAGGCAATGGCCGCGAGGAGGTCCGGCAACTGCTGCAGCGCTTCCGCGACCCCGGCCGGGTGGCGCAGGCGCTGGCAGAGGTGAAGCAGACCTGGGACCGCATCCTCGGGGTCGTGCAGGTGCGCACGCCCGACCCTGCGCTGGACCTGATGATCAACCGCTGGCTGCTGTACCAGGCCCTGAGCTGCCGCGTCTGGGGCCGGTCGGCGCTGTATCAGTCGGGCGGGGCCTACGGTTTCCGCGACCAGTTGCAGGACGTAATGGCGCTGGTTTACGGCGCGCCGGGCGAGGCCCGCGCCCAGATCCTTCGGGCCGCGAGCCGGCAGTTCCTTGAGGGTGACGTGCAGCACTGGTGGCACCCGCCGGCCGGCCGCGGTGTGCGCACGCGCTTCTCCGACGATTTCCTGTGGCTGCCGTTCGTCGTTGCCCATTACATCGTCGTGACGGGCGACGCCGCCGTGCTGGACGAGCGCGTGCCGTTCCTCAAGGGGCCGCCGCTCAAGCCCGAGGAGCACGAGGAGTACGGCCTGCCGGAGCGCGCTGGCGAGGAGGGTACGGTCTACGAGCACTGCTTGCGGGCCCTACGGCACGGGATGCAGTACGGTGCGCACGGCCTGCCGCAGATGGGCATTGGCGACTGGACCGACGGCATGATCCGCGTCGGCGCCGGCGGCAAGGGCGAGAGTGTCTGGGTGGCGTGGTTTCAGCTCGCGTGCTGGCAGCGCTTCGCCGCTTTCGCCGGGGTGCGCGGCGACACCACGACCGCCGAGTTGTGCGCTCAGCAAATCGACCGCCTCAAGGCGGCGGTCGAGGAGAACGCCTGGGACGGGCGCTGGTACCGGCGGGCGTACTTCGACGACGGTACGCCGCTCGGGTCGGCACAGAACGACGAGTGCCAGATCGACTCGATCGCGCAGACGTGGGCGGTGATCTCGGGCGCCGGCGATGCGGGGCGGGCGCGTGCGGCGATGGAGATGGTGCAGCAGCGGCTGGTGCGGCGCGACGACCGAGTGGTGCTGCTGTTCACGCCGGCGTTCGACAAGGGGCCGCTACAGCCGGGCTACATCAAGGGCTACCTGCCGGGCATCCGCGAGAACGGCGGCCAGTACACGCACGCGGCGACATGGGTGGTGCTGGCGCATGCGCTGCTTGGCGAGGGGGCGCGGGCGGTGGAGGTGTTCGACCTGCTGAACCCGGTCCACCACGCCACGACGCCGGCGCAGGTAGCGCGCTACCGTGTGGAACCGTACGTGGTGGCGGCGGACGTCTACGGCGAACCGCCGCACACCGGCCGCGGCGGCTGGACGTGGTACACCGGCTCGGCGTCGTGGCTCTGGCGGGTGGCCGTCGAAGGCATCCTCGGCTTCCGGCTGGAGGGCGACCATCTGACGATGGAGCCGCGGGTGGCGCGGTCGTGGCCGCGCTTCGAGATCGAGTACCGTCACCGCTCGGCGAGGTACCGCATCACCGTGGAGAACCCGCAGGGGGTGGAGCAGGGCGTCAAGGAGGTGCGCGTGGACGGGCAAGTGCAGGAGGACAGGGTGGTGCGACTGGCGGACGACGGCCAAACGCACACGGTACTGGTGGTGCTCGGCTAGTATCCCGCCACGCTCGACTTGTAGGGAGGGCGACGGCCCACCGGGTAGCGACCGGTGGGCCGTCGCCCTCCCTACAAGCACCGAGCACCACGGAGGGGACCTCATCAACCGTCTTTGGTAGGAAAGGCATGGACACGAGTCGGCAAGGGGATCGCCTGCTCGAATGGTAAAGCTGGGCAAGGGAACCCGGCGGCGGTCCCCGCCCTGGAGAGACTTACAATCGCGGCCCCGTCCCGTTGGTAATTCTTGCAATCCGTGCCACCCGCCCCGGCCCCGGTTGGCATCACGGTCACAATTCTAACTCCTATTCCTACCATCGCTTGCGGACGCTCCGGTGCCATGCCACGTCCGTTGGCACGGTCCTTGCTTTGGAGAGAAGGCGTTCCCGCAAAGACGACCAATGGAAAGGTGGTGGGACCATGAGCCGACGCGAGTCGAACCTTCTGTGGCTCAAGGACGTGCTGGAGCACCTGACGGCCTCGCAGCAGCACCTGGAGTGGACGGAGGACCCCGAGGCCGTGCAGGTGATTACGGAAAATATGCTCCGCGATCTGGATTGCTGTCGGCGCATCTGCGAAAGCCTGCGCCGCCGTACCGCGATTCGGCAAGCGGTTTAGGACCAATTTCCCCCTGTTTTCCCCCTTGGCCGCTTCCCCGGCGGCCTCCCGCCCCGACCCCTTTCCCCCGACCCACCATACGAACCGGCGGCCCCGCAGCCGCCGGTTGTCTTTTTTCCAACGCCAACGACCCGGTCAATCAGCGGCGCCGTTGGCGGTGGTGCGGTCGAGAAGGCCGTTGAGCTTGTCGAGCAGGCGGACGAGGTCGTCCTGGTCCTCCTCGGGGAGGTGGCGCAGCAGTTCGACGATGCCGCCGATGCGGGCGCCCTGGTACTCGACCAGGGCCTTCTCGCCGAACCCGGTCAGGCAGACATCGACCTTGCGCTTGTCGCGCGCGTTGATGCGGCAGTTGATGAGCGGGCGGTCGTGGTTCTCCAGCGAGCGGATGATGCGCGACATCTGCGCCGGCAGCACGCCGAGGATGCGCTGGATGTCGCCGACGATCATGGTACGGCGGCCCTGGAGGATGGACAGCGTCAGGAACTCGACCTCTTTCAGGTCGGCGGAGCGGCGGCGGCCGCGCAGGGTCGATAGGCAGATCTGCGTGACGACCCCGAACAGATCGTGGGCGATTTCCTCGACCCGTTGCCCGGTGCCGGTGGCCATGGCAACTGTTCCCCCCGTACATCTCCGGACGTCTCGGCCGCGCTGGCTGGCCCCGACCGGGTAGGCGAGACTTCAAAACCCGGTGGGTCCGTCCGGGGTCTCTAATTCCCGCGCTGGAATAAAGATATGACTATGATAGTCACTGACAGGGGGCTGTCAATCGGAAACGGCGGCGGCCCGGGCAGGCGCGGCAAGCTGGAAGGGACCGTGCGGGTTGTGCCGGGAGTGAGGGGGCTTCCGCCCCGCGTTCGGCTGAGAGAAGTCCGAGAGTTGCGACGGTTGTAGCTGGCTTGCCGTTTCGCGCCCGCGCCACCTGGCTGGCGAGGGGCGCGGGCAGGGGGTGCCTCAGCTGAGGAGCGCGACCGTCAGGAAGAGGCCGATCACGAGAAGCAGGCCGAAGCAGACCCAGCCGGCATGGTCATTCAGGCTGGCACGCAGGCTGCGGGCGAGGCACTCGCTCCAACCCTGGCGGCGCAGGGCCTTGACCTGCTGACGCAGGAAGTCCCGGTGGGAGGTCAGGAAGGTGTGGCCGGCCAGCCAGTCGCGCGCCAGGGCCTCGCGCTCGTCGGCGCCGAGGTTGTTGAATTCCGCAACGGGATCCTCGTCCTGGGCCAGCGCGAGCAGGCGGTAGCCGGGCTGGCCGGGCTGGCCAAGCACCGGCGGGAAGCCCTGCAAGTTCTCCTCAATGCGCGTCAGGAGGCGCGTCAGTTCCGTCTCCTCGGGCGTGCGGGTCAACTTGCGCCGGGGCTTGCCGGCATACTTGCCGACCCGCTCCCAAGCGCGCAGCAGCCGCCGCGTCACCAGGATGCGTTCGAGGACAGCCCGCCGGGTCCACAGCCCGCGACGCGCTTCCGGCGACGAGCGGGCCTTCTTGAGGACAGGATCCGCGGGACGGGCGCGCGGGACGCCGGCAGCGGGGGTGCTGGCGACATCCTCATGGGACGCAGGCTGAACGGCGGCGGCCGGGGCGGGCTCGCCGTTGGCCGAGACGTCCAGTGGCGGGAGTTGCGCCCGTGGGGCCAGGAGGCGGACCGGTTGCGGCGTGTCGTTTTTCCAATCGACCTGGGTCTGCACGGGGGCGACCACCCCGGTATCGAGGCTCACGTCGGCGGTCTTCCCGGCGGCTCGGGCCGGAGGCGCGGCGGGCGGCGTCAGCACGGCCGCGCGGGCGGGCGCCGGCTGGGCCGCGGTCTGCGCCGTCCCCGCGGACGGCGCGGGTTCTTCAGGGGGAGGGAGATGGGGGAAGTGTTCGGCGTCGTAAGTACGCTTCGCCTGCCGGTCGGTCAGGCACATGAACGCCTGGGCGATGCGGTTCATCGCCTCCGTGGCCGGCCCGGGGTGGGAGAGCTGGTAGCAGCGCACACGGGCGAGCCGCTCGTGGACCTGTTGCTCGATCCGTTCGCAGTCCGCATCCCCGGGCTGCAGCCCCAGCAGCGTGTAATGATCGGGCGGCCACGTCTTGGCCGGCAACCCGAGCCAGGTGCAAATTAGTTCGTGGTCCATCGGTGCCGCTTCTGGATATTCCCGCCCGGGATGCTCCCAGCGTCCCTGGGCCTAGTCCGGACAGGAGAAAGTGCTGTCGGACGCTACCTTCCCTGGCTCGGACGTGTCCGGGCGAAGAAGCGCGAATCGGGTCGTCAGACCACCTACCCCCGCGCCTTCATGCCCTCTTAATGAACACCTTACTTATACCATGCCAAAGCGGCGCTGGAAAAGCAAAGAAATCCTTGCCGAAGTTTCTGAGAAACCGGGGCGGCGCCTGAGAGGGGAGCGGCTATTACCCCGGCGCCGAAGATGGTCACACAAGCCCGAAGCGCAAGCGAGGGATCCCTCGCTTGCGCTTCGGGCTTGTGTGAGGATCTTTTGTGCCGGAGTAATATCGCCCGGGAAAGAGAGGGGGAGGCAATCAGGACGGTGGGATTTGAACCCACGATGTCGAGCTTCCAGGGCTCGCGGATTACCGGGCTATCCTACGTCCTGAACAGCGAACACCTCGCGCCATCGGGCCTGCGCGGCCGACTGGCGGACAGGCCGCCGACGCGCTCCGGGTGCCGCACGCACCGGATTGACCCTGGCCGCAGCGGCGGGGTTCGCGCGGCCGCCGCGGTTTCCGCAAGAAAAACGCCCGCTATTCCCCGAGGACCGTCACGACGACGGTGCGGTCGCGCGCCCGTGTGTCGCACTCCAGGTGGATCACCTGCTGCCAGGTGCCGAGGACCAGTGCGCCGTCCGCGACCGGCACGGTCAGCGACGGCCCGAGTAGGGTAGCCTGCAGGTGCGAGTGGCCGTTGCCGTCGTGCCAGGTCTGCTCGTGGCCGTACTCGCGGCTCGGCGGCAGCAGGCGGTCGAGCGTCTCGGGCAGGTCGCGCCGCAGCCCCGGCTCGAACTCGATGGCGCCGATGGCCGCGGTGCTGCCGACCGTGAAGACGTGCGCGATCCCGGTGCCGATGCGGGATTCCTTGACGATGCGGTTCACCTCCGCGGTCAGGTCGTGCATGTCGCCGTGGCCACGCGTCTTGAGGGTGAGTTGTTGCTGGAAGACCATGAGGAGCACCTGTCCGCAGGCCCACCGAGTGCAATCGGTGGGCTTGAAATCACACCACCTCTTTCGGCCGCGTCGGCACCGCGCCCTTGACCACCGCCACCCAGCGCGTCACCGCCAGCAGCAGCAGCGCCGCCACCGACACCATCACGAACAACGTCAGGGCCAGGTTCAGCGCCCCGCGCAGCCCGCCCATCGCCACGAACTGCTGCGCCAGCTGTACGCCCGCCGTCATCGTCGTCGAGATCACGAACAGCATCGGCAGCAGCGTCACCGCGGCGTAGCGCTGCCGGCCCGAGTTGATCAGCAGCGTCGTCACCAGCGTCAGCGCGATCACCGCCAGCAACTGGTTCGCGATGCCGAACATCGGCCAGATCGTGTCGATCGACCCCGTCGCCACCAGCGCGCCCCAGGCCGCCGTCACCGCCAGCGTCGCCAGGACCGCCCCCGGCAGCCAGTCGGTTTGCTCGAACTTCGGGTACACCTTGCCGACCGCCTCCTGCAGCATGAAACGCGCGATGCGCGTGCCGGTGTCGATCGTCGTCAAGATGAACAGCGCCTCGAACATGATGGCGAAGTGATACCAGTACTTCATGACGTCGTCGAACGGCAGCCCCATCTCGTTGAGCGGCTTCGTCAGGATCAGCGACATGCCGACGGCCAGGGTCACGGCCCCGCCGGTCCGCCCGCGCAGCGACTCGCCGCCCACCTTCTCCTCGATCTGCGCCAGGTTGAGGTGCTCCAGCTGATCGAGGTGGCTCATGTGGCGGTAGAAGCGGTCGAGCTGCGGTTGCCAGCGCTCCTGCACCTTCGCGTCCTGGCTGACGTTGATGTCGTAGTACAGCTTCGGGTCGAGCGAGGCGGCGGCGATGAGGGCCACCACCCCGACCAGGCCCTCGATCAGCATGGCCCCGTAGCCGATCGGCCGGATGTCGGTCTCCCTGTCGATCATCTTCGGCGTCGTGCCGGACGCGACGAGCGCATGGAAGCCGGAGATGGCCCCGCACATGATGCAGATGAAGACGAACGGGAAGAGGCCGCCGGCCGGGAAGGTCGGGCCGCCGTCGAGGAACTCCTCGTTGATCATCGGGCACGGCAGCCGCGGGTTGGCGACCAGCACGCCGACCACGAGCAGGGCGATCGTGCCGATCTTGAGGAAGCTGGAGAGATAGTCGCGCGGGCACAGCAGCATCCACACCGGCAGCACCGAGGCGATGAAGCCGTAGCCGCACAGCGCCAGGATCGTCTCGTTCTTGTCGAGCGCGAAGAAGCCCTCCAGCGGCGAGCCGGGGATCAGGCTGCCGGCGACGGTGGCGGCCAGCACGCCGGCGGCGCCGATCAGCGACGCCTCCAGGACGCGCCCTTTACGGATGCGGTACATCCACAGACCGACGAACAGCGCGATGGGGATGGTGCAGGCGATGGTGAACGTGCCCCAGGAGCTGCCGGGCACGAGCTGGACGCTGCCCTCGGGCAGAACGACGGTCTCCAGGCGCCGGCGGCTCTCGTCCGCCGCGAAGCCGGCCGGCATCATGTCCGTCGGGCCCTCCTGGCCCGCGAACTGGAACCCGAGCCACTGCTTCGCGGGGACGCTGATCTCGAAGGACTCCGGCCGCTGTGCCGCCGCGGCGGCCTTCGGGTAGAGGAGCTGGCACCCCTTCGGGAACTGGAAGACGACATGGCCCGCGGCGCTCCTGTCCGTGGCGAGCCTGGGCCGTTGCCCGTCCGGCAGTAGGATCTTCGTCCCCGCCGCCATTTTCACCTCCTCGCCGCCGAGTGCCTTGACGACGACGAAGCCGAGGCCGGCCAGGGCGATGACGACGATGAACAGGATGGCCACCGAGACGATGGCACCCGCCGGGCGCCCCAGTTCGAGGAAGGCGATCTGCGCCAGCGATTTGCCGCCGCGGCGCACCGACGCGGCCAGCACGAGCATGTCCTGCACCGCGCCGGCGAGGCAGACGCCGATCACCAGCCATAACAGGCCCGGCATGTAGCCATACTGGATGGCCAGCACCGGCCCGATCAGCGGCCCCGCGCCGGAGATCGCGGCGAAGTGGTGGTCGAACAGCACCCACTTGTTCGTCGGGTGGTAGTTCTGGCCGTCGTTGAGGGTGTGGGCGGGCGTCGGGCGGCGGTTGTCGAGGACGGCGACCTTTGCGGCGAGGAAGGCGCTATAGTAGCGGTAGGCGACGGTCAGGGCGCACAGCACGAAGAGCATCAGGGGCATGGCCCGCAGCACGGTCACGCCGCCCACGTCCTCGAAGAAGAGGTTCGCCCACAACCCGCTGGCCATCGCAAGGACCTCCGCCGACAAGAAAAGCCCACGGCCGGCCGGCCGTGGGCTTTTATCCTGCACGATGCCGCCCCCGGGTCACGCAGCCGCCCGGGACCGTGCTGCCGCTACGCCAGGAGCTTATCGATGTCCGCCTGGGTGATGCGCTTGCTCGGCTTGTCGAGCTGAGCGCTGAGCCAGCTCAGGACGTGCGGCCCGTAGGGCGCCTTGCCCTCTTTGAGGGTCTGGAGGATGCGGGCGTCGCGCCGTGCGTTCTCCTTCTTCTTGAGGATGCCGTTGCGGAGCCGCGATTCGGCCATGTCCACCCGCCGCTGTTCTCTGCGTATGCGCCGTGCGCCCATCGGAGGTTCCCTCTATTGAGATCGCCGCCCTCGTTCGTGAAAAAGAAAATCATAGCGGCGGGACGGCCCGGTGGGAAGGGGGCGCGTTCTTCCCTTTTTTTGTGAGCTTTGTGAGCTTTGTGAGCTTTGTGGTTCAATTCTTACCTGACGTCCCCAGGCCCACCCAGCGCGGTGGGTGGGCCTGGGGACGTCAGCGGTTGCTCACGACCACCACGTCGCAGCCGCGGTACATGTCGCGGTGCCGGGCGATCACGCGGCCCGCGCCGCCCACCTTGTCGCGCAGGGCCGCCCAGAGCGGCTCCGGCGTGAACACGTACACCGGCACGGGGTAGCGCAGGAAGTTGCGCACCGCCTCCTCGCTGCGCAGGTGGGCGACGTTGCGCTGGCAGTAGAAGTTGAGGCTCGGCAGGTAATCCAGGTCGCAGCAGCCGATGCGGATCTCCAGGTCGCGCCGCAACGCGCCGGACAGTTCGACGAGCGGCCGCGGCGCCTTGTGGCGGTTGAGGGCGGCACTGCCCCAGGCCGCCAACGGGCCGATGAAGAACAGTGCCCCGAGCGTGACCGCCGTCACCAGCCCGGACCGCCGCTGGTGCCGGGCGCACCACGCCGCGACCGCCGCCGCCAGGACCGGCACGGCGCCGACGACGGCCCAGACCTCCACGCCCGGGCAGTAACGGTCGCGCATGAACGGCGCCCGCCAGGCGCCCCCCGCGAACAGCAGCCCGACCGCGGTCGCCACGCCGATCAGCGCCAGGCACGTCAGGCACAGGCCCATGAGCGCCCACGGCAGCCGGACCTGGCCGAGGCGCCAGCGGTCCAGAAAGCGTGCGGCGAGTACCGCGGTCGGGGCGGAAACGGGCAGGATGTAGTTCGGCAGTTTCGTGTTCGCCAGCGTGAACGTCAGGAGGTACACGCCGACCCAGCACCACAGGAAGCGGTAAGCCGCCACAGACGGGACGTCCCCCTCCGCCCCGGCGTCCACGGCCCGCTCCCAGGCGCCGCGCACCGGCGCCCACGGCCGGGCGACAGCGGACCACCCCCCGTACCACGCCGCCAGGCCGAGGAAGATCGACCAGGGGGCGAACCCAACCAGCAGCACGGCGAGGTAATAGTAAACCGGCCCGCGGTGGTTCTCCATCGGCTGCAGGGCGCGTTCGAGGTGGTGGGTCAGCAGGAACTCGCGCAGGAACTGTCCCTTGGTATCGACGCCGACCCACACGTACCACGGCAGGCCGACCAGCACGAACGCGAGCACGCCGAGCAGCAACCGGCGGTCCAGCAGCAGCGACAACCGCCGCGACCACACCAGGAACACCACGGCGACGCCGAAGGGCAGGACAAGGCCGGACGGCCCCTTGGCGAGCATGGCCAGTCCCGCGGCCGTCCCTGCCGGCACGAACCAGCCCCTTCCTGCCCGGACGAACCCCTGCCAGAAGATGAACAGGGTGAGCAGGACGGAGACGTTGAGCAGGGCGTCGGGGTTGGCGAAGTGGGCGGAGGCGCAGAACATGGCGGTGCTGCCGAGAATGAGTCCACTGAGCAGGCCAACGGTGGCGCCGAACATGCTCCGCCCCAGTTCGTACGCCAGCAGCAGGGAGACGAGGGCGGCGAGGGCGCTGGGCAGGCGGGCGGCGAACTCGTTGACGCCGAAGACGGCGTAGGCGGCCATCTGCAGCCAGTAGAGCAGGGCGGGTTTATGGCTGCGCAGCTCGGCGTTGAAGGTCGGGATGATCCAGTTGCCCGATTCGCGCATCTCGTAGGCGGCGGTGGCGTTGAGGCCCTCGTCGGCGTCCCAGAGGCTGGCGCCGCCCAGGTTGACCAGGAACAGGCCCGAGCCCGCCGCCAGGAGGAGAGCGTAGTGGCCGGCACGGTGGTGGAACCGCTGGAACATGCCGTTGTTCCTCAAGAGAGGGGCGACCTCGGGCGGCAGCATTATAAAGGTTCACCCGTCCACCGCGAGGGCAGTTCCTCCGAAAGGATGAAGGATGAATAAAGAGGGGGTTCCTGAGACGAATGGCACTGTCATGTGCCTCCAGTAAATCCAAGTCCTTGGGCCATAGGATGTTCACTCGTTTGGGCACATTGTTTCGCCCCCCGCGGCTTAGGCGCGCACCCCGGACCCTCCCGCCCGGCGGTCTGCGCGTGGGGT
>JBBRPS010000023.1:0-29680 GCA_038227745.1 Gemmatales bacterium | reverse complement strand
CGACTCGCTCCGCGAGTCGGGGGATTGGCGCCCCCCGACTCGCGGAGCGAGTCGGCCACGAACCGCTACACCCAACCGAAAACGGCTCTAGCCGGCTGAAGCCGGGACTCCAACCCCGCCCCATACCGACCACCTGACAGACGGTCACTTCGGCGGCGCCGACCGTTCCCGGGGCGTGCCGTCCCAGATCAGGATCGGCGGGCTCCTCGTCGGGCGAGCGGGGACCAACGCGATTATCGCATCCCTGGCGGCCGGGGCAAGCGCCGCGGTCACGGCGGGCCGACTTCCCAGCGCCGCCGCAGCCGCGCGTAGTCCTCCGGCGTGTCCAGATCACAGAGGATACCTTCCGTGTCCACGGGCAGTTCCTGCGTTTCCTCGGCGCGGGCACGCAGGTAGCGGTTGAGGCCCTGTCCCGCCGGCAGGGCGCGGAGGCCAGCGACGTGGCGCCAGTCGATGAGGGTCGGGTGGCCGCGCCGCCCCTGGAAGGTCGGCACGATGATCGAGTGGTCGTCATCGACCGCCCGCGTCTGGAGGAGGCGCTGCACGAGGGCCGGGTCGAGCGTCGGGTGGTCCGCGGGCAGCAGCAGCCAGCGGTCGGCGGGGGCTGGGCGAAAGCGCTCCTCCAGCCAGCGCAGGCCGTGCTCCACGGTGGCCCGCATGTCGGCCGTCTCCTCGGCCAACTCCAGGGCGTGCGCCCCCGCCGCCCAGGCCAGCGCCGCCAGTTCGGGGACGTGCGGCCCGATCACCACGAGCACCTCGCGAACGCCGCCGGCGCGGACAGCCGCGATGACGTGCTCCAGAACGGTGCGCTCACCCAGCGGCAGGGACAGCTTGGGTCGGCCCATGCGGCTGCTCTTGCCGGCCGCGGGGAGCAGGGCGAACGTCGATGGGACGGGGAGGGCCGCGGCGGGGTCAGTGGTCATTGCCGGTCATGCACTTCGGGGCGGCGCCCAGGTTGCGGCAGGCGATCAGCTCGGCGACGATGCTGACGGCGATCTCCGGCACGGTCTGCGAGCCGATGGGCAGGCCGAGCGGGGCGTGGACGTGGGCCAGCGCCTCGGCGGGGACGCCGCGCGCCGCCAGGTCTTCGCAGATCAGCTTGATCTTGCGACGGCTGCCGATCATACCGACGTAACCGGCGGGCGTGCGCGCCAGGTGGTACAGCGCCTCCTCGTCGTGGCCGTGGCCGCGCGTGACGATCAGGCAGTAGACGTTCGGCGCGATCGCGGTGCGGGCCAGTTCCTGCAGCTCGCTGCCGATGTCGCCGACCATGAGGCGGCTCGCGGCGGGAAAGCGCTCGCGGCTGACATAGCGCTCGCGGTCGTCCAGCACCCAGACGTCGAAATCGACCTCCGCCGCCAGGCGCCCCACCGCCTGGCCGACGTGGCCGCCGCCGACGATCAGCAGCGTGACGCGCGGCAGAATGGGGAGGTAAGCGATCCCTTGCTGGGCAGAAGGCTTCGGCCGTTTGTCCAGCGGCGTCAGGCGCCGGGCGACTTCCGTGGCGGCGTCGCCGTCGCCGAGCCGCGCGGCCAGGGCGCCGCGGGCGTCGAAGAGGTAGCGGTCGCCGACGCCCAGGGCCGGCGCGCGCTCGGCGAGGACGACCGCCTGGGTGCCGCCCTGTCCGCCCTCGACCAGGTCGCGGAGAGCGCGGTAATAATGGGCGGCGCCGCGGCGCGAAGCGGCCGAGAGCGGGTCGGCAAGAATGCTCATGCGGCCGCCGCAGATCAGGCCGTCGTCCCAGCCGTAGTTGTCGTCGAGGCTGAACGTGAACACGCCGGGGCGGCGCTCCCCCTCGGTGAGGAAGCGCAGGGCGCGCTGCTTGACCTCGGCCTCGACGCAGCCGCCGCCGAGGGTGCCGCTCTGGCCGCCGTCGGGGAAGACGAGCATGGCGGCGCCGGCCTTCTGCGGCGTCGAGCCGCGCGTCTCGACGACCGAGCAGTAGACGCAATCCCGGCCCTCGTCGAGGGCGCCGGTCAGTTCCGCGAGCAGTTCACGCATGACCCCATCATATCGCTCCCTCCGCGGCATTTCCAGGGACCGCACGATCGCCTTGCCACGCTACAATAGAGAAGCAGCCAGGGATGAGCGCGGGGCTTACCCATTGAGGCGTGCGGAGAGCCGGAGAGGAACCGAATGAAGATCACGACCGAACTCACCATCCGCGGGGAGCAGAGCAACCTGGAGCGCTTGCTCGCGCGGGTCGAGGCCATTCTCCGCGACGGGTGGAAACGCAACCGGGCGGCGGAGGAACGGCTCGGCCAGCACGGACTTCGGGGCCGGTGGGATTATTCCTTCTCTTGCACCGCCACGGCCGGCCGGCCCGCCGCCGCCCTCTGGGTTCACGCCCGCAGCCAAAACGAACTGTTCGTCTCCACCGTGATCTCCCTGGAAAAGCAGAAACTCACGGAGGAGGAGTCCAACGGCCTGCTGGTCGAATTCAAGCGTGAGTTCCTCGATCCGGCCGCCGCCGAGGTGGGGGTGGAAACCGAGGTCGTCCAGCACCTGCGGACCCTGGAACACGACCTGTCCCCCGAGGCAGTTCGGTTGCTCCAGGCCTTCTCGGCGTCCGCGAACCGCGCCTCCCTGCATCCGAACGATCGCCGGCGCTGGAACGCTTTCCTCGTCCGCGTACACAGGGACGAGTCACTGTTCGATCGCGCGATGCTTGACGAGTGGCTGCAGCAGGACGGCTGGCCGGAAGACACGCGCTGCCAGCTCCTGGGAGAGTACGAGGCGGCGCGGTCGCTCTTGTTGGCCTATGACGAGGAGGTCGAGAGGCACTGATGTCCCCCATTGCTGCCGTCGTCGCCGACCTCCTCGCCCATCCGCGGCCCGTCCTCTGCCTGGATACCTGCGACCTGCTCGACATCATCCAGTGCGTTGCCGAAGGCAAGGCACGGCGGCTAGAGTACGTCCGCCGGCTCATCGATGCCCTACTTCACCGGCCCGACGATGTGAAGCTCGTCGTCTCCTATCTCGTGCCCGTCGAGTGGGCGCAGAACTGGGCGGCCGTCGTCGCCGACGTCGAACGCAAGACGCACGCCGTCGATGAGGACATTGCCGAGATCCACCGCGCCTGGAAGCACGCCGGCGCCCCGCTGCCGGGCTTGCCGCCGAGCTTCGCCGGGGGCGGCCTGCCCGCCGCCCTCACCGCCTTGGCGGGTGACGTCCTGGGGTGGGCCACCGTGCTCGACCGGGAGGACGCTTGTGTCGGCCGTGCCCTCGATCGCTCGACGCTGGCGACCGGCGCCGGCGAGGGGTTGTTGCGGCTCTGGCGCCTCGCGGACCTGTCGGGAAAGAAGACATCGCTGACCCGACCCAGCCGATAAGCGGTGCGGCCTGTAACGGGAGCGCCGTGGGGCGGGGCGTTGCTGGCGGTAGGGTTTTCTCACTGCGGCACTACTTCTTCCGCGCCCGCGACGCCGAACGCGATGCTTTTTCTTCACACTTCTTCCCGAAAGAAATAGGGACAAATACAGAAGTCCGCTCACCGCCCCCGGCGCCGGCACGGTTCCTGAGTGCCGGCGCAGCGCTCGGAGCAGGCCTGCGTGCCCCGACTCTCACGGACTTCCCGGATCGCAATCTGAGGCACACCTGTCCGATAGCAAGGAGGCTTCATGCGCTGGACATTGTCAGGACCGCAACTCGCCTGTGCCGGCCTGCTGGCCGCGCTCTGGCTGGGCGGCACGAGGGCCGGCACGGCCCAGGAGATCCTGCCCCCCCTCAGCCCCGTGACCAGTACGCGCCAGGAGAAGATCCCCCCGCCAGACGTGGACGTCCCCAAGCCGCCGCCCGCCGCGCAGCCGTCGTCGAGCTTTACGCCCCCCGGCGCCGCGGCCGACGTCCGTCCGGGGATGGCGGGGGCAGGGGAGGTCGTGTTGCCCACCCCCGACGGCAGCTGTCCCGGGTGTGAGAAGGCGGACGACGGCAAACCCGCCAACCCCTGGGCCAAGATCCCGCCGGTGCGGATCCTCCCTCGGGTCGGCAACTTCCCCATCCCGCCCACGGGGCCGGGCTATTACTCCCTGCTCGACTTCCTCAAAGGGAACTATCGCGAGAAGCCGCCCAGGTTCCCGTACAGCTTCACCGGCGGGATGTTCAATTCGTTCTTCGACGCGGACTTCCGCTACCTCGACGACCCGAAGAATACCCAGCACGACATCTTCGACGCCATCCACCGCGTCCACCTCGGCGACAACTGGCTGTTCAACACCGGCGGCGAGATCCGCGACCGCTACATGCACGAGGTCAACAGCCGCCTGACCGGCAAGACCAACACCTACGATCTGTTCCGCACGCGCGTCTACGGCGACCTGTGGTTCAAGGACATCTTCCGCGTCTACGTCGAGTTCATCTACGCCGACAGCAGCACCCAGAGCCTGCCGCCGGCGGCCATCGACGTCAACCGTGGCGACCTGCTCAACGCCTTCGTGGACATCAAGCTCTTCCGCTTCAACGACCACAACGCCTACGTGCGCCTCGGCCGCCAGGAGATGCTGCTCGGCTCGCAGCGCCTGATCTCGCCGCTCGACTGGGCCAACACGCGCCGCACCTTCAACGGCGTCCGCGCCTTCCGCCAGGGCGAGAAGTTCGACGTCGATCTGTTCTGGCTCCAGCCGGTCCTCATCAACCCCACGCGCTTCGACTCGGTGGACAACAACCAGAACTTCGCGGGCGCCTGGACGACCTACCGGCCGAAGAAGGGCCAGTTCATCGACGCCTACTGGCTGTTCCTGGACAACACCAACAAGGCGGCCCGCCTGGGTGCCCCGTTCGCGCCGTTCAACGTCCACACCCTCGGCACGCGCTACGCGGGCGACAAGAACCACTGGCTCTGGGACGTCGAGCTGATGCTCCAGCTCGGCGAGCGCGGCCAGCAGGAGATCGTGGCCGGCGCGAGTTCGCTGGGCGGCGGCTACAACTTCTGCAAGCTGCCGTGGAACCCGACCTTCTGGGTGTACTGGGACTACGCCTCGGGGGACAGCAACCCCAACGGCGGCGGCACCGACTTCAGCACCTTCAACCAGCTCTTCCCGTTCGGGCACTATTACCTGGGCTGGCTGGACCTGGTCGGCCGGCAGAACATCCACGACATCAACGCCCACCTGTGGCTGTACCCGCAGAACTGGATCACGGTCTGGCTGCAGTACCACCACTTCGAGCTGGACCAGGCGCGGGACGCCCTGTACAACGCCGGCGGCGCCGCCCTTCGCCGCGACCCGACGGGCAAGGCGGGGACCAACGTGGGTGACGAGGTCGATCTGGTCTTCAACTTCCACCTGGGGCCGCACTCGGACATCTTGACGGGCTACTCGCACCTGTTCGCGGGCAGCTTCCTCAAGAACACCGGGGCCCCGGGGGATGCCGAGCTGGTCTACGTGCAGTACAGCTTCCGCTGGTAACGGCCACAAAAAAAGCCCACGGGTTGCAACCCGTGGGCTTAGGGAGCCAGTCAAGCCCACGGGTCGCAACCCGTGGGCTTTTTTACGTCTCACTCCGTCGTGGTGCCGGCCGGCTCGAGCGACTCCTTCCCGGCGGCCGCGGCGCCGTCGCTGGCCAGCGCGGCCTCCAGCGCCTTCTGGTTGATGCGCACCTCCGCCTCCTGGTGCTGGTGGAAGCCCGTGCCCGCCGGCACCAGGTGGCCCAGGATGACGTTCTCCTTCAGGCCGACCAGGTAATCGACCTTGCCCGCCAGCGCGGCCTCGGTCAGCACCTTGGTCGTCTCCTGGAAGCTCGCCGCGCTGATGAAGCTGTCCGACTGCACGGCCGCCTTGGTGATGCCCAGCAGCTGCGTCGTCGAGGTTGCCGGCGTCGGTTTCTCCCAGGTCGGCGGCTTCTTCTTCTCGGCCTCCAGGGTGGCGCGCACCTCCTCGAACTGCTCTTTCGTCACGATCTTGCCGACCTCGAAGCGCGAATCGCCCGGGTCCTTCACCTTGACGCACTCGCGCAGGCGGTCGTTCACCTCGCGGAAGGCGAACTTGTCGATGACCGAGCCGGGCAACAGGCCCGTGTCGCCCATCGTCTTGACCTGCACCTTGCGGAGCATCTGCGAGATGATGATCTCGATGTGCTTGTCGTCGATGTCCACGCGCTGGCTGCGGTAGACCGACTGCACCTCGCGGACGAGGTAGTTCTGCACCGCCTCCGGCCCGCTGATGCGCAGGATGTCGTGCGGCACCAGCGGCCCCTCGACCAGCGGGTCGCCCGCCTTGACGTACTCGTTGGCGTGGACGCGCACGTGCTTGCCCGGCGGCACCAGGTGCTCGACCTCCTCGCCGATCGAGCGACCCTGGTCGTCCACCGGCTGGATGAGGATCGGCCGCTTGCCGCGGCGCTTCTCGCCCAGGCGGACGATGCCGGCCACCTCGGCCATGACGGCGGGCTCGCGCGGCCGTCGCGCCTCGAAGATCTCCGTGACGCGCGGCAGACCGCCGGTGATGTCCTGCGTGCCGCCCACCTCCCGCGGCGTCTTGGCCAGCAGCGCCCCGGGCGAGACCTGCTGCCCCTCGCGCACCTCCAGGTGGGCCTTCTCCGGGATGTAGTGGACTTCCAGCTTGTTGCCGCGCTCGTCCTCGATGACGATCTGCGGGTGCAGGTCGCCCTTGTGCTCCATGATGACCCAGCGCTCGGCGCCGGAGCCGGCGTCGCGCTCCTTGCGCAGCGTCTCGCCCTCGACGATCTCCTCGAAGCGGCAGCGGCCGCCGCTCTCGGCGAGGATCGGCGTCAAGTGCGGGTCGATGTGGAACAGCACCTGGTTGACCGCGACCGTGTCCCTCTCCTTGACCTTCAGCTCGGCCCCGTAGGGCACCAGGTGCGTCTCGAGGATGCGGTCCTTCGGCCCGAGGACCTGCAGCTCGCCCTTGCGGGACAGCGTGATGCCGCCGCGCTGGTCGTTCTCGACCACCTTGAGGTTCTCGAACTTGACCGTGCCGGCCTTGCGGGCCTTGGTCTCCGGGTCGATGATGCGCCGGCCGGCCGTACCGCCGATGTGGAACGTCCGCATCGTCAGCTGCGTGCCCGGCTCGCCGATCGACTGGGCGGCGATGATGCCCACCGCCATGCCCTCTTCCACCAGGTTGTTCGTCGCCAGGTCCATGCCGTAGCACGACCGGCACACGCCCAGGGGCGCCTCGCACGTCATCGGGCTGCGGACGATGATCTTGTCCACGCCCAGCTCCTCGATCTTGCGCGCCATCTCGTGCGAGACCATCTCGTTCTCGCGGACGATCATGTCGCCCGTGATGGTCGTGATGTTGTTACGGCTGACACGGCCGCGGATCGAGTCGGACAGCGGCCGCTCGATCTCCTCGCCCTTGAGGATGGCCCCCTTGCTGATGCCCTGGGTCGTGCCGCAGTCGTGCATCGTCACCACCACGTTCTGCGCCACGTCGGCGAGCTTGCGCGTCAGGTAGCCCGAGTCGGCGGTCTTCAGGGCCGTGTCCGCCAACCCCTTGCGGGCGCCGTGCGTGGAGCTGAAGTACTCCAGCACGGACAGGCCCTCGCGGAAGTTGGCCTTGATCGGCGTCTCGATGATCTGCCCCGACGGCTTGGCCATCAGGCCGCGCATGCCGGCGAGCTGGCGGATCTGCTCGACGCCGCCGCGGGCGCCGGAGTTGGCCATCAGGAAGATCGGGTTGAGGTACGGCACGCCCTCGCGGACGTCGTGCTGCAGCTCGTGCATCATCTGCTTGGTGATTTGGTCGCGGGCGTGCGTCCACAGGTCGATCACCTTGTTGTACCGCTCCAGCTCGGTGATGTGGCCGCGCTGGAACAGCTTGCCGATGCGGTCCACTTCCTTCTCCGTGGCGTTGAGCACCGCCTCCTTGTTGGCCGGCGTGCGCAGGTCGTCGGTGGAGAACGACAGGCCGCTGCGGGTGGACTCGCGGAAGCCGATCTCTTTCATCCTGTCGAGCAGCTCGATCGTCTCGCGCCGGCCGAGTTGCTGGTAGCAGTCGGCGATGATGCGCGCCAGGTACTTGTTCGACAGCGACAGGTCGTAGAACGTCATCCGCGGGCTGAGGATGTCGTTGAACACGATGCGGCCGATGGTCGTGGCCACCAGGCCGTTCGGCTTGCGCGGGATCTCCTCCGCCTTGATGCGACCCTGCTCGTAGCGCACCTCGCTGACGAGCTTCTTCTCGATCGGCAGGCGGACGCGGATGCGGGCGTGGACGCCGACCTTCTTCTGGGCGTAGGCCAGGAATGCCTCGGCCGGCGAGGAGAAGACCATGCCCTCGCCCTTGAGGTTGATCGGCTGGACCGCGTCCTTCTTGATCTTCGCCCGGTCCTCCTCGGGGACGGTGCGGGCGTCGAAGGCGGCGAGCGGGTCGGCGGTGAGGTAGTAGCAGCCCATGACGATGTCCTGCGACGGGCTGATAATCGGCTGGCCGTTCGCCGGGCTGAAGATGTTGTTCGTGGACATCATCAGCACGGTGGCCTCGACCTGCGCCTCAATGGACAGCGGCAGGTGGACGGCCATTTGGTCGCCGTCGAAGTCGGCGTTGAAGCCCTTGCAGACGAGCGGGTGGATGCGGATGGCGTTGCCCTCGATCAGCACCGGCTCGAACGCCTGGATGCCCATGAGGTGCAGCGTCGGCGCCCGGTTGAGCAGCACGGGGTGGTTCTTGATGACCTCCTCGAGGATGTCCCAGACTTCGTCCGCCTTGCGCTCGAGCATCTTCTTGGCCGACTTGATGGTGTCGGCGTGGCCCAGCTCCTTGAGGCGGCGGATGATGAACGGCTGGAACAGCTCCAGGGCGATCTTCTTGGGCAGGCCGCACTGGTGCAGCCGGAGCTCGGGGCCCACGACGATGACCGAGCGCGCCGAGTAATCGACGCGCTTGCCGAGCAGGTTCTCGCGGAAGCGGCCCTGCTTGCCCTTGATCATGTCGGTCAGCGACTTGAGCGGCCGGTTGCTGCTGCCGAGGACGGGCCGCTTGCAGCGATTGTTGTCGAAGAGCGCGTCCACCGACTGCTGGAGCATCCGCTTCTCGTTGCGGATGATGACCTCGGGCGCGTTCAGGTCCACGAGCTTCTTGAGCCGGTTGTTGCGGTTGATGATGCGCCGATAGAGATCGTTGAGGTCGCTGGTGGCGAAGTTGCCGCTGTCGAGCAGGACGAGCGGGCGCAGGTCGGGCGGGATGACCGGGATGCACTCCAGGACCATCCACTCCGGCTTGTTCTGCGGTCCGCCAAGTCCCGAATCACGGAGGGACTCCACCACTTTCAGGCGCTTGGTCAGGTCGCGCTGCTTCTGGCGCGACGGCTTGCCCTTCTCGCTCTCCAGCTTGAGCTTCTCGCGCAGGTCGCGCGACAGCTCGACGAGGTCGAGGCGCTCGAGGAGCTTCTTGACGGCCTCGGCACCCATGTCGGCGTCGAAGCTGTCGCCGAAGGTCTCGCGGGCCTTGCGGTAGTCGTCCTCGGTCAGGAGCTGTCGTTCCTTGAGCGGCAGCTTCTTCTCCTCGAGGTCTTCCTTGGTGTTGAGGACCACGTAGTCCTGGAAGTAGATGATCTTCTCCAGGCTGGTGGTCTTCATGTCGAGGAGGGTGCCGAGGCGGCTCGGCATGGCCTTGAAGAACCAGATGTGGACGACGGGGGCGGCCAGCTCGATGTGGCCCATGCGTTTGCGGCGAACGCGCGAGTGGGTGACCTTGACGCCGCAGCGGTCGCAGATCATGCCCTTGTACTTCATGCCGCGGTACTTGCCGCAGGCGCACTCCCAGTCTTTCTCCGGCCCGAAGATGCGCTCGCAGAACAGGCCGTCTTTCTCCGGGCGGTAGGTGCGGTAGTTGATCGTCTCGGGTTTCTTGACCTCGCCGAACGACCAGCTGCGGATGTCGTGCGGACTCGCCAGGCTGATGCGCACGGCGCCGTAGTCGTTGATGCGGTCGTAATTGGCTTCACCGGTACTCATGGCCGCCCTCCTCTAAAAGAAACTCGTCGTCCGAGTTTGTGAGTCGTATGATTGAATCCCCTGGCCGCGACGGAAAGCCGTTCATGTTGCTTGCCGATTACCGGTTTGCTTTCGCCTTGCGCTTGCCGTTCCTGTCCGTCCCGGCTGCGCTCGCTTTCTCCACGAGCGAAATCGCGAAGATCTCAATGGACGAACCGATCGTGTTCAGAAGGACGTTCGGCTCGATCCCCTCGAAACTAATCAACACGCTGTCCAGATACCCCTGTTGGTTCCAGGCCAGCCAGGACCAGCCGCACTCCTTGCCGACGTATTTTTTCCACGGCTTGTCAGCTCGGATGCTCCGGTAAGCCTTTTTTGCCCGAAACCGGGATGCCTGGAACTGACTGGTGATCGTGTCCCAGTCGATGTCCACTCCGAACCGAAGGAAACTGTCTCCCAGGTCCAAAATGAGTTCGGCACGGAAGCCATACACGCTCTTCTCCAGCACATCGCGGAGAACATAAGGCCCCTCGCGCGGCGGAAGTAGCAAGGGGTCGGCGTTCTGTGGATGGCGGGCCAGATCGTTATCGTTCACGACGCATCCCCTCCGTATTTCCGTCCTAAACGACGGGCATCCTTTGCGATCTTGACCGCCTTGATCGCCGTTTTATCTCCTTGGACCCCCGCCATTGCTGTTTCACCGAGGGATTGATTGGCCCACGGTCCGGCCTCTCTCACGTTAGCGGCAACGCCGCCGCGTGCCCGAATCACCTCGGCCACCGTCTGGTCCGCAAGATCGACCAGCGTTCCAAGCAGATCCCAAGCGGCCTTGCTTAACTTCATGACCCGTCCCTGGTCAAATCCGCTTTTTCTCCAGCTGCATGTTCAGGCCCAGACCGCGGATCTCGTTGGTCAGCACGTCGAAGCTCGCCGGCGTGCCGGCCTCCAGCGTGTTCTCGCCCTTGACCATCGACTCGTAGATCTTCGTCCGGCCCTCCACATCGTCCGACTTGACCGTCAGCAGCTCCTGCAAGACGTAGGCGGCGCCGTAGGCCTCCAGCGCCCACACTTCCATCTCGCCGAAGCGCTGGCCGCCGAAGCGCGCCTTGCCGCCCAGCGGCTGCTGCGTGATCAGCGAGTACGGCCCCGTCGCCCGCGCATGCACCTTGTCATCGACCAGGTGGTGCAGCTTGAGCATGTAGATGTACCCGACCGTCACCGGCTGCTCGAAGCGATCCCCGGTCCGGCCGTCGTACAGGTACGTCTTGCCGCTCTCCGGGATGCCCGCCTCCTTGAGCGCCTTGCGCAGCTCCGCCTCGGTGGCCCCGTCGAAGACCGGCGTGATGGCCTTGAAGTTCAGGCGCTGCGCCGCCCAGCCCAGGTGCGTCTCGAGGATCTGGCCCACGTTCATGCGGCTCGGCACGCCCAGCGGGTTGAGCAGGATGTCCACCGGCGTCCCGTCGGCGAGGAACGGCATGTCCTCCTCCGGCAGCACCTTGGAGATCACCCCCTTGTTGCCGTGCCGGCCGGCCATCTTGTCGCCGACCGAGATCACGCGCTTGGTGGCGACGTACACCTTCACCATCTGCTGCACGCCGCTGGGCAGCTCGTCGCCGCGCTTCAGCGAGTTCAGCTTCCGCTCCTTCTCGTCGGCCAGGAACAGGATGCGGTCGTGGTGCTTGGTGTAGATCTCCTTGCACGCCTCCAGCCGCTCCGGCGAGCGGATGTCGAGCGTGTCCAGCCGGAACGCCACCGCGTGCTCGGCCGTGCCGCGGTCGTCGCGGTCCGGCCCGACCGCCTTCAGCTCGCGCTTCTCCAGCACCGTCCCCAGCTCCGCGATCTGCGACCGGAACTGGTCGGCGATGGCCTTGTTGAAGCGGTTCTCGATCTCCTTTTGCTCCTTGTCGAACTGCTTCTTCTCGTCCTCGGTCATGCTGGCGCGGCGGCTGAAGCGCTGCGTGTCGATGACGATGCCCTCGACGCCGGACGGCACCTCGAGGCTGTCGTTCTTGACGTCCTCGCCGGCCCGGCCGAAGATCGCGTGCAGCAGCTTCTCCTCGGGCGTCAGCTCGCTCTTGCTCTTGGGCGAGACCTTGCCGACGAGGATGTCGCCCGGCCCGACGAACGTGCCGATGCGGACGATGCCGTTGTCGTCGAGGTTGCCCAGCGCCTTGGGCGAGACGTTCGGGATGTCGCGCGTGAACTCCTCCTTGCCCAGCTTCGTCTCGCGGATCTCGATCTCGAACTCCTCGATGTGGATCGAGGTGTACGTGTCCTCCTTGACCAGCTTCTCGCTGATGATGATCGCGTCCTCGAAGTTGTAACCCTCCCAGGACATGAACGCGACCAGCACGTTGCGGCCCAGCGCCAGCTCGCCGTGGTAGGTGGCCGCCCCATCGGCGAGCACCTGGCCCTTCTCAACCTTCTGCCCCAGCGTGATGATCGGCTTCTGGTTGAGGCAGGTGCGCTCGTTCAGGCCGACGAACTTGCGCAGCAGGTACTCGTGCTCATCGACCTTGATGCGCTCGCCGTCCACATAGGTGACGGTGCCGTTCTTCTCGGCGCGCACCACCATGCCGCTGTTGCGGGCCACCTCGGTCTCCAGGCCGGTGGAGACGAGCGGCGGCTCGGTGATGAGCAGCGGCACCGCCTGGCGCTGCATGTTCGAGCCCATCAGCGCGCGGTTGGCGTCGTCGTGCTCCAGGAACGGGATCAGGCCCGCCGACACGCCGACCATCTGCTTGGGCGAGATGTCCATGTACTGCAGCGCGTCGGTGTTGACGCTCATGAAGTCGCCGCCGAAGCGGGCGATCACGCGCTCCTGCGTGACCTTCTGGCCGTCGTTGGGCGTGTCGGCGGGGGCGAGGTGGGCGTGCGACTCCTCGTCGGCGCGCAGCCGGGCGATGCCCTCGCGGCCCTGGACCAGCTTGCGCTTGTTGATCTTGCGGTACGGCGTCGTCAGGAAGCCGTACTCGTCCACGTCCGCGTAGATCGACAGGCTCGAGATCAGGCCGATGTTCGTGCCCTCGGGCGTCTCGATCGGGCAGATGCGGCCGTAGTGCGAGATGTGGACGTCGCGCACCTCGAAGCCGGCCCGCTTGCGGTTCAAGCCGCCGGGGCCCAGGGCGCTGAGCCGCCGCTCGTGCGTCAGCTGCGCCAGCGGGTTGGTCTGGTCCACGACCTGGCTCAGCTCGCCGCGGCCGAAGAAGTATTCGATGGCGGCGCTGATGCTCTTGGGGTTGATGAGCGTCCGCGGCGTCATGTCCTGCTGGTCGCGCAGGCTCATGCGCTCCTGCACGGTGCGGCGCAGCTTGAGGAAGCCCTTGCGCAGCTCGTCGGCGGCCAGCTCGTCGATGGTGCGCAGGCGGCGGTTGCCCAGGTGGTCGATGTCGTCCACGTGGGCCTTGCCCTCGGGATCGCGGAGTTTCAGGATGTAGCGGATCGCGTTGAGGTAGTCGAGCGACCGCAGCGTCATCTCGCTCTCGGGGATTTCCTGGTCGAACTTGCGGTTGATGCGGAAGCGGCCGACCTTGCCGAGGCGGTAACGGTTGGGGTCCTGAAACTTCTCGCGGAACAGCTCCTTGGCCTTCTCGAGTTGCGGCGGGTTGCCCGGCCGCAGGCGCTGGTAGATCTTCAGCAGCGCTTCCTCGTGGGTGCTCGTCGGGTCCTCACGCAGCGACGTCAGGATGAGCGGATCCTGGCCCCTGCCCTCGGGCGTCGTCTTGATGCGCAGTAGGGGCAGTTCGCGAATGCCGCTGGCCAGGAGCTTGTCCACGTGCTCGCGGGTAAAGGCCTCGCCGCTCTCCAGGAAGACCTCGCCGGTCTCCGGGTCGATGACGTCGCCGACCGCCAGGCCGCCTTCGATTTGCTCGCGGGTGGCGGGCGTGACCGGGACCGTTTCGGTCGGGTAGAAGGCCTGGAGGATCTCGGAGTCGCTGGAGTAGGCGGGGTCCATGGCGCGCAGCAGCGTCATGGCGGAGAACTTGCCGCTCTGGTCGATGCGCACGCCGAGCGTGTCCTTCTTGGTGACGTTGACCTCGATCCAGCTGCCGCGCTCGGGGATGATGCGGCAGGAGTGCAGCTTGCGCTCGCCGGCCTCGGTCTCGACGACGTAATCGACGCCGGGGGAGCGGTGCAGCTGCGAGACGACGACGCGCTCGGCGCCGTTGATGATGAATTCGCCGCCACCGATCATGATGGGCATGTCGCCGAGGTAGACCTCCTCCTCGACGGGTTGCTCCTTGTTGAGGCGCAGCCAGACGCGGAAGGGCCGGCCGTAGGTCAGGCGGAGCTGGCGGCACTCGTCGGGGCCGTAGCGCGGCTTGCCCAGCTCGTACTTGATGTACTGCAGGCTGAGCGACTTGTCGTAGCTTTCAATGGGGAAGATCTCGCGGAGGACTCCTTCCAGGCCCGTGGGAGTGCGCTCGGTGGGCGGCACGTCCAGCTGCAGGAAGCGTTGGTAGGACCGGGTCTGGACATCCGTCAGCGGGGGCACGTCCTCGGCGTCGCCGAAGCGGCCGAAGTTACGGATGTCTTCCGGCGTGATGGTACGTTTGGCCGGGATGGGCATGGTCAGGCTCCTCCCAGAGTGAGGGGACAGAAGCGCGCCGGAACGCCGGCGCGGCGGCAAGCGGTCGGCTCACCGCCGCGCCGGCGTCGGGGCGCGTCGTTGCGTCGTCTTGCGGAAATCACCAGAGCGAATCGGGGTCAGCAGAGGAACGGCCACCGGTTCCGGTGCGGCGCTTCCCTGGAGTGAGTTTCCCCCGCGCCGGTCCCCCGTCCGTCGGACCGGGCGGGAGGGGTGCGGGAGGGGCCAACGCCGTCGGGTCGCGTTACAGTTTGTTGGCACGCTGAGCCCACGTTGTTTTCGATCGTGTCGTTTCAATCCGTTGCAATCCAGCGCCGGCCCGAAGGCCGGCGCGAGCGGCACTGCCATCCCAGCTGCGGGGGCTAGTCCGATAGCCCGCTGTCAGGGTGCCGTTGCGCCTCAACTCCGCTTTGAGGGTCAGGAGAGGATTCCCGTCGTCCGGAAATCCGCCGTCCGTGGCCGCGGGCGGAACCGCTTACTTGAGCGACACCTTGGCGCCGCCGTCCTCGAGCTGCTTCTTGAACTTTTCCGCCTCCTCCTTGGAGATGTTTTCCTTGACGGCTTTCGGGTGGCCCTCGACCAGGGCCTTGGCCTCCTTGAGGCCCAGACCCGTGATCTCGCGCACCACCTTGATGACGTTGATCTTCTTGGCCGGGTCGAAGCCGTCCAGCTGGACCGTGAACTCGGTCTTCTCGGGGGGCTTCTCGACCGCTGCCGGGCCGGCCAGCGGAGCGGCCATGGCGACCGCGCCCGCGGCGGGCTTGATTTTGTGGACCTCTTCGAGATAATCGCCCAGCTCGACGGCCTTGGAGACCGTCAGCCCGGCGATCCTGTCACCGATGTCCTTGATGTCCGGGGCCCAGACGCGACCGTTGCCTTCAGCCATGGGGTTGTCCTTTCGTGTTCGTGCGGCCCCCCCGGCAGCTTGCCGGGGGACTTATGTCAAAGCGTTGCTGCCTGAAGCGGGGCAGCGGCGTGCGTAATAGCCGTCCTCACGGGCCGACGGCGGCCCTCTTGGGGAGTCCGTGCAAAGAGGTATTCTGGTGGACACAAGCCCCCCTCCTTGTGTTCACCGAAACTTTCATTGTAGCACAAACGTCCAGTTCGATCCGGTTTGTGGGTCAGGACTCCGATCCTGACAAGGCGATGTCAGGATCGGAGTCCTGACCCACAGACCCTCAGGCGGTGGCTGCCGGCGCGGCCTCGGCTGCGGGCTTTTCCGCCTCGCCCTCGGCCTTCTCGCGGAGCGTCTTGATCTGGCCGGCGACCTGCGCGGCCGGGCCGAGGATCTGACTGAGCAGCCGCGCCGCCGGCGCCAGGGCCAGGCTGAGGACGCGGCCGATGGCCTCGGCCTTCGTCGGCATCTTCAGCGCCTGGGCGAAGGTCACGGCCTGGCCGTCGGCGATGGCGCCCTTGAACTTCACCTTGTCGTTCTTCCGGAGCAAGGTCTCCAGCTCCCGGCTCAGTTCGGCGATGCTGCTCGCGCCCCAGGCGACCGTAGTTGGGCCGGCCGCCAGCAGGGTGGTCTGCAGGCCCATGCCGTCGAAGACCTTCCGGGCCAGGCTGTTCTTGAGGACCTGCAGGCGGATGTTCTTCTTGCGGAGGTCGAGCCGCATCCGGTTGTCCGCCTGGGCGGTGACGCCCTTGACGCTCATCACGACCAGGTCGCGGACGCCCTGGAACGTGTGTCCGAGGGCGTCCATTTCCATCTGTTTGATTTTCTTGCTCATGGGTTGGCTCTCAGATTTCAACTCGCGTCGGACGCCCCGGAATGCACGGCGGTCAGCGGCCGGCTCCGCGCGGGGGTGGGCCGGCCGCTGACCGCCGAGGGTGGACGGCTTACACGGTGATCGGGATGCCCGGACTCATCGTGGCGGAGAGGGTGATGGACTTGATGTAGTTCCCCTTGACGCTGGCCGGCTTGACGGCGCGGACCTGATCGACGAACGCGGCCACGTTGGCGATCAGCTTGTCCTCGTCGAAGCTCATCTTGCCGACGCCGGCGTGGACGTTGCCGCCCTTGTCGGTGCGGTACTCGACCTTGCCGGCCTTGAACTCGCGGACGGCGGTGGCAATGTCGCCGGTGATGACGGTGCCGGCCTTGGGCGTCGGCATCAGACCGCGCGGGCCGAGGATCTTCCCCAGCCGGGCGACAGGGCCCATCATGTCTTGCGTGGCCAGGGCGACGTCGAAGTCGGTCCAGCCGCCCTGGATCTGCTTGATGAGATCGTCGCTGCCGGCGTAGTCGGCGCCGGCCTCCTTGGCCTTGGTGACGTTGTCCCCCTGGCAGAAGACGAGCACGCGCACCGCCTTGCCGATGCCGTGCGGCAGCGACACGGTGCCGCGGACCAGCTGGTCGCTCTGGGTGGTGTCCACGCCGAGCGACATGTGGACCTCAATGGTCTCATCGAACTTGGCGCGCTTCATCTGCTTGAGCACGCCGATGGCGCGCTTGACGTTCGTGGGGCCTTCCTTGTCGAGCTTCTGGTACTGGTTCTTGACGTGGTTGCGCAGCTTCTTGCCGCGGCGCGGCGTGATGCCGGGCCGCTTGCCCTTCCTCTTGGCCGATTCGCTCTGCGCCGGCGCGGCCGCGGCGGTGGGCGCCGCGGCCGCACCGCCCTCGGCGGGGGCCGGCGCGGGGCCGGCCCCTTCCGCGGCGGGAGAGGTCTTGCCCTTGCCGTCCTTCTTCGGCTCCTTGGCGGGCTTGCCTTCCTTCTCTTTGCCCTTGGCGGCGGCCGCGGCCGCAGGCTCCGTTTTCGGGTTGTCGGCGGCGTCCGCGGACTGTTTCTTTGCCATGGTCGCTTCTCTCGCTCAACTGGGGAAAGCCCACGGGTCGCGGCCCCTGGGCTTTGGATTGTCCGTGGGCTTTGACTTACTCGACGGCCAGGCCCATGCTGCGGGCGGTGCCCTCGACGATCCGCACCGCGTGGTCCTCATCGCGGGCGTTCAGGTCGCTGAACTTGCGCTTGGCGATGTCGCGCACCTGGGCGCCGGTGACCTTGAAGCCCTTGTACTTGCCGCTCTTCTTGGCCTTCTCCTCGGGGTTGAGGACATCGCCGCCCTTCTTCTTTTCGAGCGGGATGCCGGCCGCCTGCTTGAGGAGGACGGCCGCGGGCGGGCTCTTGATCTCGAAGGTGAAAGTGCGGTCGCTGAAGACCGTGATGACCACGGGCAGGGTAATGCCGCGCTGGTCCTTGCTGCGGTCGTTGAACTGCGACACGAACTGCCCGATGTTGACCCCGTGCTGGCCCAGCGCCGGGCCGACCGGCGGCGCGGGCGTCGCCTGGCCGCCGGGGACCTGCAGCTTGATCTGGGCCGTGACTGCTTTCGCCATTGCTCGTTTCCCTCCAAGCCCACGGGTCGCACCCTGTGGGCTTGCTTACGACGTCTGCTCCACCTGCCAGTATTCCAGCTCCACCGGCACGGGCCGGCCGAAGATCGTCAGCTCGACGCGGACCGAACCCTTGCCCTCGAGGATCTCCTTGACCTCACCCTCCATGCCGGCGAAGGTACTGTCGCGGACGCGCACCCGGTCGCCCTTGTCGAACTTCGGCTTGGCGTGGATCTCCTTACCGGTGTCCGGGATGGCCCCGAGCATCCGCTCCACTTCCTTGGCCTTCATCGGCTGCGGCGGGTGGTTGAGGCCGCCGCCGACGAAATCGCCGACGCCCGACGTCTCGCGGAAGAGGTAGAGGATCCGGTCGTTGTACTCGACCTCGACCATCAGGTAGCCGGGGTAGAGCTTCTTCTCCTTCACGACGCGCTTGTTGTTGCGCACCTCGGTCACGCGCTCGACCGGGATGATGATCTGGGCGAAGTACTCCTCCAGCCCTTCGATCTTGACGCGGCGCTCGATGGCCTCCTTGATCGACTCCTCGCGGCCGCTCTGCACCTTGACGACGTACCAGTGCTTGTTGCTCGGCGGGGGCGCCGGCGGCTGCTCTGCCGGCAGCGCCGCCGCGGATGCCTCCGCGGGCTCCTTGGCCTCCGCCTCCTCGGTCGCGAGGGCGCCGGCGGGACTCGGGGCGGCGTGCCCGGCTTGTTCCGCGGCGGGGGCGGCCAGCGTGCCGTTCTCCACGGGCTCCGGACCGGCCTCGCTCTGGGGGGCAGTCCACGGCTCCTCCGCGTGGGTCAGCGCCGTGGCGCCCAGCGGCTCGGGGCTGACGGTCGGCGACACGGCCGGGGATTCGGGGGCGGTGCCGGTATCCGCGCCGACGGGGGCGCCGGGGGTGCTTGGCTCGACCATGGGGAAGGTTCCAAAAGGCTTGTGCGGCGGCCGGCGGTTACCACTCGGCCCCCTGTTGCTGCCTCTGCCGTGCCTCTTGCGGGTCGATCTTCAGCACGTCCACGATCGGGTTGCTCAGGATCTTGATCCAGAAAATATCGACCACGAACAGGAAGAGGGTCAGCAGGGCGAGGGTGATCAGGACGACGATCGTGTCCTGGACCAGACGCTTGCGCGTCGTCCAGGACACCTTGTTCATCTCCGCCTCCGTGGCGATGAGGAAGTCGGCGAACGCCGGCCAGTTGACGACGCGCCACGAGAACCAGGCCAGCGCCACCAGGAGGATCAGCGGCAGCGTCAGGTTGACGTAAAACAGCAGCGGGATCGTCGCGTAATGGATGGTCCGGGTGCCGTCGAGCAGCCCCTGCGCCGTTGTCTCGACCGTGCGCGAGAACGGGATGACCAGCTCCCAGCTCCCACTGTTGAGCAGCTGGCGCTGAATCAAGGTGATGATGCCGCACACGCCGATGCCCAGCAGGGCGATGACCGTGCCACGGCGGACGCGCAGGCCCTGGTTGCCCTTGTAGGCGGTCGCGTGGAACCAGCCCGCCTCCTCCGCCTGGACCAGCCACTTGCCGAACCCTGGCTTGCAGAACATCCAGATCAGCCCGATCAGCAGGGCGACGCCGACCGCCAGGGTCAGGCCGCCGCCGACGGTGGGGGCCATATCGGCGGAGGCGAACCAGTTGTTGCCGATACCGATGGTGACCAGCAAGATCAGCAGCGCGCCCAAGGCGCCGAGGAAGGCCCCGGCGCGCGCCCCCGGCTGCGGGTGCGCGCCTTCGAGCTTCAACCCCAGGACCACCAGGCCGATGGTGATGGGGATGGTCGCCAGGATCAGCAAGGAGTCGGCGAGGAACTCGTTGAAGACCTTCCCCAGCTCGAGGGCACGCCACAATCCCGGCAGACCGGCGAAGACCAGGCCGAAGCTGAACAGAAGGTAGACCGCCCCGAGCAGGCTGCTGAGGACGAGCTGCGTGTGCGGATTGCGGGTGGTCGTTTCCGGAGTGGTTTTTACTGCCAGCGCCATGGCCATTCCTTCCCAAGGGGATTTTCGACTCCCGCCTCGCGCCGGGCGTCCTTCCCTGCGTGCGCCGCCGCGCGGCGACCGGTGCCATCGAAAATCGGAGCAGGGGCGGAGCGACTCGAACGCTCAACCGCTGGTTTTGGAGACCAGTGCTCTACCAATTGAGCTACACCCCTTCGGGGACCGCTCCGCGTTTAGCCGCGGTTCGCAGAACCGCGTGCGGCTCCGCGTTTAGCGTGTCGGCCGCACGCGGTTCTGCGAACCGCGGCTAAACGCGAACGGTTTACTTCTTCCGCGACTCCTTGTGCGGGGTGTGCTTCCGCTCCTTGCGGCAGAACTTCTTCAGCGCGAGGCGGTCGGCCCCACGGGTTTCCTTGTTGGTGCGGTAGTTGCGGGCGCCGCACGCGGTGCATTCCAGCCAGACGTATTCACGCATGGATAGACTCTCAAATTCGGCGGTGAAGACCTCGAAGCCCACGGGTCGCGACCCGTGGGCTTCGAGGTCTGCCGGCCCCTTCTTCAGGCCAGAATCTTCGTGACGACGCCGGAGCCGATGGTGCGGCCGCCCTCGCGGATGGCGAAGCGCAGGCCCTCGTCCATGGCGATCGGCGAGTCGGGCAGCAGCTCGACCGTCATCTTCACCGTGTCGCCGGGCATGCACATTTCGATGCCGTCGGGCAGCGTCGAGGTGCCGGTCACGTCGGTGGTGCGGAAGTAGAACTGCGGGCGGTAGCCGGTGAAGAACGGCGTGTGCCGGCCGCCCTCCTCCTTCGTCAGCACGTAGACTTCGGCGTCGAACTTGGTGTGCGGCGTGATCGAGCCGGGCTTGGCGAGCACCTGGCCGCGCTCCAGGTCGGTGCGCTCGATGCCGCGCAGCAGCACGCCGACGTTATCGCCGGCCATCGCCTCGGTGAGCGTCTTGTTGAACATCTCGACGCCGGTCACGATCGTCTTGCGCGAGTTCTTCGTCAGGCCAACGATCTCGACTTCGTCGCCGACCTTGCACTTGCCGCGCTCGATACGGCCGGTGCCCACGGTGCCGCGGCCCTTGATCGAGAACACGTCCTCGATGCTCATGAGGAACGGCTTGTCCTCGGCGCGCGGCGGCGTGGGGATGTAGGTGTCGAGGGCGTTCATCAGGTCGTCGAGGCACTTGCACGCCGCCGCGTCCTTGCCGCCGGACAGCATGGCGGGCAGGGCGCTGCCGCGGACGATCGGGATCTCGTCGCCGGGAAACTTGTACTTGTTCAGCAGGTCGCGCAGCTCCATCTCGACCAACTCGATCAGCTCGGGGTCATCGACGGTGTCCACCTTGTTGAGGAAGACGACCATGTTCGGCACGTTGACCTGGCGAGCGAGCAGGATGTGCTCGCGCGTCTGCGGCATCGGGCCGTCGTTGGCGGCGACGACGAGAATGGCGCCGTCCATCTGGGCCGCGCCGGTGATCATGTTCTTGATGTAGTCGGCGTGGCCGGGGCAGTCGATGTGCGCGTAGTGGCGGTTGGGCGTCTCGTACTCGACGTGCGCCACCGCGATGGTGACGGTCTTGAGCTCGTCGCGCTCGGTCCCACCCTTCGCGATCTCCTTGTAATCCTTGAACTTGGTGATCTTGTTCTTGAACGCCTGGCGGGCCACGATGGCCGCCGTCAACGTCGTTTTACCGTGGTCGATGTGGCCGATGGTCCCGACGTTCACGTGCGGCTTGGTCCGCTGAAAGACTTCCTTAGCCATCGTTCCTCCGCAGATTCAAATTGCGTGAGAGCCCCCGACCTTCGGCCGGGATCAAGGGTGGTACGAATCCGACGTTCGAGAGCTGCTGCTGGGACTTGAACCCAGAAACCTCCGCCTTACCAAGGCGGCGCTCTACCATTGAGCTACAGCAGCGTTCGGGCTAACCGAGACAGAGCGGGTGAAGGGAATCGAACCCTCGTAGTCTGCGTGGAAGGCAGATGCACTACCATTGTGCTACACCCGCAGCCTCAAGGAACAAGGGATGCGAAAGCAGGCTTTCTCGCCGGCCTCCGCCGTTTTCCTTCCCTCCGTCTTATCATAAGTTGTCTTGGCATAAGTGGGTAGGGAGGGATTCGAACCCCCGAAGATCGATGATCGCCAGATTTACAGTCTGGTGCCTTAGGCCGCTCGGCCACCTACCCGTCGCTTTTCCCCATGAGCTACCGGTGAGAGTTGAACTCACAACATCCGGTTTACAAAACCGGTGCTCTGCCATTGAGCTACGGTAGCGCCGCCGCGGTCGTGGAAAAAGTAAGTATAGGCGAATGGCACAGGCGTTGCAAGCAGATTTTCCCGACTCTCCGTTACGACCTGTAGTACCCATCCTTTGCGTCAATCCGGACTTCCTGCAACCGCCATGCCTGGTGAGAGTGGGACACCCCGCCGCCTCTTCAGGTTCAATCCTTCCCGCCCTGGGGTCCAGCGCCGCCATCCTGAACAAATCAACAGGGGTTGAAAAACGAATGTACTTATGGAGCGGCCTCCTGCTCGATCACCCGGGGAGGCGACGCCTGTCCTTCCAAGATAGGGACGAGGTCGTCAAGCTCCAACTCTCCGGGGGCCGCAAAGCCCTCGAGAACAGCGAGGTTCTCCATGGCCGGCTCAACCTCTCTCCTCGTAACTGCTTTGAGCAGCACGTTTTTCGCCGGCGTCCTGCTCGCCCTTCCCCGCAGCCTCAAGGCCCCGCTGGCCCGGCACCTGGAAACCAGCAAGGGGCGCGGGCAGCGGCTGCGGGCGCTGTTCAACTTCGTCCTGATCCCCATGATGCTAGTCAGCGGGTTGTTGATCGACAAGTGGGGACTGCAGCCCTTGCTCGTTGGCGGCGCCCTGGTGGCGGCCCTGGGCGTGACGGCGCTGGAGCCGAGCCAGACCGACCGCTCCACCTGGCCGGGCGTGCTGCTGACGGCCGGCGGGGCGGCGGCCCTGGCGGTGGCCAGCGTTGTGCTCCTGCCGCGGGCCTTCCTGCCGCGCAACGCGACGGCCGCGGTCAACCTGGGGCTCATCGCCTTCACCCTGGGCGCCTTGCTGACGCCGGCCCTGGTGGACGGGCTGGAGCGGCGCTGGGGGTTCCGGCCGGCCCTGCTGGTCCTCGCCCTGGCGTGCCTGGTGCCTGCCACCCT
This sequence comes from Gemmatales bacterium, assembly GCA_038227745.1. GTDB lineage: Bacteria > Planctomycetota > Planctomycetia > Gemmatales > Gemmataceae > DASPXY01. The sequence goes on along the minus strand of JBBRPS010000023.1, from coordinate 6,754 downwards.
CAGCATGGTCCTGCCCGCGAGCGACCTCGAACGCCCACAGCCCGCGGGGGGAGTCGGCCAGCTCCTGCGCGCTCCCTCCCTGTGGTTCGCGGCCGGGCTGCTGTTCTTGTATCAACCCCTGGAAGAGTCCCTCGGCGTCTGGGTCCGCGGCTACCTGGTGGACCTGGACTCCGCGGGGCCGCGGACCTCGCTCTGGATGGGCCTGTTCTGGCTCGTCTTCCTCGGTGCCCGGCTGATCACGGGGTTGATCGTCCGGCCCGCGTACGAGGCCTGGCTGCTGGTCTTCCTCGCCCTCTTCGCCGCGGTGGTTCTGGGCAACCTGATCGGCAACTACCGCCGGCTGGCGGGCGGGCTATCCTTGCTGCTCCTGGCACTGTGCCTGGGGCCGATCCTGCCGACGGTGCTCGGGCGGGTGTTGCGACTGCTCCCGTCGGAAGGCGGGCCTGCCTGTGGCGCGCTGTTCGCGTTCGGTGCCGCCGGCAACCTGTTGCTGCCGTCGCTGCTGCACCCCGTCAGCGAGCGTCACGCGCCGCGGTCGGCGATGCGTCTCGGTCTCGGCCTGCTGCTGGGCATCACGTCCGCCGCCCTGGTCGTGGCGATCCAGTAAGTCGTTTAGCCGCGAGCCTCGGGAGTGACTCCCGCGCTCGCCCCCGCGTAGCGGGATCTGGCTCACCGCTCGCGGCTAAACGACCGAGCTTTAGGGGTGAAATTCCGCCTTGAGGTCTTGCAGTTCGCGGCGGGCAACGGGCGTGGCGGGGTAGATGCGCGCCGGACCCAGGACATCCCGGGACGGATACCCCGGCGAACGTGGAATGCGGGTCACCTCATAGACGCTCTGCCCGAGTTGCGTCTTCCGCGTCAGTGGGATGAGATACACGCCCGGCCCCGCCCAGCCCTCGGTGGGCTCCTGGGTGGACTCGGCCTGCGGCGGATCGCCCTTCATGACCGTCTTCACGACGATCAGGTTCTTCACGACGATCGTTTTGCCTTCCAGGTCGTCGTTGTCTTTGGACCAGACGACTTGCTGAACCGTGGCCTCCTCGGCGGGAAGGTCGGCGTCGTCGGGTCCGCGTTTGAGCGTGGCGATCGCGTACAGGTCCGCCGCGAGGAACTGCGGGCGCGACAGCACCACGGGCCGGGTCGTCGTGGCGGCCAGGTAGGCCAGCCAGCCGATCCAGCCCAGGAACAGGATCGCGGCCACCGTCAGGCGCACGCGCGAGGGCTTCATCCGCGGGCCTCGTCGAGCTGGAAGCGGAAGCCTTCCACGAGGGCCCGGTCGAGGTCGTAGACCGCGTGGAAGTCCGCGCGGCTGTCCTCGCTGGTCCGGCTCATCATGCCGGACTCGATCAGGTTGAACACGATCTCACCGAAGTCGTCGGTGCGGTGGATGCCCCACAGGCGGAAGACCGTGCGCGCCATGCGCCCGAAGTCGTGCAGGGCGAGGTCGCGGATGCCCTCGAGCAACTCGGGGCCGCTGACGTGGTGGTGGTCGGCGGGGGCCTCGCGCTCGCCGTGCGCTTCCGGAGGCTCCCGATCGAGGAGCTTCTGGGTATGGTGCAGGGCGTAGAAAACGAACTCGTATGCCTCGTAGGCGTAGCGGGGGTCCTGACGCACGACTTCCGCGAGGCCGGGGTGGAAAACCGTCATTCGTGCTGAGTCCTTGATCCTGAGTCCCTGGAAGGAAAGAACCGGCCGGACAGGGGACTGCGTCCGGTCGGGCTGGATGGCCGGCGATTCCCTAAGCCGGCCTGTAGTGTAGCATAGCTCAAACTGTTGTCCGTTGTTGGTGGAGAGCCCAAGCCCACGGGTGGCCACCCGTGGGCTTTCCCTCTGATAACTGACAACTGCTCAAAGGCGGGTGAGGATCTCCTCCACGGCGACGACGATACGGCGGCCGTCCTCGAACTCCACGAGCACCTTGCGGGCGAGGATTTCCTGGGCGAGGACGCGGCCCTGGCCCTTGGCGGTCAGGATGCGCGCCCCCGGGGGCGGCAGCTCCTTCTGGAACTCCTCATAGACGTCCTGCTCGAAACGCAGGCAGCACTTCAGGCGGCCGCAGCGGCCGGAGATTTTCGTCGGGTCAAGCGTCGATTTCTGTAGCTTGGCCATGCGCATCGACACCGGCGGCATGACGGTCATGTGCGTGTTGCAGCAGACGGGCTTGCCGCAGTCGCCGTAGTCGGCCAGGAGCTTGGCCTCGTCGCGGACGCCGATCTGGCGCATCTCGATGCGCGTGCGGTACTCGCGGGCCAGGTCCTTGACCAGCTCGCGGAAATCGACGCGCTTCTCGGCGAGGAAGTAAAAGATGACCCGCTCGCCGCCGAACAGGTGCTCGACGTCAACCAGCTCCATCTGCAGCTTGCGCTGGCCGATGAAGCGGTTGCAGGTCTCGAACTCGCGCACCTCGGCCTCGTGGAAGCGGGCGGTTTCGGCTTCATCCTGTTCGGTCACGCGGCGGACGACCTGCCCGTGGGTCGGCTCGGCGATCAGGCCGAGGGCGCGGTCGGTGGCTTCGCAGAGGATCTCGCCCAGCTCCAGACCGCGGTCGGAGCGCACGACCACCGCATCGCCGCGGGCGCAGGGGGCATCCTCGCCGGCGGTGAATTCGCCCAGGAAGCGCATGACGCCGTGGCGTGCTATGTATCGGCCCGGCATGGGAGGGATTCCTTGGTGGGGTGCTTCATCCATTCAAACCCATTATTGTAATGCCTGGGCGGGAGAAGGAAAGAGCAGTCGTAAGAAAACGCACCTCCCCGCGCCTCCTGCGACGACTTTGCGGCCTTGAGGGGCCGGTCGCGCACGGCTCGGGAACCGAAGGGACGAGAGGCCCTTGCCCCGACCGCTCCCCCTTCCGCAATATAGTCGGGGTCTCTGTTCCCCGTGCCGGAGGAGAGCGCTGATGGAACCCCCCGTGAGTGTGCCGTTCGACCGCGTCCATGCCGGAGACTGCCTCGACCACCTGGCGCGGCTGGCGCCCGGCTCGATCGACCTGGCGTTCGCCGACCCGCCCTTCAACATCGGCTACGACTACGACGTTTACGAGGACCGCCACGACGCGCGGCGCTACCTCGACTGGTCGCGCCGCTGGGGCGAGGGCGTGGTCCGCGCCCTTAAGCCGCACGGCACCTTCTGGCTGGCCATCGGCGACGAGTACGCCGCGGAGCTGAAGCTGCTCTTCCAGAACGACCTCGGCCTGGCCTGCCGTAACTGGGTCATCTGGTATTACACGTTCGGCGTTCACTGCCAGCGCAAGTTCAGCCGCAGTCACGCGCACCTGTTCTACTTCGTCAAGGACGCGGAGCACTTCACCTTCAACGCCGACGCCGTCCGCGTCCCCTCGGCGCGGCAGCTCGTCTACGCCGACGCTCGCGCCGACGGCCGCGGCCGCGTCCCCGACGACACCTGGATCCTGCGGCCGCAGGACCTGCCCGACGGCTTCACGCCGGCAGAGGACACGTGGCACTTCCCGCGCGTGTGCGGCACGTTCAAGGAGCGGGCCGGCTGGCACGGCTGCCAGATGCCCGAGCAGCCCCTCGGCCGGATCCTCCGCGCCTGCTCGAACGCGGGCGAGGTCGTGCTCGACCCGTTCACCGGCAGCGGTACGACGCTGGTGGTCGCGAAGAAGCTGGGCCGGCGCTGGCTGGGCTTCGAGCTGTCGCCGGCCTACGCGGCGCGGGCTGAGGCGCGACTGGCGGCGGTGTCGGCGGGGCAGCCGCTGGAGGGGGCGGAGCAACCGCTGGTCAGCGCCCCGTCCACGGCGGCGGGCAAGCGGCGGCGCGGCCGCGCCGGAGGCTTGTAACCGCCGCACGGGCGCCGTAAACAGGGAGGAACTGGGCTCACGGGAGCCCTTCTCCGGCCGGCAGGAGACTGGCCCGACACACGTCAACGGGGAGGCGTCCACTCATGGGACACGGGACCGAGCACCATCTGGAGCACGCCGAGCACGCGCAGCACCACGCCCACGATCCGTACGACCGCAAGGTCGCGATGAGCATGGCGACCATCGCGGCGGTCCTGGCGGGTGTGACGATGCTGAGTCACCGCGGCCACACCGAAACCCTGCGCCTCGCCACCGAGGCCACGCAGTTCCACACGAAGGAGTCGGATGCCTGGAACTACTACCAGGCGAAAAACATCATCAGCTACGACTACAAGGCCCACCTCGCCACGATCAACCTGCTTCCCACGAGCGCGGAGACCGCCAAGGCACGCAAGAAGGCGGTCGGTTCTCTGACGGACGTGCTGGACAAGTACGAAGGACCGGCCGGCGCCGACGGTAAGCGACCGAAGGGGAAAGGGCAGCTGGCCAAGTTGCAGCAGGAGGCGTTGGACCTCAAGGCGAAGGGAGAGGCCGCGACGGCCAAGAGCCACCACGTCCATGCCTCCGTCGATTGGATCGACTACGGACACCTGGCCCTGGACCTGGCGCTGGTGATGTGTACGGTGGCGTTGCTGACGAAGCAGCGCAGCTTCTGGTACATCGGCACCTTCGCCGCCATCGTCGGTGCGGCGCTCGCCGGGTTCGGCATCTATCAGTGGTTCCTGATGGATCCGACCGCCCAGCACCTGACGCACCATTGAGGCGATTTCAGCGAAAAAACGGGCCAGGGGTCGGGGCCGTCTGACATCTAGCCCAACTTGCCCACCCTAAACAAGTCCACGCAGCTAAAGCGCGCTGTTCGCGGTAAAGGGCGGGTTCTGCCGGCCCTGCCGGCTTTACACGCGGGCGGAGGCGCGAAACGGGGACGGCGGGGGTAAAGACCTGCGCGGGCGGGGGCGGGGCGGCCGAAACAAGGAGGGTGTGACCCACGCGCAAGCGATGAGCGGACTTCTCGGTTCAGGACGTGGAAGAGGCCGCGGCGGCCCGGGCCACACCCCGACACGCCCGTGCCACGGAGGTAGCAGACATGAGAGGGTTGCTAGGGACCGGTGTTTGTCTGGCGCTGGGGCTGGCGGTGGTGGCCGCCCGCGCCGAGGACGGCAGGTGGCGCCCCGTGGCGCCCGCCGAAAACGCCTCGGCGCCGGCGGCGGGGCCGCGCGGCGTGTCTCTCCGTCGGCCGGTGCCGCTGGAAGCGAACGGCGGCGTCGCCGAGACCGGCGCCGTCAGGCCCGTGTCCTTCAGCACGTCCGCCGCGCCCGTGTTTCGGGCCAAGCCGTACGACCCGGCGCAGCCGATGCCCGTCGGGCCGACGCCGAAGGGGACCCCTGCGGAGGACATCCCCTCCCCCCGGGCCATGCTCGGGCCGCCGTCCGCCACCCCGGAGCCCTGGGGGCCGGTCGTGTCCCGCTGGGACAACGGCGTCAGCCTGTCGGACGGCTGCACGTGCCCCGTGATCTGCGACGGGGGCGCCTGCTGCGACGGGGGTGCCTGCTGCGACGGCGGCAGCGGTTGCGGCCCAGACGGCTGCCCCTGCACCACGGGGATCTTCGGCGGGCACGGGTGCTGCCCCGGCGATGGCTGCTGCCTCGACCGCGTCTGGGCCCGCGCCGAATACCTGATGTGGTGGATCAAGAACGGCAACGCGCCGCCGCTGGTGACCGCCAGTCCGGTCGGCACGCCGCAGACGATGGCGGGCATCCTCGGCGGCCCCGCCCTGGTCCTGGCCGGCGGCGGCTCCCTGGACTACGACATGTTCTCCGGCGGTCGCTTCACGGCGGGCTTCGCCATCCCGGGGTGCTGCAACCTCGGTCTGGAAGGCACCTACTTCTTCCTCGGGCGGCGCTCGATCGACAACACCTTCGGCGGCAACGGGATCCCGCCCGTCTCCCGCCCGGTGAACGATGTCCTGCTCGGGGAGGTGGCGCAGCTGGTGGCCTTCCCCGGCATCGTCGCGGGCACCGTTTCGGTACACAGTAACAGCCAGCTCTGGGGCGCCGAAGCCAACCTGCGGCACCGGCTCCTGTGCGGCTGCGACTACAACGTGGACCTGCTCGGCGGCTTCCGCTACCTCTCCCTGAATGAAAACCTCAACGTCACGGAGAACCTGACCGTCCTCAACCCCCTGGGGTTGACGGGACCGGCGCAGACCCCCCAGCTGGTCCCCCCCGGCAGCCAGATCCTCGTCTTCGACAGCTTCAGCACGAGGAACCAGTTCTACGGCGGTCAGGTGGGCATCGACGGCACGTACCGCTGGGGGCGGCTGTCTGTCGGCGGCCAGTTCAAGCTGGCGATGGGCGTGATGCACGAGGAGGTCAACGTCAACGGCCGGACTGTGTTCCTCGTCCCGGCGGGGGCGTTCGCGCAGCCGGGCGGTCTGCTGGCGCAGCCGTCGAACATCGGCCAGCGCTCCCAGAATCGCTTCGCCGTCATCCCCGAGGTCGGCGTGCGGCTCGGCTACCAGGTGACCGACCACGTGAATGTCTTCGTGGCTTATAACTTCCTGTACGCCAGCAGCGTGGTGCGGCCGGGCGACCAGATCGACCGCACCATCAACCGGACCCAGATCCCGCTCGTGGTCGGGCCGGGCGCGCTGGTCGGGCCGGCTCGGCCGATGCCGATGTTCCAGCGCACCGACTTCTGGGCCCAGGGCGTCAGCCTCGGACTGGAGTTCAAGTACTAGAGCGGTTTGCGATGGCGTGTAGCGGCGAACGGCCGGCGTAAGCCGGCTGGTATGAGGCTCACACCTCTTGGCGACGGCCGGCTTACGCCGGCTGGTCTTGGCGAACGGCCGGCTTACGCCGGCTGGTCTTGGCGAACGGCCGGCTTACGCCGGCTGGTCTTGGCGAACGGCCGGCTTACGCCGGCTGGTACGGG
>JBBRPS010000022.1:0-29804 GCA_038227745.1 Gemmatales bacterium | reverse complement strand
CCGCTTTCGGTCTTTCTTTCGTAGTCCCGCGGCCCGGCCCGAGGGAAAGAAAGAGCCAAAGCGGCGCCGAGCGCCGCACTCCAAAGCGCCCCCCCGCTACGCCCGAATGCAAACCGCTCTGGCCGCGGTTCGCAGAACCGCGCTCGGCGAGCGCGGTTCTGCGAACCGCGGCTAAACGAATCCGCCCGTCCGAATATCCTCTCCAGACCACCCGCTTTCTCCTTGCAAACACCGTGCGCCCTCCTCACGATAGAGAGGAACCCCAGCCGCCTCTCCACCCTCGGGAGATCGACCTCATGATCCTGCTTCGGTACGCGCGCCCGCTCTACCTCCTCCTGCTCGCCCTGCTGACGGCGGCGCTGGCGACGGGGGCGCGCGCCCAGGACGGCATTAACCTGCCCGCCTTCATCCGGGAAAACTACACCCGGAGCGACCACGACATCCCCATGCGCGACGGCGTCCGCCTCTACACCGTCGTCTACGCCCCCAAGGACACCGCGCAGCAGTACCCGCTCCTCATGCGCCGCACACCCTACAGCGTCGCCCCCTACGAGAAGGACCGCTTTCCCACCTCGCTCGGCCCCAACCGCCTCTTCGCGAAGGAAGGCTACGTCTTCGTCTACCAGGACGTGCGCGGCTGCTACCTCTCCGAGGGCGCCTTCGAGGACATGCGGCCGCACCGCGACAAGAAGAACGGCAAGCAGGACATCGACGAGAGCAGCGACACCTACGACACCCTCGACTGGCTGGTGCGCAACGTGCCGAACAACAACGGCAAGGCGGGACTGTGGGGCATCTCCTACCCCGGCTTCTACACCGCGGCCGGCATGATCGACGCCCACCCCGCCCTCAAGGCCGCCTCGCCCCAGGCGCCCATCGCCGACTGGTTCTTCGACGACTGGCACCACCACGGCACCCTCTACCTCGCCCACACCTTCAACTTCTTCAACCGCTTCGGCCAGCCGCGCCCCGAGCCGACCACCCGCAGCGCCCGCCCCTTCGACCTCGGCACGCCGGACGGCTACCAGTTCTTCCTCGACCTCGGGCCGCTCAAGAACGTCAACGAGCGCTGGTTCCGCGACCGCGTCGTCTTCTGGAACCGCCTCACCGAGCACCCCAACTACGACGACTTCTGGAAGGCGCGCAACCTCCTGCCGCACCTCAAGAACGTCGCCCCTGCTGTCATGACCGTCGGCGGCTGGTTCGACGCCGAGGACCTGTACGGCACCTTCAAGACCTACCAGGCCGTCGAGAAGCAGAACCCCGGCGTCTTCAACGTCCTCGTCGTCGGGCCGTGGTATCACGGCGGTTGGTCGAGCAGCGACGGCCGGCGCCTCGGCAGCGTCGATTTCGGCTCGGCGACCTCTCAATACTATCAGAAGCACGCCGAGCTGCCGTTCTTCAACCATTTCCTCAAGGGCAAGGGCGAGCAGAAGCTGCCCGAGGCGCTGGTGTTCGAGACGGGCGCCAATCGCTGGCGCAGGTTCGACCACTGGCCGCCGCGGCACGTCGCGAAGAAGTCGCTCTACCTGCACGGCGGCGGCCGCCTCGACTACGCCGCCCCCGGCGACAAGGAGGCGCACGACGAGTACGTCAGCGACCCCGCACGGCCGGTGCCGTACACCGAGGCGGTTGCGATCGGTATGACGCGCGAGCACATGGTCGATGATCAGCGCTATGCGTCGCGGCGGCCCGACGTGCTGGCCTACCAGACGACCGTGCTGACGCAGGACGTGACGCTGGCCGGGCCGATTCAGGCCGACCTGTGGGTATCCACGTCGGGGACCGATTCGGACTGGGTGGTGAAGGTGATCGACGTGTTCCCCGGTGACGCGCCGGGGGTGCGGATGGGCGGCTACCAGATGCTGGTGCGCAGCGAGATGATCCGCGGCCGCTTCCGCAACAGTTACGAGAAGCCGGAGCCGTTCGTGGCGAACCAGCCGGCGCGGGTGCGGTTGGAGCTGCAGGATGTGCTGCACACCTTCCGCAAGGGGCACCGCATCATGGTGCAGGTCTGCAGCACGTGGTTCCCGCTGGTGGACCGCAACCCGCAGCGGTACGTCGAGAACGTCTTCCGCGCCGAGGAGGGCGACTTCGTTCGGGCGACGCAGCGCGTCTACCGCTCGCGCGGGCAGCCGACGCGCATCGAGGTGGGCGTGCTGAGCGCGGAGGCGGAGTAGAGAGGGGGCAAGCCCACCCGTTGCACCGGGTGGGTTTTCTACCTCCCCACCCGGTGTAACGGGTGGGCTTTGGCGGTTGTGCCGGATCGCGCGGACGCCGCGGCGCGCCGGCCGGCGAAAAAGTCTTGCCAGCTTTCCCGCCCGCTGGATAAGGTAACGTGATCTCGCACGGATGCTTTCCGTTGTTCCGAGCAACTGGCGGCCCCTTCCGCCGCGCGGCGGGGCGGCGTACCCGGGGAGAAGTCCACCATGCCGATTCCCTTTGGCTGTGACTGCGGCAAGAAACTCCAGGCGAAAGACGAGTTCGCCGGCCGCAAGATGAAGTGCCCCGACTGCGGCAAGCTCCTGGCCATCCCGGCCAGGGCCGAGGCACCGCCCTCCCTCGAGGCGGTTATCGCTCCGGCAGCGCCGGAGGAGGAAACCGCCCTCGATCCAGGAGGGCTGGCGTTCACCGCGCTGCCGGAGCCGGAGCCGGAGCCGGAACTGGTGCCCGAGCCGGAGCGGGACACCGACGAGCCGCCCCCGCAGACGGCGCCGAAGCCCCGGCCGTACGTCGATCCCCTCGTCGCGCAAACGATTACCCCCTGGGCCGACGCTAACGCCCGCCGCCGCGGTGCCGACGGCCAGGAGCCGCGCCACGAGAAGGTCGGCTCCTGGTTCGGGACATTCGTCCTCCTGCTGCTGTTCGTCGGGGCGGGCGCAGCCCTTTGGTACTTCGCCCCGCAGTTTGCCGCCTCGGCGCGGGAGTACGAGGAAAAGCTCGCGAAACCCGCCCCGGGACCGGTCCGCGCCTTGACGGACCTCGACCGCGTGCCGGGCGATGCGCTCGCCTTCGTGACGCTGAAGCCGGCCGACGCCGCCGCGCTGAAGCTCAATCCGCGCGTGCTGCCCCCGTTCGACGCGCGCAGCCGGGCGACGCTCACCGACCTGCGGAAAGTCGCCGACGTCGAACGACTCACCGTCGTGCTGCTGCGGCCGCAGGTGCGCCTGGACGTTCCGGAAGAGCCGAGCGGAGGCCTGGATCACTGGGTCCTCGTGCGGACGGCCACCCCTTACGTGAAGTCCGCGGTCCTGAAGCGCTTCTTCCCCGAGGGCAAGCTGAAGACCTACAGGGGGAAAACCTACGTGCGCGAGCCCAGGGAGCCGCCGGACCTCAAGCCCGGCCCCGGCAACCGGCCGCCGCCCGCACCGGAGGTCCCGCCGCCGCCGCCCCGGGCGCCGGTCGTGTACTTCGTCAACCCGCACCTGTTCGTCCTGGCGGACACCTACTCGATCCGACGCTTCCTGGGCGGGCCGTCCCTGGCGACCACCGCCGGGCCGCTGCGCAGTGCCCTGAAGTCGGCCGACGACGACCATGTCCTGACGGTCGGGCTGAACCAGACAGCGAGCCTGCTGGCCCCCCAGGGAAAGGGTCTGCAGCTGCAACCGTCGCCGTTCACCTCCTTCACCACCGCGGCGGTGACGGTGGACGCGGCGGGCGACATCGCGGCCGAGCTGCGCCTGGAATTCGGGAACGCGCAACAGGCGGGGGCCGTCGTGAAATCCGTGAAGAGCCAGCAGACGCTGGCGTCGGCGGCGCGGGCAAAGATCCGGCGGGACGTCACCGCCAAACGCTTCCAGCGGCTGGGAACCTTGCTGCGCACGCTGGCCTCGGCGACGGCGGCCCTGACCTCCCCGCACGGGCCGCTGACCTTTACCCCGGACCTCCCCGACGTCCGTGGAGCGGCGGACGAGGAGAAACTCCTGCAGCTGGTGGCGCGGCTGGACGACTACCAGGAAGCCGTGAAGGTGGCGCGGAACGGTAAGCTGGTCACTGTGACCGTGACGGCCGGGCCGGACCGGGCGGAGTTGGCCGCGACAGTCTGGATGCCGTACCTGCAGATGGCGCTCAACGCGCGGCCGCAGCCCCGCCATACGATTGACCCGGAGAAGATGAAGCGTCCGTGAGCGCCGGCAGAGTACACCCAGGCCCGACGCGCGGGCCTGGCTCGTTTCCGCCGCCGCCCGTATCTTCTGGTACGCCCCTCCCGGCCGGGCTATAATCAGCCCACCATGACACTCATCCCCCAACAGATCGAGCGCCTCCGCAGCGCGATCGACCGGCGCCGCCTGGTGGACACGGCTGTCAAGCTGATCGCGGTGCCGAGCCGCACCGGCGCGGCCGGCGCCGCCGCCGACTGCCTGGCCGCCCTGCTGACGGAGGAAGGCTTCCCCGTCGAGCGCCCCACGGCGGGATACGCGGCCGCCCCCGCCGTCGCCGTCCGCTTCGCCGGCAAGGGCCCGGGCCGGACGCTGCAGTTCAACGGCCACCTCGACACCGTCCACCTGCCGTTCGTGCCGCCCGAGGTGCGCGACGGCAAGATCACCGGCAGCGGCTCCGCCGACATGAAGGCGGGCATCGCCGCCGCCGTCGAGGCGGTGCGCGTGCTGCGCGACACCGGGGCGCTGGTCGGCGGCGCCGTGCTGCTGACCGCCCACGACCTGCACGAGACGCCGTGGGGCGACGGCCGGCAGCTCGACCAGATGATCGCCGAGGGGTACGTCGGCGACGCGGTCCTGCTGCCGGAGTACCTCAACGACCGCCTCCCCGTTGTCGGCCGCGGCGGGCTGACGTGGAAGGTGTCGATCCGCCGCCCTGGGCCGCCGGTCCACGAGGTCATGCGCCCCGCCGAGCCGAGCGTAATCGCGGCCGGCGCCGAGCTGGTTGTTCGGCTGCAGCGCCTCGACCGCAAGGTTTCGGTGCGGACGCATGCCCTGGCCGGGGCGGAGAGCGTCTTCATCGGCCAGATCCACAGCGGCGAGATCTTCAACCAGTACCCGCAGGAGTGCCGTTTGGAAGGCACGCGCCGCTGGCTGCCCGGCACGCGCCGCGAGGACGTCGAGAGTGAGTTCCGCGGCTTGCTGGACGAGCTGGCGCGGGAGACGGGCACGACGGTCACGAGCGAGCTGTGCCTGATGCGCGACGCCTTTCTGCTGAAGGAGGACGACCCGTTCGTGGGCGTGTTCCAGCAGGCGTACGAAGCGACGGCGGGCCGGCGCCTGCCGGTCGGGGCCAAGCCGTTCTGCGACGATGGCAATAGTTTCTGGGCGCTGGCGGGGGTGCCGGCGATCACGCACGGGCCGAACGCCGCCGGGGCGCACACGCTCAACGAGTGGGTGTTGATCGAGGACCTGGTGCGCGTGGCGCTGGTGTACGCGCTGACGGCGGCATGTTACTGCCCGGCTTCGCCGCTTGCGGGTTAGCTCTCGCCCGAAGGAGGAGACGATGGTCGAGCTGAAATTCGGTCCGCGGACGGTAGACCTGCCCTACACGGTACGCCTCCCCGACGTCACCGAGGAGATGTTCGATGAGTTGGTGGACGAGGACACGAAAGCCGAGCTTATTGATGGAGTCATGGTCGTGCATTCCCCCGCCTCGCCCCGGCACAACAAGATCGCCGGTTTCATCCGCAGGTTGATGAGTTGCTACGCCGAGCAGAAGGGCCTGGGAGAGGTGTTCGGTCCGGATGACCTCATCCACCTGGCCACCTGCCGGATGTTTGCGCCGGATGCGTTTTTCCTCGACGCCAAGGACGTGCCGCACCCCTTGCCCGCGAAGGAGTTTGAAGAGACTCCCGGCCTTGTCGCCGAAGTGCTCTCGCCGTCGAACCGGGATGACGATCTGGAAGACAAACGCCCGGCGTACCGCGAGGCCGGGGTGAGAGAGATATGGTTCATCGACTCGGACGAGCAGCAGGTGATCGTGGACCGGCGCCGCGGGAAAAAGTACAGCACCATCACGGTGGCCGACGGCCGGATAACCTCAGCGGTCGTGAAGGGCTTCTGGCTCGAAGCCGCCTGGCTGTGGGCCGAGCCGCTGCCGGGGGTCATGGCCTGCCTGCGCGAACTCCTCGGCGACATCGAGACCTGAGAATTCGGACTCACCTGCGGACCTCCCCCACACCTATCAGGACAATCCCCATGACCGCCACCGCCACCGTCGCCCACCTGATCTCCGACGCCCAGACCACTGAGGAGCAGTTCCTCCGCCAGATCTTCGTCCGCGACCAGATGGCCGAGTGGTCGAAGGCGCCGTTCATCATGGCCCGCGCCGACGGCGTCCACTACTGGGACGTCCACGGCAAGCGCTACCTCGACGCCCTCTCCGGCATCTACGTCGTCTCGGTCGGCCACAACAACCGCCGCGTCATCGAGGCCATCCACCGCCAACTCGACACGCTGCACTTCTCGCCGCCGATGCACGGCACCAATCCTGTCGCGGTCCAGCTCGCCAACCTCCTCGCCGAGTTGGCTCCCGGCGACCTTTCGACGGTGAAGTTCCAGTGCGGCGGCTCCGAGGTGACCGAGGCGGCGATCAAGCTCGCCCGCCAGTACCACAAGCTCACCGGCTCGCCGGGCAAGTACAAGATCATTGGCCGGTACCTGTCGTGGCACGGCTCGACGATGGCGTCGCTGTCGGCGTCGGGCCTCAAGTCGCGCAAGACGGTCAACGAGCCGCTGGCCCCCGGCTTCCTGCACGTCTTCCCGCCGACCTGCTACCGCTGCCCGTTCGGCAAGACCTACGGCGACTGCGGCATCACCTGCGCCACGCTCGTCAACGACGTGATCGAGATGGAGGACCCGGCGACGGTGGCGGCGATCATCGTCGAGCCGATCGGCCACACCGGCGGCATCATCGACCCGCCCGAGGAGTACCTGCCGCTGCTGCGCGAGTTCTGCGACCGCCACAACATCCTGCTGATCTTCGATGAAATCATCACCGGCATCGGCCGCACGGGGCGAATGTTCGCCGCGGAGACGTTCGGCGTGCTGCCGGACGTGCTGTGCATCGGCAAGGGGCTGTCGGGCGGCTACGTGCCGCTGTCGGCGATGATCTGCCGCCGGCCGATCGCCGACGCCTTCTGGGGACCGATCGCGGAGAACCCGGGCTTCGTCGAGGGCCACACCTTCGAGGGCAACCCGCTGTCGTGCGCGGCGGGGCTGGCGGTGCTGCAGGAGATCCTGGAGCGCGACCTGTGCGGCAACGCGCGCGTGCAGGGCGAGCGGCTGCGGGCCGGCTTCGAGCGGTTGGCGGCGAAGCACGGCGTCATCGGCGACATCCGCGGCAAGGGGCTGTTCCAGGGGATCGAGTTCGTGCGCGACCTGGCGACGAAGGAGCGGTTCCCGGCGGAGGCAGCGTTCGGCGTTCAGGTCGGGCGGCGGGCGCTGCAGAACGGCATGCTGTGCCGCTTCGACCCACACTGGATCGCCTTCGGGCCGCCGCTGGTGTCCACGGCGGAGCAGATCGACGAGATGGTGGACATTCTGGACCGCAGTATCGGCGAAGTGCTGTAACTTTTTGGCGAGCGGCGCGGCGTGAGCCCGCCGGTTTCCCGCCCGCAGGCACGGGGTGCGCCGCCGCGCATCCCGGCACGAAAGGTGAATCCATGAAACTGCAGACCTACTGGTGCCTGTTGAAAGAGACCGCCTCGAAGTGGTCGGCGGACAACGTCCCGCGGCTGGGGGCCGCGCTGGCGTTCTACACGATGCTCTCGGCGGCGCCGCTGCTGGTGGTGGCCACGACCATCGGCGGACTGGTCTTCGGGCCTGACGCCGTACAGGGGCAACTCGCCCACCAGATGCAGGACCTCATGGGCAAGGAGGGTGCCGAGTCCGCCCAGACGATGCTGGCCAACGCCTACCATCCGACGACGGGCATCATCGCCTCGATCATCGGCATCGTCGTCCTGCTCGTCGGGGCCACCGGCGTGTTCGCCGAGCTGCAGTCCTCCCTCAACCTGATCTGGAAGGCCCCCGCGAGCGCGACGGGCGCGGTCCTCGGCTTCCTCCGCGAACGCCTGTTCTCCTTCCTCATGGTCCTGGGGATCGGCTTCCTGCTGCTCGTCTCGCTGGTCGCCAGTACACTCCTGACGGCCGTGGGGAACTGGCTCGGCGGCGGCACGCCGGACCTGCTGTGGCACGCGATCAACCTGGTCGTATCCGTCGGCGTCATCACGCTGCTGTTCGCCATGATCTACAAGCTTCTGCCGCAGGTACACATCAACTGGCGCGACGTCTGGGTGGGCGCCTTCCTGACCGCGGTGCTGTTCAACGTCGGCAAATTCCTGATCGGCCTGTACCTGGGCAGCAGCGGCATGGGGACGTCCTACGGGAAGGCCGGCTCGCTCGCCGTCTTCCTGGTCTGGGTGTACTACTCGTCGCAGATCGTCTTCTTCGGGGCGGAGTTCACCTACGTCTACGCCCACGGCTACGGCTCGCGCAAGGACGCCGCCCCCGACTCCGACGGCAAGGCCGCGGGGCGACAGGAGGTCCAGGGGCGCGACGTCGAGGCGACGGGGCGGCGGTGAGAGGGCAGGTGGTTCCCCAGCCGCACGGCCTCACTTCTTCGGCCGGAACGCCTTGACGACGGTTTCGTGCGTGGTCAGGTATGGTCCCTCGATCAGGTCGATGCCGTACGGGATCGCGGGGAACACCGCGAGCAGGCAGTCGCGGATCGCGCTCGGCTTGCCGGGCAGGTTGACGATCAGCGACCGGCCGCGCGTGCCGGCAAGCTGCCGCGACAGGATCGCCGTCGGCACCACCTTCAGCGACACCGCCCGCATCAACTCGCCGAAGCCGTCCAGCACCTTGTCGCAGACCGCCGCCGTCGCCTCGGGCGTCACGTCGCGCCGCGCCGGCCCCGTGCCGCCCGTCGTCACCACCAGGCAGCAGCCCTCGCGGTCGCACAGCTCCTTCAGCGCTTCCTCGATCACCGGCCGCTCGTCGGGGATGACGCGCGCCACCGGCTCCCACGGGCACGACAGGATCTCGCTCAGGCACTCGCGGATGGCGGGGCCGCCGAGGTCCTGGTAGACGCCCTGGCTGGCGCGGTCGGAGACAGTCAGGATGCCCACGCGAATCGTTTGGTCCGTCGCCATAAGAGGATCTCTCGCAAAGGCGCAAAGACGCGGAAGAAGAAAGACCACGAGGGCGGGACGTGCTGCCGCCCGGCCAAAGCCTTATGATATTACTCCGGCGCGAAGGATGGTCACACAAGCCCGACGCGCCAGCGAGGGGTCCCCTCGCTGGCGCGTCGGGCTTGTGTGAGGATCTTTTATGCCGGAGTAATATGCCACCGGGGCCGCCCGAAACCCAGCGTTCTTCCCTTTGCGTCCTTTGCGCCTTTGCGAGAGACATCCTGGAGACTTCACCATGAGGGAAACCTGGACCTTCCACAGCGCCGGCCAACTCCTCTTCGGCCGCAACGCCGTCCGGCAACTCGGCGACGTCGCCGCCCGGCTGAACGCCCGGCGCATCCTGATCGTCACCGACCCCGTCCTGGTCAAGACCGGCCTGGCCGACCGCGTCCGCGAGCCCCTGACCGCCGCCGGCATCGCGGTCGAAACCTTCCCGGGCGGCGAGCCGGAGCCGTCGCTGCGCGCCGCGGAGGCCTGCCTCGCGGCGGCGCGGGAGTTCCGCCCCGACGTCCTGGTGGGCCTCGGCGGCGGCAGCAACATGGACCTGGCGAAGATCACCGCCACCCTCCTGGTCCACCCCGGCGGCCCGCGCGACTACGTCGGCGACGACAAGATCCCCGGCCCCATCGCCCCGCTCGTCTGCGTGCCCACCACCGCCGGCACCGGCTCGGAGGTGTCGGCCGCCGCCGTCCTCACCGACACCGACGCGAAGATCAAGGTCGGCATTCTGAGCAACTACCTCCGCCCGCGCGTCGCGCTGGTCGATCCCCTGCTGACCGTGTCCTGTCCGCCCAAGGTCACCGCGGACAGCGGCATCGACGCGCTGACGCACGCGATCGAGGCCTACACCGCGGTGGACAACGCCCACTTCCCGCTGCCGGCCGGCGAGCGCTCGGTCTACCAGGGCAAGCACCCCCTGGGCGATTGCTTCGCGGAGAAAGCGATCGCGCTGATCGGGGCGCACCTGCGGCGGGCGGTGGCGCACGGCGACGACCTCGATGCCCGCGAGGGGATGGCGCTGGCCGCGACGCTCGGGGGGCTGGCGTTCTCCAACGTCGGCGTGGCGGTCGTCCACGCGCTGGAGTACCCGGTCGGCGGCGCGACGCACTGCTCGCACGGCGCCGGCAACGGCCTGCTGCTGCCCTACGTGATGCGCTTCAACCTGAGCGCCCGGCCGCGCGAGTTCGCGGCGATCGCCCGGCTGCTGGGCGAGGACCTGACGGGCCTGGACGAGCGGCAGGCGGCGGAGCGGGCGGTGGCGGCGGTCGAGAGCCTGCGGGCGGACGTGGGCATCCCGGGGCGGCTGCGCGACCTGGGCGTGCGCGAGGAGCAGCTGCGGCCGTTCGCGGAGAAGGCGTTCGGCATCAAGCGCATCCTGCGCGTCAACCCGCGGCCGGTGACCGCGGATGACCTCGAAGCGATCTTCCGGGCGGCGTTCTGATACACGATCCGGTGAGCGGTGTCCGGTTTGTGGTGCAGGCGTCCCGCCTGCACGGGCAGCCGCGCAGGCGGGACGCCTGCACCACAAACCGGACAGCTTCCAGCGGCCCAGGAATGAGCGGACGGTTGCAGCCCCGGCGACCTCGGCACGCTCGGGCCGTACGTCATCGAGGCGGTGTTCGGCCGCGGCGGCATGGGCGTCGTCCTCAAGGGCTTCGACGAGGCCCTGCAGCGGCCGGAGTATCGCCAGATCATCGAGGTCATGACGAAGGCCGTCCCGTGAGCGGGACAAAAAAACCTGCCACTTTCCCCTAACGAAATGCCCGGCGCCGCGTTAAGAGAGTGGCGGCGTCGAGGAGCCCGGCCGGACGGCGGCACGTGGCGGCGCCCCGGACACGGCCTGCCCGGCCCCGCGGGCCGTGGGCCAATCCCTCGGCGCCGAGCCGAGACAGGCCGCGGGGCCGCGAGTCTCACCACGATGCACAAGTTCCTGATGCTTTCCGTGACCGGCCTGTTCGCCCTCGCCGGCCTGGCCCTCCTCGGCCCCGACGCCGACGCTGCCCAGAAGGGCAAGAAGAAGAAGGGTGGCAACGCGGCCCTGTTCAAGAAGCTGGACGCCGACGGCGACGGCAAGTTGAGTCCCCAGGAGTTCGCGGCCATCGCCACGCTCAAGAAGAAGGGCGGCAAGGCCGGCAAGGGGAAGGGCCTGACCAGGCTGTTCACGAAGCTCGACACGAACGGCGACGGCTTCCTCTCGAAGAAAGAGTTCGCGAAGTTCAAGCACAGGAGCAAGAAGAAGGCCGCCACCACGGCAGCGAGCGAGTCGCCACGACACCGGGTGGCGGTGAGCATCAACGCCCGCGCCGCGGAGGCCGTCATTCGCTCCGGGAGCGGGGCGGCGCTGCCGGCTGCGACAAGTGGGCGCCGCAGTCCGGGACGGTTCGCCGGGTAGGGATCAAGGCTGCCAAGGACGCTGCGACGAGCCCGCCGCGCGAGTGAGGAGCGCCTCGCTCGCGCGGCGGGCTCGTATTCTTTTCCCACGGCGGACTCGGCCCGGTACCATCGCGGCACCGCGGGGTTGAATTCGGGGCCACGTCCCCGATTTTTCCCCTAACGAACCCCCCCCGGCGGACGTTGAAGCTGGCGGTGCAGGAGAGTGCAGTGGCCCGGAATGGCGGTCCGAGCGACCCGGCCCGAGCGGCCGGCGAGAACTCCTTCGCGGCGGTGGTGGCCGACCACTGGAACGCCGTCTATCGGCTGCTCTCCCACCTGACCGGCAACCCCCACGACACCGACGACCTGGCGCAGGAGACCTTCCTGCGTGCCCTGGGCCGGCTGGACTCGTTCGCCCCGGGGACCAACATGCGGGCCTGGCTGCTGCGAATCGCCTCCAACGCCTTCTTCGATGGCCAGCGCAAGCGCCGCCGGGCGCGCGTCGAGCCGCTGGCCGACGAGCCGGCCGCCGCTCCGGAGCGCCCCGGCAAGTCGCTGGAGATTGAAGAGGACTGCGCGCTGCTGCACGCCGCCCTGGAAGAGCTGTCCGAGACGGCCCGGCTGGTGTTCCACCTGCGGGCCACCGAGGACATGCCCTTCCGCGACATCGCGGCGCTGCTGGGCACCTCCGAGGAGGCCGCCCGCTGGCACATGCACCAGGCCAGGACGAAGCTGCTCAAGCGGTTGTCGGCGAAACTTTGAGAGACGACCGGGGATCCGCCATGGACTGCGCACAGGCCCGCGACTGGCTGCTCCGCTCCGACGACCCGCGCCCCGAGTGCTCGGGCCTGCCGGAACTCATCGAGCACACCCGCCGCTGCGGCGAGTGCGGCCGACTCGCCGAGGAATTGCAGCAGCTGGAGCAGGCGTGGCGCGAGCTGCCCGTGCCCGCCGGCGCCGACCGGGCGCGCACTGCGTTTCTCATCACCGTGGGGCGGAGGCCGCCGCCGCGCCTGCGGTTCCTGCGCCGGCTCGTGCCGCCGCGCTGGGCGGTCGCGGCGCTGATCGTCCTCAGTGCCGGGCTGGCGACCTGGCTGTTCTTCCCCGGAAGCGAGGCCCACGCCTCCGCCGACGTGGTCGAGCGCCTGATCGACTGGAACCTCCACCTGGCGGAGACACGCTCCCTCGACGAGCGCAACCGGATCTACGCGGAGGAGGCGACGAAGTTCCGCGCCGCCCTGCACCAGGCGGAGCTGTCCCCCGAGGACCGCGAGCTGGGCCGACTGCTCCTGGACAATGGCACGTGGCTGGCCCGGAACGACGACCCGCTGGCGGAGGCGGACCGCTTCGACGAGGTGGCCAACCGCCTGCTGCAGCGCGTGGACTCGGCCGCGGCACACGAACGGGAGCAGGAGGTGAGCCGGGTCGCGGAGCAGTACCACCGCGTCGCGGAGCTGGGGGTTGGCGCCAGCCTGGAGCGGGTCAAGTCCGACCCCGGTCTCGGCGCCGACCGCAAGCGGCACCTGGACAAGTTGGCCCGGCGTGAGGCGAAGCGTGCCCAGGCGCTGCAGGCGCTGCTGGAGCGCGGCCCCGATGCCTCGCGGCGCGCGATCCGGCGTGTCCTGGAGGCCCCGCGCAAGCACGCCTGGCCGAAGGGCCACGGCGGCAAGAAGGCCGGCCGCAAGGGCGGTCGCAAGGGCAAGGCTGCGCCAGGGGAACAGGAGTAAACCATCTTCCAAACGAGAACAGGGAGCGGGCGTTGTATCTTCGGAGGCCGGCACCCGGCCCGCGTGGGCTGGCGGCCGGCGACGACCGAGTTGGACCTTTACAGGAGGGACGTGCAATGCTGCGTGTGCTGAGCGGTGGCGTGTTCGCGGTCGTACTGGTCTTCAGCGGCGCCCTCGTCGCCGACGAGATCAAGGGCAAGGTGAAGAACGTCGATGCGGACAAGAGCACCATCACGATCACCGTCGAGGACAAGGACAAGACCTACAACCTCGACAAGGACTTCAAGGTCGTGGGCCTGGTGGGCAAGAAGCTCAAGAAGGCGAAGCTGCAGGACCTGCCCGGCGGCCTGACCGCGGTCAAGACCAACGCGGAGGTCACCCTCACCACCACCAAGGTGGAGGCGAAGGAGGTCGTCAGCCAGATCAAGGTCGAGGGGCTGCACGCCAAGAAGAGGAAAAAGAAGAACAACAACTGACCGCTCCTCGAGACCGAGGCGAGCCGGGGGCGTCAGCTCCCGGAGGGAGGGCCGGGCACTCACCACGATGAAGCCCGCCGACAGCGGACTCACGGGCGGCGCCAGGTCGAAGGCTTCGTCAAACTTCGCTGGACGGGTTGGTAGTCCCGCCTTCAGGCGGGACTACCAACCCCGACCCCTGGCCCACGCATTACGGGGCCTTGCGCTTCGGGCTGGTGTCAGGTGATCCCGCGTGCAGTATACGGCCTTCTGGGACAGACTCCGAGTGCTGCGAAACGGCAGCGGCGTCTTACTTGCCCGCCGGCGCCCGCAGCACGCCCCCTGGCCGCTGGTGCAGGTAGCGCCACAAGTCCGCCGGGCGCATGCCGTCGCTGCGCAGACACGCCGCGAGGCCCGCCGCGAACGGCGTCGCCAGGCTCGCCCCGAACGCCACCCCCGTCTCCTCCTTGCCCAGCCGCAGCGCGTCGTAGGCCAGCACGTCCGGCTTGACGAGGTAATCGAGGTTCGCCGCCGCCCCGTCGGCGCTGTACGGCCGGCGCTTGTCGTCCAGCCCCGCCGCGCCCACGCTCACCACTGCCCGCGCGTCGCCGGGGACGCCGAGCGTGCCGCGCGCCGTCGCGAAGTCGAGGAACACCGGCCGTCCCTGCCGCACCGACGCCTCGTCCACCGTCTCCACGAACAGCCGCGTCCGCAGCTCCCACTGCTTCTCCAGGGCCGGCAGCGTGTTCGTCCCCAGCGGGCGGATGCCGGTCGGCGTCAGGCCGTCCACCAGTCCCACCGCCTCGCGGCCGTTCCGCGGGTCCACTAGCAGCTCCCACTGCGATGACCGCTGCCGTTCCACGCGCACCGCGTAGCGGCCGGCCTTGTCCACCGGGAACTCCAGCAGCAGCTCGTAGGTCGAGGAGGTCGGCTGGTTGTCGAGGCGCTGCGGCAGTGGCTCGGAGCGGGCCACCACCTCGAAGGCGTCGGCCGGCAGCACCTTCGCGCCCGGGTCGCGCTGGTGCAGTACCACCAGGCGCAGCGATGCCAGCGGCTGACGGTACACGTCCCACTCGCCGGGGCGGAAGAAGAAGTCCGGGTCGTGCGGCTCGCGCCACTGCAGCGCCAGCCGCACCCGCGCCCCGGCCGGCAGGTCGGCGCTCTCCTTGCCCGCCCAGGGCCGCCAGCCGAGGAAGTTCAGCTCCCGCGTCCAGCGCCCCCGCGGCAGCGGCGCGTCGGGGGCCGCGAACTCCATCACGCCGTTGTCGTCCGCGTCGCGGAACAGGCCGTTCCAGTTCTGCCCCGCGGTGTTGCCCGCCGACTGGAACCACAGGAACTTCAAG
Organism: Gemmatales bacterium; assembly: GCA_038227745.1. GTDB lineage: Bacteria > Planctomycetota > Planctomycetia > Gemmatales > Gemmataceae > DASPXY01. The sequence continues at coordinate 14,770 of JBBRPS010000022.1, read as the reverse complement.
GAAGGGTTGTCGTCGAACCAGCGGCTCAGCGGGCTGGTGGCCGAGAGCGGGTAGCCAGTGTTCCACACCAGCGCGCAGGAGACGACCTGGGCGCCGCGCAGGTCCTGCAAGGCCCGGATGAGCCGGAGGTAGCGCACCTCACGGCGGCGGTGGTCGCGCTCGTCGCGCTCCAGCTCCTCCATGCGCAGGTAGTGCCACTGGCGCTCACTGAACAGCCAGACGCCGGCCGTGCCCAGGATGCCGTAGTCGGTCTCGAAATTCTTCTCGTCCTCGAAGTTCCGCAGCACCTTCTCGCGCTCGTCGAGCAGTTCCCGCAGGCGCTGGCGCAGCGTGGCGGCCTCGGCGCTCAGCTCGTCCTGACGCTGCGTGAGGTACTCCGTGCTGACCCCCGCGCCGTTGATGAACTTCGCGACCTCGAGCAGTTGGTGTGGGGCGGCCGGGTCGATGCGCACCAGCGTCAGGTCGGCGTCCGGGGCGGCCAGCGCCGCGGCCAGGGCGCAGCGCGTGCCGTGGCCCAGGAACTTTGGGTCTCCCGCGGGCGGGTCCGGCAACAGGTCGTCGTTGCGCTCCGCCGTCAGGTCGATGTACTTCGTCACCTTCGGCAGGTGCTTGCCGTCCATCAATTCTTCGTGGCCCTGGAAGTCGGCGTCGATCACGACGAGGCGGACGCCCTGGCCGCGCGCTCCCCTGCGGTGCAGCCGCTCCAGGCCGGACTGCCGGAGCGCGCGGGCGTTGTCTCCGTCGATCTTCACGGCGGGGTCGATGCCGACGCGGGCGGGCCGCGCCAGGCGGACCGTGGAGACGAGCGGCAGGGCGGCCAGGCCGCGGGCGTCGCGGGCGCGGGCCTGGACAGTGACGATCGAACCGATGCGGCCCTCAACGTAGACGCTCGGCGCCGCGACGGCCAGGGCCTCGCGCCAGCCGCGCTCCTTCTCGTCCGGCGTGTAGGCGAGGAGGACTTCCATGCGCACGACACGGCTGTCGTCCTCCTTGCGGCTGGCGATGGCCCAGAGGTCGTCACTGATCCTGGTGAGGGCGAAGTCGTCGCGGGGGGCCGACGCGGCGAGGCCCTTCGGCGGTGCCGCGTCGGGCAGCACCTCAATGACGAGGAGGGGCGACACCTGGGCGAGCGGTGCGGGCAGGTCCTCCAACAGGATGCGCGGCCCGAGCCAGCCGCCCGGCTGGCTCCGCAGGTCTTTCAGCAAGGGCGGCAGCGGGTAGGGGTCGTCCTTGGCGACCTGGAGCTGGGCGGCGGGGACAGTGCCGACCAGGCGCGTGTGCGGCCGGCGCGTATAGCCGCGGTCGTCGTAGCCGGCGGCCTCAACGAAGCCGAGTTGCCGCAGCAGCACGCGGGCCTGGCGGGCCAGATCCTGCTGCCGGCGCGGCGTGAAGCCGGGGGCCAGTTCCAGGCGGACCGCGACCGGCTGGTCGGGTGCGGCGGGCAGCGTGTACCCCGGCGGCGTCAGCAGCAGCGCCGCGACGTGCGTGTTGCGAAAGAGCCTGAGGAAGTTCGCCGAGCCGATCGTGCCGCTGAACGTGGTCTTGGTGCGATCCTCGCGGTCGCTATCGGGGAAAGTGTCGAGGGCCGGCACGAACGCGAATCCCTGCTGCTTCAAAAAGTCAACGAGCGCGTCGTAGTGCCGAACGTGCTGGTCGCGCGCCGAGGTGATGTGGTAGCGGAGGACGGCGTTGTAGCGCGCCGGCGGGGGCGGCGCGGGGGGCTGGGCCGGCGTGGGGGTGGCGGCCAGGGTGAGGGCCAGGGCGGCGAACAGACCGGCTCCGGATCGGGTCATGGAGGCGGACCTCGGGAGAGCGTGGCGATGGGATGGACTTGTTCTCCCCTCGCCCCACTTCGGGGAGAGGAGAGGAAGAAAGCAATTGCCGTTACAAGGAATTGTGGCGCGAACGCGCCACGGCGCCAAGAGGGGCCAGCGTAAGTATGCCACCCCGGCGGCGCCGGCCCTGCCTCCCCTCTGGCCATCGGGCGGAGGAAAAAGAAAACAGGAGGAAGGAAAACCCGCACAGGGCGCAAAGGCGGCGCCGCCGCTTTCCCCGGGTTCCTCGTTCCTTCGGAAGGTGGTCATGGCATTCGCGAACCAGGTGGCCGTCATTACCGGGGCGTCCAGCGGCATCGGCTGGTCGCTGGCCAGGGCGCTGGCGGCGCAGAAGTGCCGCGTCGGACTGATCGCGCGCCGGCGCGACCGGCTCGAGGCGCTGGCGGCCGAGATCGAGAAGGAGGGCGGCACCGCGGCGTTCGCCCCCGCTGACGTCGCCGACCGTGCCCAGACGCTGGCGGCCGTGCAGGAAGTGCGCGGCCGGCTCGGGCCGGTGGACCTGCTGGTCGCCAACGCCGGCGTCGGCACGCCGACGCTCTTGCAGCCGATGAACGTGCCGCAGATCGAGAACATGTTCCGCGTGAACGTCCTCGGCGTGGTCTATGCCATTGAGGCGGTGCTGCCGGAGATGCTGCAGCGGGGCCACGGGCACCTCGCGGCGGTGTCGAGCCTGGCGGCGTACAAGGGCCTGCCCGGCGAGTCGGCGTACTGCGCCACCAAGGCGGCGGTGAATAGTTACCTGGAGGGGCTGCGCATCCAGCTCCGCGACCGCAAGATCGCCGTCACCACCATCTGCCCCGGCTTCATCAAGACGCCCATGACCGATGTCAACGAGTTCAAGATGCCGTGGCTGATGAGCGCCGATGAGGCCGCCCGGCGCATCGTCAGGGCGCTGCGGCGGCGCGTGAAGGTCTACAATTTTCCGTGGCAGACGACCCTGCTGATGAAGGTCACGCGCTGGCTGCCGGACTGGGTCGTCCGCTGGGGAATGAACGATTACAACAAGCACCCGCCGGTGCCGAAGGCGGAGCCGCCGGTGCCGTGAACCCGGCTTGCCGTTTCGCGTCCCCTCCTTCCTTCGTCCCAACAACGGAGCCGACACCCATGACAGCGCCTCTGGAGAAGCGCCTGATCGCCCTCGCCGAAGGGCGGCAACTGGAAGACCTGGCGCAGATGCTGGAGAAGGAAGGGGCCACGATCCTGCGTTGCCCGATGCTCAGCATCCTCGACGCGCCCGACGCCGTGCCGGTGCTGGCGTGGCTGCGCGAGCTGGCGGCCGGCCGGTTCGATTACGTCCTCCTGTTCACCGGGGAGGGGCTGCGGCGCCTGCTCGGCTTTGCGGACCGCGAGGGGTTGCGCGACGCCGTGATCGCAGCTCTGGCGCGCACGCGGACTGTGACCCGCGGCCCCAAGCCGGTACGTGCCTTGAAGGAAGTCGGCCTGGCCCCCGCCGTCGTGGCCGAGACGCCGACGACCGAGGGCGTGATCGCGACGTTGAAGCAGGAGCCGCTCGCCGGCCGGACCGTGGGCGTGCAGTTCTACAGCGAGAGCAATCCGCCGCTCACGCAGTTCCTCGAACAGGCCGGAGCGACGGTCCGCACCGTGCTGCCCTACGTCTACGCGGCGGCGACCGACGCGGATCACGTGGCCGAACTGATCGGCAAGATGGCGGGCGGCGGCGTGGACGCCGCGGTCTTCACCAGTTCACCCCAGGTCGATCGCCTCTACGAGGTCGCGGCCGAGCGCGGTCTGGAGGCGGAGCTGAAGCACGGCCTGGAGCGCGTGCAGGTGGCGGCGGTCGGCCCGGTCGTGGCGGACAACCTGCGCCGCCGCGGTAGCCGCGTGGACGTCTGCCCCGAGCAGGGGTTCCAGATGAAGAACCTCGTGCAGCACATCAAGCGTCAGCTGGGGAACAAGGAGTCGTAACCGCCGAGCCCACCCGTGGCCACGGGTGGGTTTTCGACGGCCGCACCGTGTCCCAGGTCGTCACCCCTTACTCAAAGGGGCGAAGGATCCTTCTTCTCCCGCTTGAAGGTGGCTTCGCTCTTCCGGCGAGAGGCCCTTGAGCCGCTCTTCGCCAGACAGTCCCTATCCCGGACTGTCGCTTCGCCTTCGCGGGAGGCGGACAGTTCCTGGGGGAAGAAGGGGAGGATTCTTTCAGACCTTTCTGTCACCGTGAAAGAATGGTCGGCGGCGCAAGTTGTTGGCGGTCAAGGGTCCCGGACGCTTTCCGACCCTTCTTTCAACCCTCCACACAGGGTGTGTCTCCCGGCGCGGCAGGGCACCGCCAGTGTCCTACTTCCCCCTGCGTCCCCTCCACAGGTGAGACAGTCCCTCTTGCATCGCGTCAACCCGATACCGCTTGCTGCCAGGCGGCGTCGAGAAGGTCACGGTACGGGCCGGGCACGGCGTCGGCGGGGTGGGCCGCGCCTGCGGCCAGGGCGCGCAGGTGCGCCACCAGCCAGGAATAGCGAGCGGCGAGCGTGGGCAGGAAGTCGTCCTTGGCGCCGGCGCCGGTCAGGGCCTCTTCCAGGGACAAGCTCTCAGCGCGAGCCTGTGCCGCCAGTTGCAGCAAGGGAGCCACCATCTCCAGCGGCAACGACGGCGTGCCAGCACGCGCTTCGGCCTCGATCCGGGCCGCTTCCTTGCGCTGGCGCCATTCGGCGGCGGCCGCCGCGTCACCCCGCGCCGCGGCGATCTCTTCAAGGAGCCACAGCGTCTTCCATGTGGTGGGAGCGCGCCACTGCTCACAGATGGCCAGCGCCTTACGCGCGTGCTCCTCCGCTTCGTCCAGCGCGCCGGCAAGGCGTAAGTTGTCCGCCAGGTTGTTGTGGGAGATGCGGATCGAGTTGGGTTGGCCGAGTTGTTTTTTGAGGATCAGGGCGGCCCGCTCCTCGGTAATGGCCCGTTCCAGCAGTTGTCGAGCACGGTCTGGGTCGGTTGCCTGCTGCGCCTGCGTGGAAAAGATCAGCGCCCGGCCTGAGCGTGCTGTCGCCTGCCCCTCGCCACTGTCCAGTTTCCGGGCCCGTTCCAGGGAGCCGTCGTACCAGGCCAGCGCTGCCTCCAGGTTGCCGCGCTGGGACTCCACATTGCCCAGGGAATTGAGTACCCTCATCTGGTTGTGCTCGTCGTGTGCGCGCTGGAAGGCGGCGAGCGCTTCGCGCAGGTGAGCGACGGCTTCGTCGGGGTGTGAGCGGTTCAGAGCCAGAACGCCGAGGTGCTGCGCGATGATGCCCTGTAATTCGTCATCGCCCGCGGCGCGGGCCGCTACCAGGGCCTCGCCGTAGCGCTCCTCCGCCTCCCCAGTGCGGCCCTGGGCTGCAAGAATGCCAGCGATCACCCCCTGACAGCGCGCCACGGCAGAGCCATCCTTCCTCGCCCGATTGAGAGCCAGGCTCTCCTCCGCGGCGGCCAGGGCTTCATCGAGGCGGGTAAGGGCACGCAGCGCGTTGGCGCGGTCTCCCAGCACGGCCGCCCGGTTCGTGCTGTTGTTTCGTCCCTCGGTTTCCAGAGCGTGAAACAGTTTTCCCGCTTCGGCCAGGGGAGCCAGGGCATCGGCTGGTTGGCGGCGAAGGTCGTAGTGCAAACTGCCCAGTTCTCTGAGCGTCACTGCTTGCTGAAAGCGGCAGTCCCAACTCTGCACCACTCGCAGGCGCACCAGCAAGCCTTCCAGCGCTTGTTGCGCCCCGTCGGCGTCGTGGGCGGCCCGCGCCACGGCGGCCTGTCGTTCCAGGTTGGCCGCCACTTCGGTGAGTTCGCCGCCCTCGGCCCCCAGGTGCTTGTGCAGGCGCGTCATCAGCCGTGCCCCCTCGCCGCTCCGGCCACGCCGTTCCAGGTAGAGCTTGAGAGAGTCGGCCAGTGCCCAGGCCACTTGCAGGTTGCCGTCGGCCAGCGCCCGCTCGACCGCCCGCAGCACCACCGCCTTACAAATCGACAGGGCGGTCAACGCCGCCCGCGCCTCCGGCGAGCGCACCAGCTCGTCGAACTCCCCACAAAACGCGCCCACCACGGCGAGGAAGCGCTCCTGCACCTCCGGCGTCGGCGCCAACTCCGGCACGTCGGCGAGGACGGGGTGCGGGCGCAGCACCGGCCCCTCCACGCGCACCAGCCCCGTCCGCTCCAGTTCCGCTCGCACCGTCGCCCACGCCGCCGCCTCCAGCCCCGTCACCATCGGCGCCATGTTCTCCAGGCAGCCGCCGGCCAGCAGGGCCACCGCCGGCAGCGCCGCCCGTGTCGCTTCGGACAGGTGGCGAATCGAAAAGTGCAGCGACGCCCACAGGCTGCGGTTGCGTCCCTCGCCGTGCGTCTGAGCCGCCTGAGCCAGCAGCGGCCCCAACTCCTCCAGCACCGCCGCCACCCCCCGCCCGCGCACGAACGGCGTCATCAGCTCCAGCGCCAGCGGGTGCCCCCCCAGCCGCTCCACCAACGCCCCCAGCGCCTCCACCGTCAGCCCCCGCTGGACGCGCTCCTGGCGGTCGGCCCCCAGCCGCTCCAGGTAGCGGACCAGCAGCAACAGCCCCTCCGGCAAGGACAGCTCGCCCAGCGCAAACGGCCAGGCGCCCTCCAGGCCGACCTCGCCGTCGCGGCTGGTGACCAGCAGGCGCGACCCGCCGGCGGTCCATTCGCGGGCCAGTTCCGCAAACTCCGGCGGGGTCGCCTCGCCGCCGCGGAAGGCCGGCAGCACCGACTCGTAATTGTCCCAGATCACCAGCAGTCGCCTCTTCTTCAGCAGCCCGACCAGCCCCTTGCGCGGATCCTTGCGCTGGAGGAACTTCTCGCCCTCCAGCGCCTGGCCGACCTCGGTGAGGACGGCTTCCGGCGACTGCGTCCTCTCGAAGGAGGCGAAGACGGCGCCGTCGGGGAACAGACCGGTGCGCGTCCACCAGTAGGCAGCCTCACGCGCCAGCGCCGTCTTGCCGCTGCCGCCCGGCGCGTACATGACGACGACGCGGTGGGCCAGCAGCGCCCGCTCCAGGCGGTGCAGCTCGCGGCCGCGCCCCTGGAAGCCGGCCCGCGGCGCCGGCGGGAAGCCGGTCAGCTCGCCCTCCTGCTGCTTCTTCCGCCCGCGCGGCTTCTGCGGCAACAGGACCGGGTCGTCGCCCGCCTGATACAGCTGCGGCACGAACCAGTCCTGCAACTTCACCTCCGGCGCGTCCGGGCCGGTGCCGAGCCGCCGGCTCATGTTGGCGAGGAGCCGTTTGCGTGCCCACTGCACGGCGGCCCCCAGCGACTTGCCCCTGGCAATGGCTTCGTAGAAGCCGGCGATCAGCTCGCGGTCCATGTCCACATGCACTGCGTAGCCCATCGCCAGCACCGTGCCCACGCCCTGCCGCAGCAGCGCCGTCGCCACCGTCTCCTCCGACGAGTCCTTCATCGACGTCCGGCACGCCGCCAGCACCATCAGCGGCACGTCGAGCCCGGCCAGCAACGTCCCCAGCCGATCGGCCCGCACCGTGTCGAGCTCGCCCTTGTCGTCCTCGAAACACAGGGCGCCCACGCCCCCTTCCGCGGTGGTGCCGTGGCCGTCGAAGTGGACCACGTGATACGGCTCCCCGTCGCGGGCCTGCTCCAGGGTGCGCACCAGGGCCGCCAACGTCGGCGGACGGCAGAACTCGACCGTGACCTCGGGCCGGTCCTTCAGCGCCTCCGGGATGGCCTCGGGCGTGTAGCGCGGATCGAGGAAACCCGCTCCGTCCGGCCGGCACACGACCACCAGGACGCGCAGGCCGGCGGACGTGTCCCGAGCCTTCGCCGTCGGCAGGGCGGGCTTCACGTGCCGCACCACGGAGACTCCGAGTTGGTGCAGCGGCGTGCCGCCGCCCTCCCCGACCCGCAGCAGTTCCCAGGCACTGCGGAAGGCCACCTCGTCGCCGGGCTTCTCCACGCGCAGCACCAGCCACCCCGACTTCGCCGCCTGGACCGCTTTCAGCCAGGCCTCGACCTCGGGGCGGCGCAGCTGCTGCCACAGTTCCTCGCCGTAGGTGCGCAGGCGCTTCTCGACGGCCTCGGCGCGGACGAGGTTGCCGCCCTCGGGCAGGTCCATGAACGCCTCGACGTACCAGCGCACCTCCTGCCGCTCTTTCGCCGTCAGCCCCTCGCCGACCGGGAACGGCGGGCTGACTTGCCCGTCACAGCCGACCTTCGCCTCTCCCTGCCAGGGGCTCCCGGTCATCGCGGTGAAGGTCAGTTCCAGGACCGTGGAAGGGCTGTCCACCGCAGAGCCCGGGCGGTCCGGCTTTCGCCGAATTCCCGCGAGGCTCTCCAACTCTTCGAGCAACTCGTGTGCGGAGGGGTAGCGAGCGGTTCGGTCCCGGGCCAGCAGTTTCATGATGAGGTCGGAGAGAGGCGGGGGGACCTCGCTATTGACTTCATGCGGCGACCGCGGCAGGACAGAACGGTCCCTGTTCTCGAACGCCCTCTTGCCGGCGCTCGCCTCGTACAGCACGCAGCCCAGGCTGAAGAGATCGCAGCGCCCGTCCAACTCCTCACCGTCTAGTTGCTCGGGCGCCATGTAGGCCCCTGTGCCGGGGCGCTGGTGCGTCTCCGTCAGGTGCGTGTCCTCCAGCCCCCGGGCCAGGCCGAAGTCGAGGATCTTGACTCGCCCCTGGGGTACTTCCAGCCAGAGGTTGCCCGGCTTGATGTCGCGGTGGATCAACTTCTGCTCGTGGATCGCGGCCAACCCCTCGGCGATCTCCCTGCCGATCCGCAGGATCTCCTCCACCGGCAGGCGTTTCTCTCGCTCGAGACGGCTATGGAGCGTTTCGCCCTCGAGGTACTCCATGACGAGGCAGGGCAGCACACAATCCCGGCTCTCATACCGGACGGTAACCGCGCTGGGCGAATGCACGAGAACGACGTGCGAATGCCGGATGGCCGCCATCGTTCGGCCCTCAGTCTGGAAGCGCAGCAGGAAGGTGATATCCCCGGCGAAAGCCGGCTTCATCACCTTGAGGGCGATGACCCGCGCAAGGCCCGGCTGGCGGGCCTTGCAGACGAAGCCCATTCCGCCGGCACCGCACCAGGCGAGGATGGGGAAATCTCCAAGCCGGCCGAGTTCATCCAGGGCGAACGCCGGCGCAAGGAGGGGACGCAGTTCCGAGAGGTTGTTCGGCGGATGAGACACGGCCCGTCCTTTCTGCCAACTCGGCAAAGACCCTGTCTGGCGGAAGTGGGGCAGCACGCAGCAGCCGAACCATTATCTACCGATGCGGACAGGACTTTGACTTCGCTGGCTGCTTACGGCACCTCGTCAGATGGTTGTCTCCTCGTCCGTCGCGGCCAGATCCGTGTCTTCCGAAGGGGGTTGCTTGCCGGGCGGGTTGGTGAAGCGGCGGGGCACCTCGAAGCCGCAGCGCTTCATCACTTCGCGGCCGAGCCGTTCCATGTGCGGCAACCAGGGCTCCGGCAGCTGAATGCTGATCCAGTCGCCCAGTTCGCACAGCAGCAACGGACTGAGCAGAAGGGCAGCCAGCTGCCGCCGACTCAACATCTCAGGCCCGTGCTTGACGATCTGAAGCGCCCTTTCCTTGGCGAGCGGCTGCCGAGGGCGGAAGGCATCCGGAGGCATCGGCAGCGGGGGCGGGAGTGGCGGTTGCCGTTGCTGCCACCACTCCAGGAGCAGCGGATCCGTCGTGGGAAGGGTTGCCGGCTGCGGTTTGTCCTCCTCCCACCTGTCCCAGCGGGAAGGGGGATAACGGAACTCCGCGTCATAATAATCCTTCCCCTCCAGGATAGGGACGTAAGCCTGAAAGGAGGGCGGGTCGAGAAGAACGCGGACGAGCCACTCCCGGGCCAGGGCAAGCTCCTTCGGATCCTGAAGCGGCTCCAACGCCGGATCCTTGTCGATCTGCCACAGCGCCCGCAGCAGTTCAGGGACACCCTCGAGCAGTTCGGGAGCGACCTTGGTGGAGACCTGCTCGCTCATGGTTTCCTCCTGACAGGGCGGGAGCCGGCCCGCGGTGGAGAACGGATCACTGAGGGAACGGGAATACCCCCGGCCCGCTGGTCAGGCCGTGGCTTTGCAGCACCCTGCATAAGTCAGTATAAGCCTGTCTCACCGCGGCACGCGCGGTGTCCGCGTGCAGCGAATCGCCGAACAGCACCGCGGCCATCTGCGGGAAGGTCAGCTGGTCGGCGTAATGCCAGCACAGGAGCTGCCGGGCGACGTCGCGCAGCTCCCCAAGCAGTGCCTGCACCCGTTCCGTCTCCAGCAACAGACGCCATGCCCCCCGCCGCGCCATCGTGGACACCCAACTCTGGAAGTAGCCGCGGTTGACGAACCAACCTCGATTTTGTCCCCTCGCGCCGGTTTCAAGACTTCCTGGTTCGGTTCCCAGCTCCTCCACCGAGGGCGCGACTCCGCCATGAGCAGAGACCGATCTGCGGGAGTAACTGAACGTCGTTCAGTTACTCCTGGCGCGTCCCCGAGTAAAGTGGTTACATTGGCCACCCATTGTGCCGGGTGGGCTTCGAGGGCCGCACCATGTCCCAGGTCATCACCCCGCAAAGTCGCTGCCGCTTCGGGCTGGCGCGTGGCGACATCACGCCGCCGGTCGGCATCTATCACCGCATGTGGGGCGCGGCGACGCACGAGCGCGCGACCGGCGTCCACCGCCCGCTCAGCGCCACCGCCGTCGTCTTCCAGCGCCTCGACGGCGAACCGACGGTCGAGGCGGAGCAGGTGGTGCTCGCCATCGATCTCTGTCTCCTCTGGGACCGGGAGATGAACGCGCTGCGCGAAGCGGTCTGCGGCCGGAACGGGCTGGCGCCGGAGCAGCTCACAGTCGCCTTCTCGCACACGCACGGCGCCGGGCTGATGGGTCTGGAGCGCGTCGGCTTGTCCGGGGGCGAGCTGATCCCGCGCTACCTGGACGAACTGGGCGAGCGGTCGGCCGCCCTCGTCGCGGAGGCACGGCGCGCGGTCCGGCCGGCGACGGTCGCTTACGGCGTGGGGAGATGCGCGCTGGCCGGGCACCGCGATTTCTGGGACGAGGCGAGTGGCCAGTTCGTGTGCGGGTTCAACCCCGACGGGCCAGCCGACGACATGGTCCTGGTCGGGCGCGCTACTGGGGACTCCGGGGCGGCGCTGGCGACGTTCGTCAACTACGCCTGCCACCCGACGACGCTGGCGTGGGAGAATACGCTCATCAGCCCCGACTATCCCGGCGCGCTGCGCGAGGTGGTCGAGGGCGCGACCGGCGTCCCGTGCGTCTTTTTGCAGGGGGCGTCGGGGGACCTCGGGCCGCGCGAGGGCTTCGTCGGCGACACGGCGGTGGCGGACCGCAACGGCCGACAACTGGGTTACGCCGCCCTGGCGGCGCTGGAGGGGCTGCCGGCGCCCGCGACGCAGTTCCGGTACAAGGGGCCGGTGATCTCCGGGGCGACGTTGGGCGCGTGGGAGCACGTGCCACTCGAGGCGGCTACGTTGCAGCGACAGGCGCGCTGGCGCTGCCGCCGCTGGATGGTGGACCTGCCCTACCGCGAAGGGTTGCGGACCGCGGAGCAGACGGAGGCGGAGCGGGCGCGCTGGCAGACCGAGGAAGAGGAGGCGCGGGCGGCGGGCGACGCGGACCGGGCGCGCGACTGCCGTGCCATGGTCGAGCGGATGACGCGCGGCCTGACGCGCGTGCGCGGGCTGCCGCCGGGCGAGACGTTCCCCCTGCCCGTTGCGCTCTGGCAGATGGGCGACGCCTTCTGGCTGGCGGTCGAGGCGGAGCACTACCAACTGCTGCAATGGTCGCTGCGCAAGCGCTTCGCTGGGGTGCCGCTGGTGGTGATGACGCTGGCGAACGGCTCGCGGCCGGCGTACCTGCCGACGAGGGACGCTTACGGCAAGGGCATTTATCAGGAGTCGATTGCCGTGCTGGCCGCGGGGAGCCTGGAACGGCTGATCGAGGCGATCGCCGAGCAGGTCGGGGCATGGCAGGACTGAAGCGCACCGGAACATGGCGGCAATCCCTTCTTCTCCCTGGATCCTCTCCCCGCGCGACAGGCCGCCGTGCCGCGCCCGCCTGTTCTGCTTCCCTCACGCCGGCGGCGGCGCCACGGCGTTTCGGGAGTGGCAGGGGCTGGCACTGGCGGGCGTCGAGGTCTGCGGAGTGCAGCCGCCGGGGCGCGAGAACCGCTTCCACGAGCCGCCGCTGACCGCCATGCCGGCCCTGGTGGAACAGGCCAACGCCGCGCTGCGGCCCTGGCTCGACGTACCGTTCGCGTTCTTCGGCCACAGCCTGGGGGCGCTGCTCGCCTTCGAGACCGCCCGCCGACTGCGGCGCGAACGCGGTCCCCTTCCGGCCTGGCTATTCGTGGCGGGCTGCGAGGCACCGGCGCGGTTCCGGGCCGCCGACCCGCCGCTGCACACGCTGCCGCGCGACCGCTTCCTCGACGAGCTGCGCCGGCTCAAGGGCACGCCGGAAGCGGTCCTGCGCAACGCGGAACTGCTCGACGCCCTGCTGCCGCTGCTGCGGGCCGACTTCGCGGTCCTGGAGACGTATCGGTACACCGCCGAGCCGCCGCTCGCCTGTCCCCTCACCGCGTTCGGAGGCCTGGAGGATGAACAGGTCAGCCCGGACAGCCTCGCCGCCTGGGAGGCGGAGGCCACGGCGGGGTTCGACCTGCACCTGCTGCCCGGCGACCACTTCTTCCCGCGCACCTCGCGCGACACCCTGCTGGAGATCGTCAACGGCCATCTGCGGTTTCTGGTGGGGACGGCCACGGAAGGGACGGCACCATGACGTCAGCGGAAGATGCCTGGGGGCCGCCGCCGAAGTTCCTGGACCTGGCGCCTGAGGAGGTCCACGCCTGGCGGCTGTCGCTTGACGTGGCGGAGGAGCGCCTGGCGGGCCTGCTGCAGACGCTGACGCCGGACGAGCGCGCCCGCGCCGGCCGCTTCCACTTCGAGCGGCACCGCAGCCGGTTCCTCGCCGCCCGCGGGTTCCTCCGCGCCGTGCTCGCGCGTTACCTGAGCCGCGACCCCGCGAGCCTGGAGTTCTGCTACGGCCCCCACGGCAAGCCGGCGCTGGCGGAGGGCGGCGATCTGGGATTCAACCTGTCGCACTCCGGCGACGGCGCTGTTCTGGCGGTGGCGCGCGGCCGCGACCTTGGCATTGACCTGGAACAGGTGCGGCCGCACCCCAACTTCGAGCAACTGGCCCGGCGCTTCTTCGCCCCGCGCGAGGTCGCCGCCCTCATGGACGTGCCCTCCGCTGACCGGGAACGGGCGTTTTTCGCCTGCTGGACGCGAAAGGAGGCGTTCATCAAGGCGTCGGGAGAGGGGCTGGCGCGGCCGCTGGACAGCTTCGTCGTCGAGCTGCGGCCGGGCGAACCGGCCCGCCTGCTGGACGTGGCGGGCGACCTGGAGGAGGCGTCGCGCTGGTCGTTGCGCGAACTGGTCCCGTGGCCGGGCTACGTGGGCTGCGTCGCCGTGCGCGAGCAGGGCTGGCGGCTCCGGTGTTACGAGGGCACGTCCGTCCTCCATCCGTTTCGTCGCGAGCCTCCTGCGAGCGCGTGAATAAGGCGTCCGCGGCGGCGGCCCGCGCCGATCGCGGCGGAAAGCGTGCATCGTATACGGTCAGTCAAGCGACACCCATTTCCCCCGTGAAGGGTCTCACGGCGGGCGAAGACTACTGGAAATCGTCGTCATGGCCATGACCTTCGACGCCACCTTGAAAGACATGGGTCGGGAGAGTCCCCAGGGCTTTCTGGCCGCCTTCGACCGGCCGCCCGTAGCGCCGGTGAAGGTGCTGAACGTCGATCTGTCCACGGTGACGACCGCGGCCGACCTGATCCTGGGGCTCGGCGACCCCCTGGAAGAGATCGTCCAGATCGACTTCCAGTCCAGTGCCGCAGCCTGGAAGCACGCCGACCTGATGGTGTATCATGCCTTGCTCTTCGCGCACTACCACGTGCCGGTGCATACCATCGTCCTGCTGCTGCGCCCGCAGACGGCGCACGCCAACATGAACGGCATCATCCGCTACGCGCCGCGTCCGGGGCGTGGTAGTATGGACTTCAGCTATGAGGTCGTTCCCCTGTGGGAGCGGCCGACCGAGGAGTTGTCGGGCGCGGACCTGGGTGTCACGCCGCTGGCGGTGCTGGGACGCTTGCCCGCCGGCCTGGCGCTGGAGGACGGGCTTACCGCGGTGGCCCAACGAATCGCGGAACGTCTGGTGAAGGAGGCGCCGCTCGAGCGGGCCAAGAAGCTGCTGACCGACGCCTTCCTTCTGACAGGGCTGCGGGTGCGGCGCGATGTGGCGGCGCGGATTTTCAGAGGAGTTCGAGCGATGCACGAATCGGATACCTTCCTGGCCATCCTCGACGAGGGACAGGAGAAGCATGCGAAGAAGGCCATCCTGCTCGTCGGTGAAAAACGCCTGGGGCCTGCGGACGAGTCTGTCAAGGCCTACCTCGGAGGCATCACGGATCTCGAACGCCTGGACCGGATGCTCCTCCAAGCCGTGACCGCTACCGGCTGGCAGGAGATCCTCGCTACGCTCTAAAGGGACGGGCACGTTTTCCCCTCGTGGCGGTGCGGATCTTCAGAGGAGTTCGAGCGATGCACGAATCGGATACGTATCTGGCTATCCTCGACGAGGGGCAGGAGATGGCCGCGCGGGAGGCTATCCTGCTCGTCGGCGTCGCACGGATTGGCTCACCTGACGAATCCGTCCAGGCGCGGCTTGCCGCTGTCACGGGTCTGGATCGTTTGAAGCGGATGATTCGCTGCGCCGCGATGGCGACAAGCTGGCAGGAGATCCTCGCTACGCCCTGAGCCACGGATCCGGGAAGCTGTCAGCGGGAAAATTGGGCCGGGTCGGGGTGGGAGTCACCTCCCACCCCTCCCACAGATCCGGACTTGCCCAATTAAGGCATCCGGCTCGTCTCGCCGCGGTCTCGCGTGCGCTCTGCTACCCGTGGCCGTTTCGTGGACAGCGGTGCGG
>JBBRPS010000021.1:0-30001 GCA_038227745.1 Gemmatales bacterium | reverse complement strand
CGATGGGCGCCGCGTTGGCCGCCGCCTTGAGGACGAAATGTCCCTTGCTCGCCGTGCCCAGCAGCGTCTTGCTCTTGCCCGCGACGACGGTCACACCGGGCGGCAGCGGGTTGCCGAACACACGCCCCAGGTGCGCCAGCATTCGGGGTACGATCGGATTGGGCTTCTGGACATCGTCCCAAAGAAGACGCTGGAGCAGTCCCGGGAAAGCGAACAGGATGCCGCTGTGCCGGGATGACGCATGGTCCGATCGAGTAAGTTTAGCTCCACGCAGGGCCACTATCGAGATCGCCTTGTATAATGAGATCGGACTGTTCGCTGGCGGGAGGGTGGGGGGCAAGTACGGCTAAGATTACCAGAGGCCTGGGAAGATCGGTCCCTTGTGGCGTAAGGCCGCGTGGAACATGACCAGGCGCCGACAGACGAGATCGTTTCTGGCTGGAGCGCTGCATGGCAAGACGGGTGCTTTTCTGGTACGGTGACAGGAGGAGGACGGAACTGCCCTCTTCAGTGGGGTATTATAGGGCATGGCAACGACGCCTGGGCAGCATGCTCCCCGTTGGTGGGAGCCGGTTTTTGAACTAGTCATTCATGTGCTGGTGGGATCAGGGCTGTTTGCGATCATATTCGCCCCGGCCGTCGGCCTTGATCTGGCTGTGACGTGGATGAAGACCTCCTGGGAGATTAGCGAGTTCTTGGCAACGCTCCTGACCGTGACGAAGTACACCATAGCAGTGATTGATGCGTTCTTGTACATCGTTTTCATGCTGCGGATGGGATGGCTCTTCGTGACTAAGTTATTGGGGGGTACACCTCATCATGACCAGCCCCAGAAGACTCCTTGACCTGACAGCAGAGGCTGCCTCATTTTCCATCCATGAATTTTTCCGCCCGCTCCTGGCCCTTGGGCGGCTCTTGAGGGCTGGCACGGGGCGCTCCCAGGTCGCGGAGTTTGCCCGCGAAGATCAGACCAGCCTCGAAGAGGCCAAGGCGATGCTGCGCGAACGGTTGGCGAAGAGTAGGCGTTACGAGAGGCTCCTCCTGACGCAATGCCTGATTTCCGCTTTTGCGAGCGTGCTGGGTTCGGCCATCTCGCTGCTGCATGTGTTCCACCTGGAGAGTGCAGTCGCCCTGGTTGCTATCCTCGTGGCCAGCTTCTTAGCGGTGTGGTTGGCTTTCCGCATTGTCAAGAATCGTGAAACGATTATCGAGGTGAAAACAGTCTATCGATTGATGAACTCACTGGACCGGGATACGGCGGAACGCGTTACGAAGCAAGTAATATGGGGTAGATCGAAGACCAGGCGTCCCTCCAGGAAGGAGAAGAGCTCCCGCTGATCGGCTGTTGGTAGCGAAGACAATTGCATTCGTGTCAGGAACCGCTTGCGGAGTCCACGCCTCCGCAAGCGGTTCCTGACTCCTCCCCGGTCCCCGTGGCTGCGGAGGGAGTTTGAAATCAGAAACCCCTGATACCCCGGTCAGGTGAGCCTCGCGTTAGGCGGCAATCCAAGGTCGCCTTCCCTCGCTGGCACGTCGGGGCTTGTGTTCTTACTGCTTGCGCACGCTCACCAGGATGAGCGGGCTGGAGTAGCTGACCTTCACCACGAAGTTGATCGACACGTGCGCCAGCACGCTGATCGGCACGCCCTCGATAGGCACCGCGTTGGCGGCCGCTTTAAGGACGAAATGTCCCTTGCTCGCCGTCCCCAGCAGCGTCTTGCTCTTGCCCGCGACGACGGTCACACCGGGCGGCAGCGGGTTGCCGAACACGCGCCCCAGGTGCGCCAGCATCACGTCCAGCGACACCCCCTTGTCGTAATCCTTGCGGCGGTGCAGCGTCACCTCGATGCGCGCCTCGCCGCCCGGCTTCAACTCGATCTTCGTCGTGCTCACCTCGACCCTGAGGATGTCCGACGGTTCCGTCACGGCGACCGTCTGCAGGGCGACGTCGAACAGGCCGCGACCGCCGCCGGGGAAGTAGATCTCCTGCCCGGGGACCGACCGCCGCACCAGCGCCTCGTCCTTGCCGTCCACCTTCGCCGTCGCCGTGCCGATCACCTCGACGTTGGCGGCGTCGATCTTCGCATCCGCGGCGGCGGTCAACACGATCACGCCTTGCGCCATCGTCGCGGGGATGGTCAGCGGGCTGGCCGTCACGCCGGCGGGCAGGTCCTTCACCTCCACGCGCACCGGGCCGTCAAAGCCGCCGCTGCGCACGAGCTGGACGTACCACGCCGTGCTGGAGCCGGGGCCGATCATCGCCTTGTCGGGGTCGCAGCGCAGCGTGAAGTCGGGTCGGGCGAAGTCGGCCTCGACGTGGTAGACCGCGGTGTCGCCGCCCTTGCTGTTCAGGTCGCGGACGCGCAGGACGTAATCGCCGTCGGCCGGCGCCGCGAACACCAGGGCGGCCTCCTTGCCGTGCGTGTCGTCGTTGCTCGCCAGCACTGCCCCCTTCGCGTTCAGCACGTTCAGCACCGCGTGCAGGCTGGAGCAGAGCGGCGTGCCGAAGCGCCGGGCCTTGACTTCAAAGCGAATCGCCTGTCCCTTCTTCGCCGCGAAGACGAAGTGATCGAGGTCGCGCTTCTTGCCGATGCGGCCGTTGATGCCACACGGCAGCGTCACGCGCGTCGCCTGCGCCGGCTCGTCGTTCGGCTCCTGCTCGGCGAACTGCGGCAGCGGGCTGACGAGGAACGTCACCGGGTTCGTCTTGACGCCATCCAGGTCGAGCTGCACCTGGTGCAGCCCCGGCTCCTTCGGCGCGGTCAGCCGCACACGCGGCTTGACCAGCTTCGCGGAGCCGACCGGCTCGACCTCGACGGTTTCGCCGGGTCGGGCGGCCATCGGGTAGACGTGCGTGACATGGGGTCGGTTGGTGGCGCGCAGGGCGTACACCCAGCGCGCGTCGCCGTCGTAGGTCGATTCGCGGATCTGGACGTAGTAGATGCCGCTCTTCTGGATGGTGTAACCGAGCAGCGGGTCGGCGAAGTAGAAATGATCGTTCGCGGCCAGTTCGCGGCCCGCGCCGTCGTAGAGGGTGAGCATCGGCTTGGCGTGCTTCTGCAAGTCGTGGATCTTGTCCTGCAACCGGGCGCAGAACAGCTCGAACGTCAGCGTCTGCCCGGCCTCCGCCT
Organism: Gemmatales bacterium; assembly: GCA_038227745.1. Lineage (GTDB taxonomy): Bacteria > Planctomycetota > Planctomycetia > Gemmatales > Gemmataceae > DASPXY01. Next base: position 26,870 of record JBBRPS010000021.1, on the reverse strand, counting down.
GGAACTTGAAGAAGTCCACGTCCTCGACGGCCTCGATGCGCCCCGCCACGACGCACGGCAGCTTGATCGCCATCGCCTGGGCGAGGGTGTTGTTGACGCTCTTCTCCTGCACGACCGGCTCGTCCACGAGGACAAGTTGGCCGACGCTGGAGATGCCGAGCGTCGAGGCCAGGCGGAACTCGCGCACGCCGAGTGCCGCATCGGGCGCCACGGTCAGCCTGAGCTTGACGCTGCGGACGAGGGGCTTCTGTCCCGGCACCGCCTTGGCCGCCTTCTCGGGGACGATCTCGGCGCTGAGGCCGGTGCCCTCGAAGAGGGCCTTGTAGACGCCGAGGAAATTCTGCTGGCCCGCGACGGTGACCTCGGTGGTCTGGCCGCGCTGCACCGCCACCGGCATGACGTGCGTGACCATCGGGAACGAGGTCTGCGCGGCGGCGGTCAGGGGTTGAAGCGCCAGGGCGCCGAGAGCGCCGACGAGCAAGAGGTGCAGTCGCATGGGGGCTCCTTGGAACAATTCGTTTAGCCGCGAGCTTCGGGCGAGCGCGAGCGTCACGCGCTCGCCCGAGGCTCGCGGCTAAACGGCGTGAGTGTGTGCGTTACTTCCCGAACTTCGGCGCCGGCACCGCCTGGCCCTGCGCGGCGCGGGCGACCAGGGCGGGTTGCCGCAATGCCTGCCACACGGGGGCCGCGGCCACCTCGCGACCGGCCATGCGCCAGCGGCCCAGCGTCGCCGCGCCCGCGCTGCCCGTCGCGTAGCCCTCCGGCGTCAGCGCCAGCCAGTCGGCATGGTCCTTCTCCGCCGGCAGCGACACCAGCGTCAGCAATTGCCTGCCGCTCTTCGCGTCCCACAGCCGCACCAGGCCATCGAAGCTGCCCGAGGCGACCAGCTTGCCGTCCGGACTGAGCGCCACGCTGTACACCATCGAGCCGACCGGCAGCGCCTTGACCAGCGTGCCCGTGCTGCCACTCCAGAGCCGCACCGTCCGGTCCGCGCCCGCCGAGGCGAGGACCTGGCCGTCCTTGCTGAACGCAACCTCGTGGACCGCGATGCCGTGGCCGCCCTGCAACTTCGTCCGCTCGCCCGTCTGCGGGTTCCACCAGTGAATGCCGGCCTCGAAGCCCGACGAGACGACCGCCTTGCCGTCCGGGCTGAAGGCGACCGCCATCACGTCCTGCTCCATGCCGCCCAGCGTGAACAGGCTCTTGCCCGTCGCCGCCTCGATCAGCTTCACGGTCCGATCCTTGCTCGCCGAGGCGAGCGTCTTGCCGTCGGGGCTGAACGCCACCGCGTAGACGAAGTCGGAATGGCCGTCGAAGGTGCGCGCCGTCTTGCCGGTCGCGACGTCCCACATCCGCACCGTCTTGTCGAAGCTCGCCGAAGCGATCTGCTTGCCGTCCGGGCGGAACGCCAGCGAGAAGACGACGTCGTCATGGCCGCGCAGCACTTCCAGCAACTTCCAGTCGCCGACGCGGTAAAGGCGCAGGTCGCCCTTCGCCGACGGCTGGCCGCCGCCGACGGCCAACAACTTGCCGTCGGGGCTGAAGCGAACGTCGTTGACCGCCCCGAGGACGTTCGTCAGCACCTTGACCGGCTCGACCTTCGCGAGGTCCCAGACGGTGACCTGCCCGTAGCTCCCCGTGGCCAGGAGCTTGCCGTCAGGGCTGAAGGCGACGGCGGCCACCGGGGCTAGCGGGCCGGCCTTGAGGCGCAACTCCAGCTTCGCGACCGGCCCCTTGCCCAGCACCCCGCCCGGCGGGATCGCCCCCGTCGGCAGCGTCACATCGAGCTTGCGGCGGGCGACCGGCTTCCTGCTGGCGATTGTTTCCGGCGCCGCGTCGGGGCGCGTGCCTTCCTTCGCGCCGCTGTCGATCCACTTGCGAACCAGGGCGATGCTGTCCTCCGGCAGTGGCGGCGCATCGAGCGGCATGCGCTTCTTCGTGTCCCTGGTCACGATCAGGTGGACGAGGACGCTGTCGGCGCTCTTGCCCGGCTGGATGACGGGATGCTTCGTGCCCTTGCGGACGGCCTCGTAGCTGTCGAGGGCCAGGCCGCCGGAGACGTCCGCCTCCTTGACGTTCTTCGCACTGTGGCAGACGGTGCAGTGCTTGCGGAAGACGGGGCGGACGTCCTTCCAGTAGGTGGGATCGGCCGAGCCGGCCAGGGCGGCGTGAGGAAGGGCCAGGGCACCGCAGACGTCAAGGACAAGCAGTAGGTGGAAGCGCATGGGGACGGGTCCGTGGTGTTGCTGATCGCGGCCCGGCTTGTAGGGTGGGCACTGCCCACCACACGTCAATGGTGGGCAGTGCCCACCCTACAAGCCGGGCCGCGATCGGCGGAAGAGGTTTCAGCGGTTGAACAGGAACTCGCGTGAGTTGAGCAACACCCAGAGCAGATCCTGCACGCCCTCGCGCGGCGTGGCGGCGGCGCGGATCCAGCCCTGCGCCCGCTGCAACTCCTCCGGCCGCGGCGGCCGCGACAGCGTCACCAGGTACAGCTCCTCCACCACCGCCGGCAGGGCAGCCTTCGCCTTGAACAGCTTCTCGACACGCCCCGCCGGGGCCGCGATCTTCGTGTTCAGGAAGTCGCCGTTGAGCAGGTGCAGCGCCTGCGCGATGTTCGGCTGCGTGGTCCGCTCGCACTCGCACACGATCTTCCGCGCCGGCCGGCCGAAGACGTCCAGCAGGAACGACTTCACCTCCGCGTCCGGCAGCTGGATCGCCCGCGTGCCGAGCGGCAGGCCGGGGTACTTCTGCACCGTGCCCGTCGCGAAGTCCAGCGCGTCGGCGAGCTGCTCCGCCGTCAGGCGCCGCACCGTGAAGCGCGCGTAGTGGACGTTGGCCCCGTCCTGCGCGTTGCCCGGCGTCGTCGCGGAGCTGACCTGGTAGGCCCGTGAATTCATGATCGTCCGCAGCAGGCGCTTCAGGTCGAACTTGTGCTCGGCGAAGTCCTTCGCCAGGGCGTCGAGCAGTTCGGGGTTGCTCGCCGGGTTGGTGGCGCGCATGTCGTCGAGCGGCTCGACCAGGCCGCGACCCATGAGGTAGCCCCAGAAGCGATTGACCATGTTGCGGGCGAAGAACGGATTGCCCTTCGCCGTCATCCACTCGGCCAGCTTCACGCGGCGGTCGAGCGCGTCGTCCATTACCGGCCCGTCCAGTGGGTGCGGCTTGACGACGCCGCCCAGGCGCGGGTGCGTCTGCTCGCCGGTGTTCTTGAGGTACACGACCTGCTCACGGCCGAAGACGCCGAACTCCTGGCTGCCCTTCGTCCCCAGGCGCACGAAGAACGCCGACATGCCGTAGTAGTCGTCCTGGCTCCATTTCTCGAACGGATGGTGGTGGCACCTGGCGCAGCCGACGCGCACGCCGAGGAAGACCTGCGTCGCGTTCTCGGACCAGTCGGCGGGGTTGCGCGACGCCATGAAGAAGTTCGCCGGGCCCTCGGTGAAGGTGCTGCCCTCGGCGGTGATGATCTCGCGCACCATCTCGTCCACCGGCTTGCCGTCGCGCACGCTCGCCCGTACCCAGTTGTGGAAACTCCACATGCCGCGCTCGCTCATGAAGTCGCGGTTGATGCGCAGCAGGTCGCCCCACTTCAGCGCCCAGAAATCGACGAACTCCGGCCGCGCTAGCACGCGGTCGATCGCCTTCGTGCGCTTGTCCGGACTGCTGTCGGCGAGGAACGCCTTGACGTCGGCGGCCGCGGGCAGCGTGCCGATCGTGTCGAGGTGGATGCGGCGGAAGAAGTCCTCGTCGCCGCACAGCGGCGAGGGCAGCAGGCCCAGCTCGCGCCACTTGGCGGCCAGGCGCTCGTCGATGAAGTTGTTCGCCGCCAGCTTCGGGTAGCTCTCCAGGCGGGCGTAGGGGAGCGTGATCTGGATGACGGTCGCCTGGCCGCCGAAGCGCACCATGACGTGCGTCTCGCCGAGGCCCTTCGCGGTGACCAGGCCCGTCGGGGTAACGGTCGCAACGCCGTCGTTGAGCGAGTCGAACTGGGCGGTGGCGGTCACATCTTCGGTGCGGCCGTCCTTCCAGGTGGCGCGGACGAGGATCTGCTGCTGCTCGCCGGGCACCAGGAGGCGCCGGGCTGGCCAGACTTCCAGGGCGGTGACCTCGGGATCCTTCGGGCTCGGCTCGGGCACGCCGTCCTCGAGCCAGCGGCGCAGGACGTTGTACGCACGGCTATCGACCTTGAAGCGCTCGCCGCCGCCGTGCTCCATCCCCAGGCTCGGCTTCTGGAGGAGGATGCTGCGCTCGGGGTCGGAGACGACGACGCGGCGGCCCTCGGCGCTGGCAACGATCTGGGCATAATCGAAGGGGGCGTCGAAGCTGAACAGGCTCAGCTTGAAGCCGCCGCGGCCGTGCTGGGCGCCGTGGCAGGCGCCGGAGTTACAGCCGGCGCGGGTCAGCACGGGGATGACGTCGCGCGTGAAGCTGACGGGCACGTCAGCGGTCGCCCGCTTGACCTGGACCGGCACGGCCGCCTTCTTGCCGCCCGCCTCGACCGTGATGACCGCGCTGCCGTCGCCGGTCGCCTGCACCAGGCCATGCGCATCGACCGCGGCGACGGCCGGGTTGCTGCTGGCGTACTTCGCCGTGCGGGCGAGATCCCAGGTGCGGCCGTCGGCGTAGTCGCCCAGGACGCCGAGGCGCTGGTCGTCGCGCGGGCCATCAAGGGTGACGCGGGCCGGGTAGACGGTGAGGCCATGGAGGGCGGCCTTCGGCGGCTCGGCGCGCGGGGCGGGCTGCGCCGGCGGCGCGTCGGCGCGGGCGGCGATGGGGCCGATGAGGACGGTGAGGGTACAGGCCAGGCGGCGCAATCCGGTGCGGGTCAGCATGGGGTCGTCCCTTCGGTAACGGCGGGCCGGCGCGGGGCCGGTGAATGTCGGCGAGGGCCGCGCGGGGGGCGAGCGGCAGGCAGGCAGTATCAATTCATCGTGATCGTCGGCGGAGTGATTGTCAAGAAAAACCCCGCGGAAGGTGCGTTTTTGCGCACAGCAAGTTACCCGGAGCCGCTATCGCGGCAGCCTCCACAGCCGCGCGGTTTTGTCGAACCCGCCGGAGAAGGCGTACCGCCCGTCCCGGGAGGCGGCCACACTCCAGACCTGGTCCACGTGGCCGTCGAAGCGGCGTAGCTCCGCGCCGGTCTTCACGTCCCACAGGCGCACCGTCCTGTCTTTGCCGGCGGTCAGCGCCCGTTCCTCCCCGGGCACGAAGGCCACACCATAGACCGCGCCGGTGTGGCCGATAAAGCGGCGCAGTTCCCGGCCGTCGCGCACGCGCCACAGCCGGACCGTGCCGTCGGTGCCGACGGACAGGGCCCGGTCCCCGTCCGCGGTGGCGGCCACGCCGATCACGCCGCCCTTGTGTCCCGGGAAACGGCGGATCTCCTTCCCGGACTCCACGTCCCAGAGGCGCACGCTGCCGTCCTGGCCGCCCGAAAGGACCCAGCCCCCATCGGCCGCGAAGGTCACCGCGAAGACCCCGCCGGTGTGCCCGGTGAGCTGCCGGATCAGGCTGCCGTCTTCCAGGTTCCACAGCGAGATGGGGCCGTCCTTGCCCCCCGAGGCGCCCTGCTTCCCGTCGGGAGAAAAGGCGACGGTCCAGACCGATTTGGTATCCCCCGTGAGGCGCTTCAGCTCCTTCCCCGTGCCCAGGTCCCACAGGCGCGCGGTCTGGTCCTCCGCCGCGGACAGGGCCAGACGGCCGTCGGGGGAGAAGGCCACCGCATTGACCGCGCCGGTGTGGCCCGTGAGGCGCTTCACCAAACCGCCGGTGTCCAGGTCCCACAGCCGCAGGATGCGGTCCGTGCTGGCGGACAGGCCGTACGAGCCGTCCGGCGAAATGGCCACGCGCATGACCTGCCCCGTGTGCCCCTCGAAGCGACGCACCTCTCCCTCCCCTGCGGCCGCCGCCGGCAGCTCAGGGAGCAGGCCGGCCAGGTCCCACACGCACACGGAGTTGTCGAAGCCCCCGGAGAGGGCGCGGCGGCCGTCCCGGGAGAGGGCGACGCTGAAGACCAGATGCGTGTGGGCTCGGAAGCGGAACGCCTCCTTGCCGCTCAGCGCCTCCCAGAGGCGCAGCAGCTTGTCGTCGCCGCCGGAGAGCACGTGGGCGCCGTCCGGGGTGAAGGCCACCGCGTTGACCTCCTGCCCGTGCCCCTCGAAGCGGCGCAGCTCCGCCCCCGAGGCGACGTCCCACACGCGGGCGGTCTTGTCCGCGCTGGCCGAGGTCACCCACTTGCCGTCCGGGGAAAAGGCGACGCCGTAGACGATGCCCTGGTGGCCCTCGAAACAGCGGATTTCCGCGCCGGTCGCCGTCCGCCACAGCCGGACCGTCCCGTCCTCGCTCCCGGAGACGATCAGCTTGCCGTCCGGGGAGAAGGCCGCCGAGCGCACCGACCGGGTGTGTCCGGTGAAGCGGCGGACCTCGCGGGCGGCCTCAACCGACCAGAGGCGCAGGAGCTTGTCGCCGCCGCCGGAAACGACCTCGGCCCCTGAGGGCGCGAAGGCGGCACAGAGCACGCCGCCGCTGTGGCCGGTGAAGCGGCGGATCTCCACGCCCGTGCCCGCGTCCCAGAGACGCGCGGTCCGGTCCGCGCCCGTGGAGACGATCAGCCGGCCGTCGGGGGAGAAGGCCACGCCGGCGATGTCCGCGTCGTGTCCGGGCCAGGTGCGGGCCGCGCGCCCCCTGGTCACGTCCCAGAGGCGCAGCACGCGGTCCTTGCCGGCGGAGACGGCCAGCTTGCCGTCCGGGGACAGCGCCACGCCCCAGACCACGGCGGTGTGGTCCGTGAGGCGGTACAGGGGCTGCTGCTCTGCCGCGGGGGCGACGGGGGGGACGGGGTTTTTCGGGTGGGGGTCCGGAACGACAAGGGCTTTCGGATCGGGGATGGGAACGATGGGATCTTTCGACCCGGCGGCGGGAACGACGGGATCCTTCGGCCCGGCGACGGGGGGGACGGGACCTTTCGGCCCGGCGGCCACAGAGTCTGGGGTGGAGGTCCGTTGCAGCAGGAGGATGGCCCCGACCGCCAGGGCGGCCATGAGGACGAGGGCCGCGCCGATCAGCCAGATCACCCCCCCACCGCCCGAACGGGGCCCCGCGGATCTCGGCGGGGGTGTCGGCCCGTCCGCGGGCCCGCCCCGCACAGCGGCCGCCTCCGGATCTCGATGCCGCACCGGGGGCGGCAAGGTGGCCGGCACGGGCTGCAGGGAAGTGTCCTCACCCCGTTCGATGCGCTCTAGCGTCTGGACCACCGCCCGCGCCGACGGCGGCCGGTCCGCAGGCGCTTTCGCCAGGAGCTGGACCACCAGTTCGGACAGGACGGCCGGCACCGTGCGGTCGAGCTCCGCGGGCGACGGCGGGACGTCCAGCATGACGGACCGCAGGATGCTCATCACGGTGCGGCCCTGGAACGCGGGCCGCCCGGTGCAGAGGCGGTAGAGGATGCAGCCGAGGCTGAACAGGTCGCAGCGGTGATCGACGGCGCCGCCCTCCCCCTGCTCGGGGGCCATGTACGCCGGGGTGCCGACGATGGCCCCGGTCTGGGTCAGGTGCGTGCTCGCGTGGGCCGCGCGCGTCAGGCCGAAGTCGAGAAGCTTGACGCGGCCGCTGCCGGCCTCCAGCCAGACGTTGGCCGGCTTGATGTCGCGGTGGATCAGGTCCCGCTCGTGCGCCGCAGCCAGGCCGAGCGCGATCTCGCGGGCGATCCGCAGCGTCTCGGCCAACGGCAGCTTGCCCGCGTGCTGCAACCGCTGCTCGAGCGCCTCCCCCTTGAGGAACTGCATGGCCATGAACGGCACGCCGCGGTCCTCGCCTACCTGGTAGATGGTGACAACGTGGTCGTCCTCCAGGGCCGCCGTCGCCTGCGCCTCGAGGAGGAAGCGGGCACGCGCCGCCGGCGTGCCGGCCAGTGCGGGCAGCATGGCCTTGAGCGCCACCGGCCGCTTGAGCTGCGGGTCCTCGGCCTGGAAGACCACGCCCATGCCGCCGCTGCCCAGCACCTTCAGCACCCGGTACGGCCCCAGCCGGCCGATCTCCCCCGGCCCCTGGGCCGGGGCAAGAAAAGCGTACCGGGCCGGCCTCTCACCGCTCGGGGCAGGGGCGGCGCCGTCGCCGCCGCCGGACGCTCCTTCGGTGAGGGTGTGGTCGAACTGGTCCGACTCCCCGGCCGCGGGGCCGCCCCGCGACGGCGACTCCGAGGCGGCCAGGGTGGCGTTCCGTCCCGCGGGGAAGAAGGCCCCGGTACCGTCCGCGCCGGCACCCGCGCCCGCCGCCGGGATCGGCACGTGCCCGGCGCACTGCGGGCACTTCGCCTTCTTGCCGGCGAACTCGTCCTTCACCTTGAGGTTTTTTCCGCATCCGGGACACTGAAAGGCGATCATAAGTCAACTCCGAGCGGCGGGTCCGGGCCGTGCAGCGGCGCGGGGGCTGTCTGCCTTCCCTGCCCGCGACCGACCGAGGCCCGAACCGCCACCTCGCGGTCGAGACACTTCTCCGTCTGCGCGAAGGGCCGTGTGTCCCTCCGGTGCGCAGCCGACGGGTGCGCCGGAAGCTTCACCCGGTCCAAAGGCAGCTGGAGCATTATCCCACGCCTGCAGGCAGAATCAAGGAGCTGGGGCCGGAAATTTTCAGGCCCGAGGTATTCGCTGTTTCTCGCCGCCACGCCCGACGCGAGCGGTTTGCAGACGGGTGCAGCGAAGGCCCCGACGTGCGGCCGCGGCTATGCGGGCGCGTGGGACCGTGCCGCGGGGTCCTGCCGGTAGTACTCGCGGAACACAGCGTACAACTCGCGGTGGCGGCGCCGCAGCGGTGCCGACCGGGTGAAGAACGTTTCCGTCGCGACCGCGAAGAACTCGCCGGGGTTGGTCGTGCCGTACTCGTCCAGCAGCGTCGGCAGGCCGTCCTCGACGTCGTCGAGCAAGCGCTGGTACTCGTCGGCGAGCACCTCTTGCCAGCGCCGGGCCAGGTCGCGGTCGGGCAGCAGGGGGGTGCCGTTGACCTCGCCGTCCTCCATGTCGAGCTGGTGGGCGAACTCGTGGTAGACGAGGTTACGGCCCTCACTCGGGTCGCGGCCCTCGTTCAACACCTCGTCCCAGGACAGGATCACCGGGCCGCGGTAGTGAGCCTGGCCTTCCACCGCAACCTCCCCCTCGAGGACCGCGCTGCCGCCGAGCGATTCGGACTGTGGAATGAGGTAATGGCGCGGGTAGACGAGGATCGAGACGGCGCGGTCGAAGTAGTTCTCGTCCATCCCCAGGACCAGCAGGGCGGCCTGGGCGGCGACGGAGACCTTGACCTCGTCGGTGATCTCCTGGCCGCCGCAGCCCTCCCACTCCTTCTCGGCGATGAGGACGCGCAAGTCGTCGCGCAGCTTCGCCTGCTCCGCCGCCGTCAGGAGGTGGTAGTGGGCGAAGTTCGCTTCCAGGTACTCCCGCCACGCGGCCGGGAACGGCTCGGCGAGGAGCTTCTGGCGGCGGCGGCGTTTCAACCAGGAGAAGAGCATGGCAGGCCCTCGCGCCCGTGGCGGTCCGACGTCTGCATTCTACGCCGGAACCCCACCGGGCCGCACCTTGCACACGGGCCGCGCCGCGCCTACGATGGCCGCGGACTTCCTGAACCCACCCAAGGAGACGCGCTCCCATGTTTGATGCACGCCATCTGTACCGCCTGGCCGTCGGCCTGGCGCTCGCCCTGAGCCTCCTGCCCCTCGGGCCCGCGGCCGCCCAGGAGGGCAAGAAGATCTTCCGCGCCGGCGCCTTCGCCATGGACATCACGCCGAAGAAGTTTCCGGTCTCGGTCAACGGCGGCATGCAGGACCGGCTGACGAAGACCGTCCACGACCGGCTGCACGCGCGCTGCCTGGTGCTGGACGACGGCAAGACGCGCCTGGCGTTCGCGGTCTGCGATAGCTGCATGATCCCGCGCGAGATCATCGACGCAGCCCGGGCGTTGATCCACAAGGCCACCGGCATTCCGCAAAGCCACGTCCTGATCTCGGCGACGCACACGCACACCGCCCCGACGCTGGGCGGTGTCTTCCAGAGCGACCCGGACCCGGATTATGTGCAATACCTGCCGAAGCAGATCGCGAAAGGCGTGGAGCGGGCGGTCGCTAACCTGGCCCCGGCGGAGGTCGGCTGGGCGGTGGCGCGGGAGCCGGGACAGGTGTTCAACCGCCGCTGGTTCATGAAGCCCGGCACGGTCCTCGCCGACCCGTTCGGCGGCACGACGGACAAGGTGCAGATGAACCCCGGCTACCTCAACCCCGGGCTGCTCAAGCCGGCCGGCACGATCGATCCGGACGTCTCGGTGCTGTCGGTGCGGACTTCTGACGGACGTCTCATCGCCCTGCTGGCGAACTACTCGCTGCACTACGTCGGCGGCGTGCCGCCGCTGTCGGCCGACTACTTCGGCGCCTTCGCGGAGCGGATCACGCAGCTGCTGGGCGCCGAGAAGGGCGAGCCGGCGTTTGTCGGCATCCTGTCGAACGGCACGAGCGGCGACATCAACAACATCAACTTCGGGGCAGCGGCGCCGGGGCGCAAGGAGCCTTACGAGCAGATCCGCCTGGTCGCCGACAGCGTGGCGCGGGCGGCGCACAAGGCGTACAAGGGCATCAAGCACCGTGAATGGGTGTCGCTGGCGGCCGCGGACAGGGAGGTCGAGCTTGGGGTGCGCCTGCCGAGTGCGGCGGACGTTGCGAAGGCCCGGGCGATCATCGAGAAGGCTAAGGGTGTGCTGAAGACGCGGCCGGAGATCTACGCCCGCGAGACGATGCTGCTGGCGAAGTACCCGGCGATGGTGCCGGTGCGGTTGCAGGCCTTGCGCGTGGGCGAGGTGGGCATCGCGGCGATCCCGTGTGAGGTGTTCGTCGAGATCGGCCTGGAGATCAAGAAGCGCAGCCCGCTGCGGCCGACGTTTACGATCGAGCTGGCGAACGGCTACAACGGGTATCTGCCGACGCCGGAGCAGCACCAGCTGGGGGGTTACGAGACGTGGCGGGCGCGGTCGAGCTACCTGGAGGCGAACGCCTCGCGGCGGATTACTGAGACGGTGCTGCAACTGCTCAAGTCGGTAGCGCAGCAGTAATTATCCTCGACGCGGGGCAAGTTGACACCAGCCCGAAGCGCCACCCACGGCAAGCAGTGCCACGGCGGGTCGGTCGCCGCGGCACCGCCGCGGCGGTCGTCGTCATCGCAGACGCTCGCGCCCCGCAGGCCATCCGGCCTGCGAGGCGCCCATTCGGGCCGAGTCTCCGGCACCCGAAGTTAGCGAGGGACGAGCCGATTCGCCGCCGTCGAGCGCGCGACGTTCGGAAAGACCCTGTCCCCAGCGGCCAGCACGACCACAGCGTCGCGCCGCGGGAGCGGCCCCCGACCCTGGGCGGGCAACAGCTTTTTCCCCTGCAACAGGTCCTCCATGATCTTCAGGACCTCGTTGGTGGTGAAATCACGGGGGAACTTGTACGCGGCGGGATTGTCCGCCTGCTTGGGGGGCAGGCCGCTCTTGACGCGCTCCGCCTGGTCCGCCTCGTCCCTGGTCATCTCCGCCTTCAGCTCCTTCTCGCTCAGGGGCACTTTCTTGCGCCCACGCAGCACCTTGAGCCGCTCGATGTCCGCGGCCAGCCTGGTGAAGTCTTTCGAGCCCTTTACCCGCTCGGCGGAGCGTTCCTTCAGGACGGCCTTCAACGCCGTGGGCACCAGGCCCGTGTTTTCATGGTCGGCGGGCTTCACCCGGTCGAACGCGAGGGCGTGCTCCAGGTCCTTCTCGGGAGTCGAGAGGTATTCCGTGAGCGACGGCAGGACGATGTCGGGGAGTACGCCGCGGTTCTGGGTGCTGTCGCCGTTGACCCGGTAGAACTGCTGAAGCGTCAAGCGTAGGGCCCCGAGCTTGGCGCCCTTGACGCGGGGTAGTTCGTCGGCCAGGTTGATGACGGCCTGCACCGTGCCCTTGCCGTGGGTGGCCGGGTCGCCGACGATGAGGGCCCGGCCGTAATCTTGCAGGGCGGCGGCCACGATCTCCGCCGCGCTGGCACTGGAACGGCTGACCAGCACCAGCAGCGGCCCGCCGTACACCACGCCTTTTTCCGGGTCGTCGTGGCGCCGCACACCCGCGGTGGGGTCCTTGACCTGCACGACCGGCCCCTGATCGATGAACAGACCGGCGAGGGCGACGGCCTCGTGCAGGTAGCCACCGGGGTTGTCGCGCATGTCCAGGATCACGCCGTCGATGCCGCCGGCCATGAACTCCTTCAAGAGGCGACGGACGTCCTCGCTGGCGCTCTTGATCTCGCCCACGTCCTTGCCCGGGGGGGCAGCGTAGAACGAGGGTAAATCGATGACGCCGATGCGGTAGGGCTTGCCGTCCGCCTTCTTGCCCTGCTCGATGACCTCGGAGCGCGCCGCCTGCGACTTGATTTCGATCCGCTGGCGGACGAGGGAGTAGACGACCGGCTCGAGCTTGCCGGCGGGCATGATTTTCAGCTCGACCTTGGTGCCCTTCGGCCCGCGGATGAGCTTAACCGCGTCGCGCAGCCGCATGTCGGTCACCTCGACGAACTTGCCGTCCCCCTGGGCGACGGCGAGGATCTTGTCGTTGGGCTTGAGCCGGCCGTCCTTGGCGGCGGCGCCGCCGGGGACGATTTCCACCACGAGGGGCTGGCCGTTGTCCTCGCGCAGCACGGCGCCGATGCCCTCGAGCCGCAGCCGCATGGAGACCTCGAAGTCGTCGAGCGTGTTCGGCGACAGGTAGGCGCCGTGCGGGTCGAGGCTCGCGGCCAGGGCGGACAGGTACACCTCCATGAGGTCGTAGTTGTCGAGCTGCTTCATGCGGCGGGCAAAGGCCTTGTAGCGGTCGCGCACCTTCTGCCTGGCCTCGGCTTCCGGGATGGGTTTGGCGCCCAGCCGCTGCAGCAGCAAGTCGAACTTGATCCGCTTGCGCCAGCGGTCCCGCAGCTCCTCGGCGGTGGAGGCGTACTCGACCTTGGTCGGGTCGGTCTCCAGGTACTCCTTCACGGTGAAGTCTTGCTTCGCGTCCAGGAGTTCGCCGATCAACTTCAGCCGCTCGCCGATTCGCTCCACGAGCCGGCCGTAAACCTTGTAGGCGAAGCTCATGTCCCCCTTGAGCAGCTGGTCGTCCAGTTCGGTCTCGTGCTTCTTGAACTCGTCGATGTCGCTCTTCAGGAAGTACACCTTGTTCGGATCGAGGTCCTTCAGGAAGCGCCGGAACAGGCGCTTCGAGATCTCGTCGCCGATCTTGGGCCGCGTGACGTGCCCTTCCTGCAAGAGCTCGCACACCACCTGGGCTACCAGGCGGTCGTTCTTGCCGGGTACCGGTTCGCCCGACCCGCAGAGCGGGAACAGGAGCAGGCCCGCGATTGCGCCGAGTAGAAGCCGGCGGAGTCGCAACCCCGCGCCGCGCCCGCAGGAGCGCCGGTTCGGGATGAGAGAGTGCGGGGGCATGTTGAAGAAGCCTCGCTTTCGCGCCTGGAGAACAGGCTGTGGTTGTGTTGATCTTCGTAAGTGACGCAGACATTTCCGGGGACGTGACTGCGGCCGGGCGTGTGCTGACCCGGCCTTCCGGTCCCTCCTTTGACTCGGCCTCCTTTCCCTCGGTCGGAGTGCAGTTCGCCCCCCTCCACGGGAGCGATGCCCCTGTGGGCTGTATTGTAGCTGCTGACCGGCAGCACCGTCAGACCAACTATCGTCTCGGGCCGCCCGGCCGCATTGGTCGAGCAGGCGAGGGAAGATCGGGGACCGAGATAGGGCCTGGCAGCGAAGGAACTGATTGAAATCCTGCGGGCTACCACCGCTCGACAGGCCCGCCCGGAACGGGGATGTGCATTTCCGCGGCACCCGCGGCGGTCCAGCGTGCCGGCGGTCCCGTGGCGCACAGCCGCGCCACGATCTCGTCGAACTCGGCGACGCTCTCGAGCCGCACCAGGCGCTGCTGCACCTCGCGCCCCGGCCGCAGCACACGGCAATACCAGTTCGCCACCTTGCGGAACGTCAGGCAGGCGAAGTGCTCGCCGCGCTGGGCGGCGAGCAGGCCGAAGTGGCGCCGCATGAACGTCAGCCGCTCGGAGTAGCTGCCCGGCTCGCCCGGGTCGCCCGTCTCCTCCCAGCGCTGCAGCTGCAGGAAAATCCACGGGTTGAGCAGGGCGCCGCGGCCGATCGAAACGCCGGCGCAGCCCGTGTACGAGAGCATCCGCTCGGCGTCGGCGATCGAGCGGACGTCGCCGTTGCCGATGACCGGGATGCGCTCGACCGCCTGCACCACGGCGCGGATGCCGTCGAGGTTGACGCTGCCGCTAAAACCCTGGGCGCGCGTGCGGCCGTGGATGATGACCGCCGCCACGCCGACCCGCTCGAACTCACGCGCGAAGTGCGGCGCGCTCCAGCTCTGGTCATCCCACCCCAGCCGCATCTTGACCGTGACCGGCACGCGGACGGCCTCGACCACGGTCCGCACCAGGTCCACCGTCCCTCCGGGGTCGCACATCAGGGCCGAGCCGCCGCCGCCGCGCGTCACCTTGTGGACCGGGCAGCCCATGTTGATGTCTACCGCCGAGACGCCGTAGTCCTCCAGCCAGCGCGCGGCGTCGCGCATCTCTTCGGGGACCGCACCGTAGATCTGCACCGCCAGCGGCCGGTCTTCCGGACAGGTCTGGATCAGCTCCAGCGTCTTGCGACTGCGGACGAGCAGGGCACGCGCGTTGACCAGGTCGGAAGTCGCCAGGCCGAGGCCGCCCAGTTCGCGCACCGCCAGCCGGAAGGGCAGGTTCGTGTAGCCCGCCAGCGGCGACAGCAGGTAGCGCGTCGGCAGTTCGAGGCCGCCGAGACGCAGGGGACGAGGCGGCGGAGGGGTCAAGTCGTTCACAAGCATACTCTCAGTGTACGGACGCCGGACGGCGTCGGTCCGGCCAGACGAGGACGACCAGGCACGCCACCAGGGCACCTGTCACGACGTCGATGAAATGGTGTTGGCGCGTGAACAGAGTCGCCGCCCAGACGAGCAGCACGCCGCCGACCCACAGCGGCCACCCGCGTGGGAAGTCGCGCACCAGGGCCAGCGCCAGCAGGCAGGTCAGGCTGACGTGCAGGCTCGGGGCGGCGTTGGCCGGCGGCTCATCGACCTCGACCATCATCTTGTACAGCTGCCGCGTCGGCCCATCTTCGAGTATGAGTTCCGGCCGACTATCCGTCTGGGTCGGGTAGACGATGAAGACCAGCAGCGACACGAAGACGACCGCCAGCGCCCGCGGCACGAACCAGGCGAAGGTGTCGCGGCTCAGCGTGCCGACCAGGCCCGGGCCGACAATATAAGGGATCAGATAGACCCACACCCAGCCCGGCTGGAAGGGGACGAGCGCGTCCCATTCGATCCAGGTGACGTGCTCGCGGCCGGCGTGACCGCGCCACTTCAGGACGAGGAGGTACAGACCGAGGGCGGAGAACATCAGGACGCCCAGCCCCAGGGCCTGGCGCACGCCCCGGCGCAGCGAAAAGCGTTCGCGTTCCGGGGCGGGAGAGGTGGACATGACGGTGATCTCTGGGACGGCACATCAGGTCGAGTACACCCACCGGCCCAGGTACTTCGCCGGCAGCAGCAGCAGGACGAGCAGCAGGCCGACGGTGCCCGCCAGCGACGCGGCGAGGAGGGCGTCCAGCAAGACGAGGCCCAGGATGGCGCGTTTCACCGCCGCCTGGACGCGCTGCGGCACCGGCTTGTGGATCGCGCTGACCACCGGCAGGCCGACGAAGAAGCCGAAGGCGACGAGGAGATAGGGGAACAGCGCCTGCCCGAGCGCGACCTGGGCGAAGACGAACGGCGAGGCGGTGTCGCCGCGCAGCGCCGCCTTCCCAACCGCGGGGATGGCCAGCGCCAGCACCAGCGCTGCCAGCATCACCGCGGCGGCCGCCTGCAGCTGCGCCTGGCTGCTCTCGGCCGCCTCGGTCCGGGCGAACCAGGTGACGCCGACGATGTACAGGCCGACCACCAGCGCGAGCAGCACGCCGCCCGCGCTGACCCCGCCCACGACGACGGACAGCCCCAGCAGGACGTTGAGGAAGCGGCAGACGCCCATCGCCACGGGGCCGACCGGCGTCCGCTTCAGCCAGCCATCGTAGAGGAAGATTGCGACGACAAGGAGCAGGGCCAGGACGGCCGGCAGCGCGCGGAACGTCTCGCCAGGCAACCCCGCGAGTACGGCAAAACCGACGCCGGCCAGCAGCAGCACGGCCCCGAGTCCCGCCGCCGCCCGCAGGCTGATCTTTCCGGAAGGGAGCGGCCGGAAGGGACGTTCGCGGCTGTCCTGTTCGAGGTCGAAGTAGTCGTTCCAGACCATGCCGCCGCAGTAAAGGCAACTTGACGCCAGCAGGAGGAGGAGGAACTCGAGGGCGTGGCCCGGCAGGGCACCGACCACGAGGGCGGCGAGGGTGATGTCCGCCATGGCCGTGAACACGTTCGGCAGCCGCACGAGCCGGGCGTAGGCGAGGAAGGAGAACGGGTGCGCGGCGGGCGGGGCGGCCATCGAGACGGCGTCGCCGACGGTGCTTTCTGTCATGGGTGTGATCCCGTGTTGCGGCGACGGAAAGAAGGCAAAAGGCAAAAGGCAAGAGCAACGGTCTTTCCTTCTGCCTTTTGCCTTCAGCCTTCGGCGTCGCCGGCGGCGTACTCGTGAAGCATGATGAACTGCTTGAAGAAATCGTTCTCCTCGACGCCCATCGGGCTCTTGAAGAAGCACGCCAGATGGCGCAGCACGCCCACCTCGCCGCGCCGCTGCGCCAGCAGCGCCAGCCGCGCCACGTCCAGCACCAGCGGCGCCGCCAGCAGCGAGTCGCACCCCTGCCAGGTAAATTGCAGCATCATCTTCACCCCCAGGAAGCCCTGGAAGTGGATGTGGTCCCACGCCGTCTTCCAGTCGTCGAGCGACTCGATGTACTCGATCGAAACGTGCGTCTGCGGCTTGTAGCCGAGGATCTGCGTGACGACCTGGTCCTTGGTGCGCACCTTCGACGCCTTGTTGTGCGGGTCGTTCAGCACCAGGCCGTCGCGGTTGCCGAAGATGTTGTGGCCGACCCAGCTCAGCACGCGCAGGTTGCGGGCCGCGAACATCGGCGCCAGCACCGTCTTCATCAGCGTCTCGCCGGTCTTGCCGTCCTTGCCGCCGTGTACCGCCCGCCGCTCCCGCGCCAACTCCTCCGCCGCCGGAAACGACGCCCCGAGCGAGGGCGTGAAGTTAATGTACGGCAGCCCCAGGTCCAGCGCCGCCCAGGCGTACAGCGACGACGGCGGCAGTACCGGCTGGCGCTTCTCCAGGGCCGGGAGCAGCCGCGCCACGCCTTCCAGCGCCTCCGTCACCTCGAAGGGCGGCTCGGTCGAGGCCACGTTGACGACCACGACCTGGTCGAGGCGGTGGTGCGCCCGGAAGGCCTGGATGTCGGCCTGGATGCGGTCGATGGCACTGCGGCCGCTCTCGGAGCGGTGCGCCTCGGGCAGGTCGGCGAGGCGGTCGATGGTCGGGCCGGAGTTGAGGACCGTCCCGGGCCGGACGTTCTCGGTCCAGCGGTCCAGGTCCGGCAGACAGGCGTCGATCACTTCCGGCTCGAAGACGTTCGAGCGCTGCCGCAGCTCGCGCACGGCCTGGCGGTAGGTGGTACGGCGGACATCGTGGCCGCCGACCTCGAACTGTCCCGGCTCGTCGAGGCCGAGGCCGGCGAAGGGGGGCAGGGCGGTCACCATCCCCGTCTCGCCGATCAGGCCGCGCCGCAGCGCCGCCAGCCCCAAAACGGCGGTGCTCGCCACGCCTCCGCACGCGCCGATGAACCAGATACCAACCCGGCCTGTACTCATGATTCAGCTTCACAAAGGAGTAGAAAAAGGGACGACACGGGGCGTAAGGGCAAACGGAGTGCCGCCGGGGGGCGCGCCGGGGCGGTTCGTCGATCGTCAACGCTCGCCTGGGGTTAGGTGAACGATCGCTGGCGGGGCGGGCGAAGCTGGTCGGCGGCGGCGGCTCGCGAGTGTACTTTCTCACCAGGTCTGACCATCTTTTCGACAATTCTCGCAACTCCGCTGCCCGCGGTCAAGCGTTATACAATAAACCGGAGCAGGGAAGAACGGCTCCCAAGCCCACGGGTGGCCACCCGTGGGCTTTCCCCTGCTCCCTTGCTTTGCTGGACACCGACATGCCAACGCACGCCGAGCTGTTCTGCTCCATCGAGGACGTCCTGCAGGACCTGCGCGCCGGGCGGATGATCGTGCTCGTGGACGACGAGAACCGCGAGAACGAGGGCGACCTCGTCATCGCCGCCGAGAAGGTCACGCCGGACGCCATCAATTTCATGATAACACACGGGCGCGGCCTGGTCTGCCTGGCCATGTCGGGGGAGATCTGCGAACGGTTGCGCCTGGAAGTGCAGCCGACGAACAGCGGCGACCCGCAGGCCACGCCGTTCACCCAAAAACTCGACGCGCGGCACGGCATCACGACCGGCACCTCCGCCTACGACCGCGCCCGCACCATCCAGGTGGCCATCGACGAGAATTCGACGCCGAACGACCTGATCCGCGGCAAGGGCCACATAGACGGCCTGCGCGCCCGCGACGGCGGCGTGCTGGTCCGCGCCGGCCACACCGAGGGCAGCGTTGACCTGGCGCGGCTGGCCGGCCTGAAAGAAGCCGCGGTGATCTGCGAGATCCTCACCGAGGACGGCCACATGGCGCGCCTGCCCGACCTGCGCGAGTTCTGCCGCCGGCACGGGTTGAAAATGTGTACGATCGAGGACCTGATCAAGTTCCGCCGGCACCGCGAGCGCCTTATCCAGCGCGAGGCGGCGGTCAAGCTGCCGACGCACTATGGCGAGTTCGACCTGTTTGCCTACTCGTCGCTGGTCGATCCGGAGCCGCACCTGGCCGTGTGCATGGGCGGCGTCGGCGTCGAGACGCAGGGCGCGATCGCGGTGCAGACAGAGCCGGTGCTGGTGCGGGTTCACAGCCAGTGTCTGACGGGCGACATCTTCGGCAGTTGCCTGTGCGACTGCGGCCCGCAACTCCACCAGGCGATGGCCCAGGTGCGGCAGGCCGGCAAGGGCGTCATCCTGTACATGCGCCAGGAGGGCCGCGGCATTGGCCTATTGCCCAAGCTGCAGGCGTACAAGCTGCAGCAGCAGGAGGGCCTGGACACCGTCGAGGCGAATCGAAAGCTGGGCTACGGCGCAGACCTGCGGCACTACGGCATCGGGGCGCAGATCCTGTTCGACCTGGGGGTGCGCCAGATACGGCTCTTGACGAACAACCAGACGAAGGTGGTCGGCCTGCAGGGCTACGGGCTGGAGATCGTCGAGCGCGTGCCGATCCAGATCGCGCCGAACGAGCACAACACCCGCTACCTCAAGACCAAGAAGGACAAGCTCGGGCACCTGCTCGAGGACATGGACTGAGCGTTTCGCCGCGGTTTCACCCCCTCCTACGGGTCGGGGGACGGAGCCCCCTCCTACGGGGCTTCGTAGGAGGGGGCTCCGCCCGGCGACCCCTCGGGGGACGGAGCCCCCTCCTACGGGGGTGAAACCGCGGCGAAACGCCGGCGTTCATCGATCGCCCGAAACTTGTCCCCGCCGCGCTTGACTTCGGTCGCGTGCGGCCCCGATAATAAACGCTTTGCGGAGGCTCCTGCTCGAGATCAAGATAGATCGGCAAACGCTCATACAAGGGGGATCGCCGTGCCCATCCGCTTTCAGTGCTGGCAGTGCCGCAAGCATCTGTCCATCACCACCCGCAAGGCAGGGACCATGATCCCGTGCCCGATCTGTGGCACCACCCAGACCGTCCCGGCGTCGCCGGACCTCGCCACCCCCACCTCCCTCAATACAGCCGACGAGTTCGTGGTCCCGTTCGAGATTCCGGACGACGGCGTCATGGGCGTGGTGCCGCCCGCGCCTGCGTTTCCCCCCGCACCTGCCGCACCTCCTGCCCCGAGCCCCGTGCCCGCGGCGGCCTGGTGGACCGGATCACCGCCGGCCGAATCCGTGTCGGCCGTGCCTCCGCCTGCGAGTCCCGTACCCCCCCCGGCCTGGTCCGAAGCGCCCTTCGACTCCGAGGCGGCTGCACCGTCAAGCGGCCGCGCCTTCCAGGCGTCTCTTGGGATTGTGGTTCTCCTGGCGCTGCTCGGCACCACCGGCGTGGTGATCTACGCGCTCGTGAACCTTGGGGGCGACAAGGCCGGCACGCGGCCGCCCACCGTGGCCCAGAAAGAGACGGCAGGCCAGCCGAAAGCGGTGCCCCAGCCGGTGGACGCGCGGCCCGAAGTCCCCGCCCCTGGCCCCGGCGCCGCGCCGGAAAAGGACAACGAGATCCCCGCCCCTAAGGTCGGGAAGGGACCGCCCGACGCCGAGGTCAAGCCGGTGCCGCCTCCCGACGTCGAGAGGCCGCGGAAGAAGGTGCCCGACGAGCCGCCGCCCGCTGTGAAACCTCAGCCGGAAGAGAAAAAACCGGAGGCCGCGCCGGAGAAGCAGCCGGAGGCGCCGGCGAAGGTGACGCTCAAGCGGCGCTCCTCCTGGACCGCCGAAGAGCTGCGCCAGCAACTCATGCTGGTCCGCGAAATCGCCCTCGACGCGCCGCACGCCCCCCTGACGTCGCGCGACCTCCTGCAACTGGCCCGCGCCAACCCCGACATCCAGGCGCTCGACCTGGCGCCGCAAATCATGCTGCGACGCGCCGACCTGGCCGGCCTGCAGGTGAACATGGGCCTGGCGTGCCGCCTGGGCAAGGAGCCGGCCGAGACGCTGCAGGCCCTCTCGGGCCAGCTGCGCCGCCACCTGGAGGCCTGCATCCCGGGCGCGTCCAGCGGCACCGTGGCCGACACGCGCCCCGACCCCGAAAAGCTGCGAGCACGGCTGATCGGCGACGCGCAGCGCAGCACCTGGCTGCGGCCCGAGAGCATTCCCACGCTGCTGCAACTCCTCATGGCCGAGAACCGCGACGTGCGCATGGTCCTGGTCGAGATCCTCTCGCGGATCAAGGGTCGCGAGGCGAGCGACGCCCTCGCCCGGCGGGCGCTCGTTGACCTCGACGCCGACGTCCGCGAGGCCGCCCTCAACGCCCTGAAGGAACGGCCCCGCGAGGAGTACGAGATGGTGCTGCTGTCGGGCTTCCAGTACCCGTGGCCCGCCGTGGCCGAGCACGCCGCCGAGGCCGTCGTCGCCCTCAAGATGAGCGACTGCACCTCGAAGCTCGTCCATATGCTCGACGCCAAGGACATCAGCCGGCCCTTCTGCCCCAACGTGAAGAACCCCCGGGTGGCCTTCGTGCGGGAGCTGGTACGGATCAACCACCTGGGCAACTGCATCATGTGCCACGCCCCGTCCTTCAAGCGCGGCGACCTGGTCCGCGGCCGGGTGCCGATCCCCGGTGAGGAGCTGCCGGCCCCGGTGACCACGCCGAAGTATTACGAGGGCGACCGCGGCATCTTCGTGCGGGCCGACATTACCTATCTCAAACAGGACTTCTCCGTCCACCAGCCGGTCCTGCAGCCGCGGACGTGGCCGAACCACCAGCGCTTCGATTACATGGTGCGGCTGCGGCGCCTGACGCCGCAGGAGGTCGCGATCTGGCACAAGGGGGCAAAGCTGCTCAACCCGATCTCGCCGCGCAAGGAGGCGCTGATGTTCGCCTTGCGCGAGTTGACGCACAAGAACCCCGGCCCGCTGGTGCAGGACTGGAGGCGCCTGTACGACCCGATCACCGGCGTGCCGCTGGCGAAGCCGATCACGCCGCGCGAAGAGGTGCTGCAGCTGCGCACCGCCATCGTGGACGCGGCGCCCAAGAAGCAGGTGGCCCTGCTGGAGGCGTTCCGGGAACGCGAAGGGGGAGTCTACGACACCGCGCTGGCGCAGTCGATCCCCGAGCTGAGCACGGGTATCCAGGAGAAAGCGCGTGAGGTGCTGCTTGAGCGCATGATCTGGGTGCCGCTCAAGGAACTGCGCCAGGGGTTGCTGCACCAGGAGCCGGAGGTGCGGCGGGCAGCCGTGCTGGCGTGCGCGGCTAAGGAATTGCCCACGATGATCGAGGACGTGAAGGCGTGCCTCAACGACGTGGACCCAGGCGTCAAGGCGGCGGCGAACGCGGCCCTGTCTCGGCTCGACACGTCCTACGCCCCCGACACCGAAGTGCAGCGGCTGAAGACGGCCCTCACGGAGGCACGGCCGGAGGCGATGAGGGAACTCCTCGAAGGCTATCGGGAGGGCAAGGGGACGGTGTTCAGCCTGGCCCTGGCGAAGGCACTACCGGACCTGCCCACGAACGTCCAGAAGCTGGCCCGGGAAGTGCTGACGGAGCGGCTGACCATGCTGCCGCTGGAGGAATTTCGCGGCAAGCTGAGGGACAAGGACCGCGAGATGCGCTACGCCGCCGTCCTGGCCTGCAAGCAGAAGCGGGTGAAGTCGGTCATCCCCGATCTGATCCCGCGCCTGGACGACCGCGACCCGGTCATCGTCTACAACGCGCGCAAGGCGCTGGAGCAACTGGTGGGGCAGGACATCGGCCCGCGGCCCGAGGCGACCGCGACCGAGCGCGCGCAGATCATCCGCTTCTGGCAGGACTGGTGGAAGAAACAGTCCAACCGCTGACCTTGGACCTGAGCGCCGTGGGAGAGGCTACCAGCTTCTCCTACGGTCTCGGGCGTCCCGTCCCCACTCGCGAGGCCCCCATGACGATCCCCGCACCAGAACAACCCCCGGACGCCGGCGTGGACGCGACGGTCCGCTTCATCCGCGACGTGCGCCAGCGCATCGCCGAGGTGGTCGTCGGCCAGGATGTCGTCGTCGAGCGACTGCTGATCGCGCTGTTCACCGGCGGCCACCTGCTGCTGCAGGGCGTGCCCGGCCTGGCAAAGACGCTCCTCGTCGCCGCCCTCTCGAAGACGATCGACCTGGCGTTCGCGCGCATCCAGTTCACCATCGACCTGCTGCCCTCCGACATCCTCGGCTCGGAGGTGCTCGACCCGCGCACCAGCGAGTTCCGCACTCTGAAAGGCCCGGTCTTCACGAACCTGCTCCTCGCCGACGAGATCAACCGCGCCGCCCCGAAGGTGCAGAGCGCCCTGCTGGAGGCGATGCAGGAGCGCAAGGTGACGATCGGCAAGGAGACCTACCGCCTGCCGGCGCCGTTCCTGGTGATCGCGACGCAGAACCCCATCGAGCAGAGCGGCGTGTTCGAGCTGCCCGAGGCGCAGCTCGACCGCTTCATGCTGTGCCACCGCCTCGACTACCCGACGACCGCCGAGGAGCGCGAGGTGCTGCGGCGGAACATGGGGCTGGGCGTGCGCCGCGAGGATCGCGGGGCCATCGCCCGCACCGAGTTCGACGTGCTGGAGGACGGCCCGGTCGGCTCGACGGAGCAGCTGGTGGCGGCGATGGAGGCGGTGCAGCGCGTCCACGTCAGCGACATTTTCCTGGAGCACGTCGTCGAGGTGGTGGGGCGGACGCGGCGGCACAAGGACATCGAGCTGGGGGCGAGTCCGCGGGCGGGCATCGCGCTGATCAAGGCGGGGCGGGCGCTGGTGCAGGGCCGCGCTTACGTCATCCCCGACGACCTGTTCGCGCTGGCCGAGGACGTGATCCTGCACCGGATTCGGTTGAACTACGAGGCGCTGGCCGACGGCAAGACGGCGGCGGGCGTGCTGCAGCAGATCCTGACGGACTTCGGGGCGACGCAAGCCGCCTAAGAACGCGGCGAGGACGCTGTCTTGGTAGACAACGGACCGGGGTCTAGCAGGCCCTTCTGACAAGAGGCGCAGTGACAATGCACGCCGCCGACTACGCGGATAAGGTTCCAGACACTGCGACCGAACGGGAATTGGCCAGGCACCTGCGCATGCTCCCCGACGACGAACGCTTTGCGTTCGTCCTTGAAATGGTTGATGTCGATTTGCTCGTCGCGCTGAGACTGGCGAATGCCTCCCTGCAAGAGCGTGAACAGCTCCAACGGCTGCTGGAGCACGGCCTCACCCGTGTGAAGGATCTGAGCATGATCGACCTGTGGCTAAGGGCCGTGGTGCCGCGACTTGGCATCGGCAGAGTTCTTGCGATACTCCGGGAACATCTGGAGTCGCAGGCGTTTGCCGTCGGCAGCGCTCTCTATTTCCTGCGGGGGTACGTCAAGAAGGAAGACAGTCTCGCTGTGAGTGCTTTTCGTGAGCTTTGCGACGCGGCCAGTGAGAAAGGCCTTCGCCTCCCTGATCTGCGAGGCTTCTTCCAGACCACTGGCAGTTCACCCCCGAGGGGGACGAGGGGACAACGAGGGGAGAAGAGGGGGACGGGGGACGCGCCCGGAATCACCCCGATTGATTGATTCATCTGATTCGAGTCGCGTCCCCTTTTCCGCGCGGTGCGCAGCATCGACTGGCGCGTCACCGCCCGCACCGCCGGAATAGGGCCAAGCGGTTCGAGAAACACGGGCAGGCGTACTTTGCGTTCGTGACGACCCCGGAGGGAGAGCCGACCAACAAGTCGGTGCGATGCTCGTGTTATGGGCGGCCCGCAACGGCGGTTCACCGGGGGTGTTCCAGGGACTCACGCCCGCGGGCTGGTAGGGCCGGCCCCGTTCGCGCCGATCGGTCCTTGCCCGGACGGTGGGGGGCCAGTACGATATGCGGGCGTGCGGGGGCCACCCCTTCGCATCCTCATTCCGGAGATTCGTCGTGGATCATTCGCCTATCGACGTGCAGGCGCACCCGCCGGAGAGGCGGCGCCGGCAGACCGTCACCCTGCCGTGCGGCTGTTGCTGCTGCTGTTGTTGCTGCCTGCACAGCATCGGCGGACTGGTCGGGGCCGTTATCGGCTCCGTCACGTCCAGCGTGACGGCGCGGCGGCCCAGCCCGTACGAGTACCTGCCGGAGGGCGGCGGTGACCCGTTCGTCCTGCCGCCCCGGCTCCGCCCGAGTTCCGCCCTCTCCGCCTCGGCGCTGTACTGGATCATCCTGGCGCTGCTCGCCAGCCTCGTCTTCGTCTTCAGCTTCCTGGGCTTCAGCCTGGAGAACTTCAACCGGGACCAGATGGCGGGCCTCGGCGGAGCCATCCTGATCCTCGCCATCTTCCTGCCGGCGGTGCAGCTCGTCGCCTCGGTGATCGCCATGATCGTCGCGGGCCTGACCGATCGCCCCAACGCCGCCGCCCGCATCTGGACCGTGGCCAAGATCACCTTCGGCACGCTCATCGGGACTGGCGTCGGCCTCGGGGCCATGTTTTTGATCTGCATCCCGTTCTGGCGCTAGGCAGCCCCCAGTGCCCGACAAGGCTCCTCCCCCAGCAAGGACAAGGCCGATGGATCCCACGCCCCCGACTCCTTCACCCGCGGACCAGCCGGCGCCCGCCCCCCAACCGGCGCCCGCCGCCACGCCGCCGCGGCGCCTCCGCAAGCGCGTGCTGATCCCGCTGATCGTCGTGGGCATCTTCGGCCTGCTGCTCCTGGGCGCCTACGTCCGCGGCACCTGGGCCGACACCACCCCGAAAGACCCCACCTCGTCGGCGGACGGCGTCGTCTGCCACCTCTACCGCACGCCGGACGGCCACACGCCGGTGCGCTGCGCCGTCCTCCTCGACCACCCCATCGACCGGGTGTGGAAGGTGGTCACCGACTACGACCACTACGGCGAGATCTTCCCGACGCTGGCCACGGTCCCGGTGAAAGTGCTGCGGGTAGACGTCGGCGGTTACCACCTGAGCGGCGTCGCCCACTCCGTGCTGGGCGACTGGCCGTTCAACATCCACATCAACCACAAGGTGACGCCGGAGCAGCGCGTCGCCTCGTGGAACGACACCGCCGGCGACGTCCGCCTCAACCGCGGCAGCTGGACGCTCACGCCGAAAGGCCCGGGCAAGACGCTCCTCGTCTACTCCCTGGAAGTGGAGATCAAGGGCTACCCGAACTTCCTCGTCCGCAACGTGCTGCTGAGCCGGCAACCCGGCGTGATGGGGGCCGTGGTCGAGCGGCTGAAGGGGTCATGAGCAGGGACCCGTCCGCGCGGCGGCCGCGGCTGGCGCTGCCCTGCACCATCCTCACCGGCCCCGACACGGTGCGCCTCGTGGCGGGCGAGGACTTCCGCTACACGCTGACCGCGCCCGGCCTGGAGCGCTGGCTGCCGGACTTTCTGGCAGGGCTGCAGGGCCGCGATACGCTCGCCGAGGCGGTGGGGCGCCTAGCTGAGGGGGAACGCGGCGTGGCGCTGCAGCTGGCGGCACGGCTCTATGGCGAGCGCGTGCTGGTGGACGGGCCGGCGGCGGCCGCCCACCCCGCCGCCGACTTCCGGCTGACGGTCGAGGGCGCGGGGGCATTGCGGGAGCGGCTGGAGAAGGCCGCGGCGGGCGCGGGGCCGCGCGAGCTGCGGGTGCTGTGCCAGGACCGCCTGGACTACGACGCGGCGCTGCGCTTCAACCGCCGCTGCCGGGACGAGGCGGCGCCGTGGCTGTGGGCGACTTCCGGGCCGATGACTCGCGGCTACGTCGGCCCGCTGTTCCTGCCGGATGCCGGCCCGTGCCTGGCGTGTTTGCTCGGCCACTTCGAGCGCCTGTCGCCCGCCCCCGAGATCTACCGCGAATTGACCGAGCACGCCCGGCAGGGAAAGCCCATCGAGCCGGCCCCGTTCCCCGCGGAGTGCGTTGCGGTGCTGGAGGCGCTCGTGCTGTGGAAGGCGTCGCTCGCCTACCGCCGCGAGCCGCCCGCGGCCCTGTACCGGCTGCACGTGCTGGAGGTCGAGACGATGGAGGTAGGCGCCCATCGGGTATTCGTCGATCCCGAGTGTCCTGAATGCAGCGGTCATGGCTAGAGCAGTGTGCGGTCGGGTATAGCGGTGCGCTTTGGAGTGCGGCTCT
>JBBRPS010000020.1:0-30595 GCA_038227745.1 Gemmatales bacterium | reverse complement strand
TTACGCCGGCCGTTCGCCTGTTTGCGTGGGAACCGGCCAGGGTCATTGTTCCGTTTTTCGGCCGGAAGTCAATTCGCCGGCCGGGGAGCGCGTGAGGGCACGGCGATGTGCAGAACAGCGGGGGTCGCGGCGCTGCTGGTGGTGACCGCGGGGCTGGGGTGGGTCGGCGGGGCGGCGGAACGCCAGGAGAAGGGCAAAGGACACAAACCGCGTCTCGTAATGGTGATTTCGGAAGACGAGTACCGCACGCACCAGACGCTGCCCGAGTTCGCCGGCAAACACCTCGCCAGGGACTTCAAGGTCAGCCTCGTCCTCGGCGACCCGAAGGAGCCGAACAACCTGCGCGGCATCGAGGTGTTGAAAACCGCGGACGTGGCCCTGTTCAGCGTGCGGCGGCGTCCGCCGCTCAAGGCGCAGATGGATGTGATCCGCAAGTTCGTCGCGGACGGCAAGCCGGTCGTCGGCATCCGCACCGCCAGCCATGCGTTCGTGCTGGCCGGGGGCAAGAAGCCGCCTCCGGGCCACGCCGACTGGCCGTCGTTCGACCCCGACGTGATCGGCGGCCATTACACCGGCCACCACAGCAACCACGGCCCCAAGGCGCCGCCCACACTCGTTCGCGTGCTGCCCGCGGCGGCCGGGCACCCGATCCTCACGGGCGTGCCGAAGGAGGAGTTCGCCGTCCGCTCGTGGCTGTACAAGGTGTCGCCGCTGGGGAAGAAGGCGATGCCGCTCATGACGGGCCGGATCGAGGGGCGGCCGATGCCCGAGCCGGTCGCGTGGACCAACACGCACACCGGCGGCGGCCGCGTGTTCTACACGTCCCTCGGCCACCCGGACGACTTCCGCATCCCGGCGTTCCGCCGCCTCCTCGCCAACGGGATTTACTGGGCGAGCGGGCTGCCGATACCCGCGACCCTGCCGGAGTCACGGTAGCGGCGCCTCGGCCTCCTTGCGGGCCTTGCGCCGCCTTCTCCAGCCGGCCAGGCCCGCCAGTCCCGCCCCGAGCAGCGCCGTGATCAGCGTGCCCGGCTCGGGTGCCGGCGGCGGGCTGGAGGGCGGAGTGTAGGGCGGGTAAGAGTAATACTGCGGCGGCGGCGTCAGGTTCATCGGGGGCATCTGGAACTCCGGCAGGTCCCCCGAGATCATCTCGGGCGGCGGGGGGGGCGGGGGCGGCGGCGGCGGCACGAACGCGGCCATCTTGTAGTGGCCCAGGAACGCCACGGTCACCTGTACCGCATATTGCCGCCGGAGCGTTTCCGCCGGACCGGGGCCGTCGTGCCGCCCGGTGCGATTGCCGCGGGCGGGCCGCATCCGGCGCAGGCTTGCCAGGGAGGCAGGGGCAGGCGCGGCGAAGCCGGTGACGTGCCCGTCTCTTGCCGGCGTCACCGCCGTGCAGCCCGCGGGGCCGTCCCCGAACTGAGTCACGAGCGGCTCCGCATGCACGGCGGCGCCCCAGGAGAGCACCCCGAGGGCGGCCAGCAGCGGCCAGGGGTGAGGGTGCCTGGCCCTCACGATTCCGTTCTTCATGTCTCTGTTCCTCCGCATTGGGCCTCCTCCTCACCCGAAAGCCGGATCAGGAGTGGGCGTCAAGGCGGCGGAATAGTAGCGAGGTCCCCTCTCGGCGCAAAGGTCAATTCGTACCTTCCTTGCCGTCGGCGCAACTCGTGCGGGTTGGGTGGAGTGGGCGAAGCGGGGGAACCCTGCGGGCCGTACCGCCCCATGCCGGCCGGCCCCGGTCGTTGTGGCCGGAACGACCGCTGCCACCCGGCGCGGGACTGTGACAGTTGAATGCGTCGTGCCGTTTGTATCAAGCCGCGCACTTGTGCGAATGCTCCCCGTTGCCCGAACCGCTCCGCTCCCGCGTTCTCCGCTGCCGAAAGGGATAGGGACGATTTGTGCGGC
This sequence comes from Gemmatales bacterium, assembly GCA_038227745.1. Taxonomy (GTDB): domain Bacteria; phylum Planctomycetota; class Planctomycetia; order Gemmatales; family Gemmataceae; genus DASPXY01. Next base: position 28,690 of record JBBRPS010000020.1, on the reverse strand, counting down.
CAGTGCGTTCAGCAGCTCCTTGTTCCCCTTCCGACCGCATAGCGAACTATGTCCGGGGCCGGTCCGCGCGCCCAAGGTCCCAAACAGTCCCCGGCCTACCTACCCCAGGGAGGGCGACCCCCGTGAAACGGTTGTGGGTGAGTGCGTTGTGTCTGTCGTTCGGTTGGTCCGCCGGCGCTTCCGGGCAGCAGCCGGCGTGGCGGGCGGCGGCACCGCGACCGCTGGCCCTGGAGCGGACCGAAGTTGCCCCACTCGACCGCCCCCGCGGCATCTCCCTCGGCCGGCCCCAGCCACTGTTCCCGGCGGCCGCCCTGGTCCAGCCCGCCTCGTTCCGCCCCGCCGCCGACCCCCCTGCCCTGTTCGGCGTCCGCGCCAAGACGGACGACCCCCTGCCCCTGCCCGCCGACCTGGCGCCGAAGCCGGTCGAGGCCGAGCCGGTGAAGGGCAAGGCCGCCGCAACCGAACCCGCCCAGGCGAAGCAGGGCGAGGGCCAGCCGCTTCGCCTGCGCCCCGTCGATCCGGAAGCTCTGCCGAAGGCCGCCGGTGCGGACGCGCCGCGCACGGGGCAGACGAAGCAGGACGGCAGCTCGGGGTTCGCCACCGAGGCTGGCGGGCCAGTGAAGCGGACTGCCTTCACCAACCAGCCGGCGGCCCCGGACGTGCTGATCGGCGAGCCGCCGCCAGGGGAAGTGCTGACCGCGACCACGGAGGAGACGGTCGACGGCTTCTGGGCGAACCGGGGCGTGTTCTACGGCTCGGTGGAGTACCTCAACTGGTGGACGAAGGGGCAGGCCCTGCCGCCACTGGTGACCACGAGCCCGGGCACGGTCCCGGTGGAGCAGCAAGGCGTGCTCGGGCCGAACACGACGGTGCTGTTCGGCGGCAACACGCTGTCGCAGCAGCTCCAGCCCGGCGCGCGCTTCACCCTGGGCTACTGGTTCGCGCAGTGCCCGTGCTGGGCGGTCGAGAGCAGCGGCTTCTTCCTCAGCCAGAACACGCGGAACTTCGCGGCGAATAGCACGATGTTCCCCGTCCTGGGCCGGCCGATCGTGAACCAGAACATGGGCGGCGTGGAGGACCGTGAGCTGACTGCCAGCCCCATCACCAGCCCCGTCATGCCGGGGAACGTGGCGATCAGATCGACCGGCAGCATCCGCGTCGATGTGCCCACGCAGTTCTGGGGCGCCGAGGTGAACGCCCGGCGGCGGCTGTGCTGTGGCGACTGCTATTACGTGGATCTGCTGGGCGGCTACCGCCACCTCAGCCTGAGCGAGGGGGTCCACATCAGCGAGGACCTGGTGCTGCTGTCGAACGTGCCGGGTACGCCGATCCTGAAGGGCGACCGTGTAATGGTGGTGGACCGCTTCGACACACGCAACGAGTTCAACGGCGGCCAGGTCGGCGTCGCGGGCGAGTACCGCTGGCGGAAGCTGTACGTCGGCGGCACGGTGAAGGTGGCGCTGGGCGTGGTGAGTGAGTCGATCGACATCCACGGCAGCACGACGATCACGGCCGCGGCCAACGGGGCGGTGACGCGGTTCGGCGCGGGCCTGCTCGCGGTCGGCAGCAACTCCGGGCACTTCACACGGAACGAGTTCGCCGTCGCCCCGGAGGTGATGCTTAAGGTGGGCTACCAGGTCACGGACAACCTGCGCGTGTTCGTGGCGTACGACTTCCTGTACCTGAGCAACGTGGTGCGGCCCGGCGACCAGATCGACCGGACCATCGACGTGTCGCAGGTGCCGTTCTTCGCGCCGGGCACCCCGCCGGTCGCGAACGGACAGAGGCCGATCGTGCCGTTCCGCAGTTCGGATTTCTGGGCGCAGGGCGTGAGCGTTGGCCTGGAGTGGCGGTATTAAGGGTTTGGCAGCGGCGGGTAGCGGTTCGTAGCCGACTCGCTCCGCGAGTCGGGTGTTTGTTCGTGGCCGACTCGCTCCGCGAGTCGGGGGCACCAATCCCCCGACTCGCGGAGCGAGTCGGCTACGAACTGCTCACGGCGACTGCCGGACGTGGTGTTCGCGGTCCACCGTCAGGCCCGTCACCACCTGCGCGTTGCGGTCGCGCCCCGGCCAGACGATCTCGACGCGATCCACGCGCGCCGCCTTGCCGAGGCCGAACGTCAGCGTCAGCTCGCTCTGGCTCAGGTAGCCGCGGGCGCTCGTCACCTCGCGCTCCAGCACCTTGCCGCCTGCCGTCACCCGCACCCGCGCCCCAATGGCGCTGCGGTTGCTGCGCTTGCCGTCGCCCTCCAGCGTCAACCGCAGCCAGTGGTTGCCCGTGCCGCCCTCGTTCCGCAGCAGCCGCGCCGCGCCGCCGTTGTCCGTCAGCACCACGTCGAGGTAGCCGTCGCCGTCGATGTCGGCGTAGGCGCAGCCGCGGCCCACGATCGGCGCGAACAGGTCCGGCCCCGTCTCCTTCGCCGTCATCGGCTCGAACGTCCGCTTGCCGCCCGTGTTCCAGTAGAGCTGCGCCGGCTGGCGGTAGGTCTGCCCCGCCTGCACCGTGTGGATGTTCGGCTCCAGGTGGCCGTTGCACGTCAGCAGGTCGAGCAGGCCGTCGAGGTCGAAATCGAAGAAGAACAGGCCGAACTTGAGCACGATACGGCTCGGGCCGGCCAGGCCCTCGCTCAGGGCCACGTCGGAGAACAGCAGGCCGACGGACTGGTCGAGGCGGAAGAGGGTGTTCGGCTCGTTGGCGAAGTTGCCGATGACGATGCCCCGACGGCCGGGGCGGTACTCTCCCCAGTCGATGCCCATGGCGCCGCGGGCATTGCCGTCCGCGTAGGCGACGCCCGCCTTCTGGCCGCGCTCCTCGAAGGTGCCGTCGCCCCGGTTGTGGAAGAAGAAGTTGCGGACCGTGTCGTTGGCCACGACGATGTCCGGCCAGCCGTCGCCGTCCACGTCGCACACCGCGACGCCGAGGCTCTTGCCGACCGCCTCGCCGCGCTCGCCCGTCACGTGGATGCCGGCCCTGGCGCTGACGTCCTCGAACTTGCCGTTGCCCAGGTTGCGGTACAGGGCGCAGTGCGTGCCCTTGAACGCCTTCGGCGGCCCGTACGCCCGGTCCTCCCCCGTTAGCGTGAAGCCCTGCACCAGGTCGAGGCGCGGCGACCAGGCGACGTAATGGCAGACGAACAGGTCGAGTTTGCCGTCGTTGTCGTAGTCGAGGAAGGCGCACGAGGTCGGCCAGGCGATCGGCTGCTCGCCGGCCAGGAAGTCGCCGCCGGTCGGCCAGTCGGAGCGGGCCAGGTCGCCCGCGCCCGCGGTGACGTCCACGAACTTGCGGCCCTTCTTCGGGTCGGCGGGATCGGCGGGGACGTTGCGGAACAGCCGGCCTCCGCCCAGCGCGGTGACGTAGAGGTCGGGCCAGCCGTCGTTGTCGAAGTCGCCGACGGTCACGCCCATGCCGTACAGGGTGACGCCCAGGCCGGACGCCGCGGTCACGTCCTCGAACTTGCCGTTGCCCAGGTTGCGGTAGAGCGCGAGGGTCGGGGTGGGATTGTTCTTGTCCGCGTGGCCCGGCCAGTTGCGCGAGTTGACGAACAGCAGGTCCGGCTTGCCGTCTTTGTCGAAGTCGAGGAAGGCGACGCCCGAGCCCATCGTCTCGGGCAGCAGCTTCTTGCCGAAGGCGCCGTTGGTGTGACGGAAGCGGATGCCGGCCTGGGCCGTGACGTCCTTGAAATGGACTTTCGGGAGCGGGACGTCGCTGGCCCGGCGTTCGCTGGCGCCGCGGACCTCGACGTCGCCCTTGCCCTCGTCCTGTCCCTTGGTGCAGCCGCTGAGCAGGACGGCGAGGCCCAGCGCGAGGGCCACTCCGGCCGGCGCGGTGAGACGCGCCAGCCAGGAACAGGCGGGGAAGTTCGTTCGATTCATCTCTATGCACTCCACAATCGGTCAATAGGATCAAGTAGGTTGGGGGTCTTTGGAGTGCGGCGCTCGGCGCCGCTTTGCTCTTTCTTTTTCTCTTTCAGGCCTGGCACGCCGGAAAAGAAAGAGGGAAAGCGGCGCCGAGCGCCGCACTCCAAAGCCGATGGCCCTTGTCTGGCGTCACCGAGCCGCGCTCGGCTCGGTCGGGTAGATGACGATCGCCTGCGAGGCGCGTGCGGCGGCCGGGTGGCGCTGGCGGTAGACGCGGACGGCGTGTCCCGTCGCGTTCTCGTCCGGCTTGAAGATGCCGTGCATCAGCAGGTGGACGCGAGCCAGCACCCGCGCCGCCGCGGCCTGCAGCTCGGGGTCGGCGCCCTCCGTGAACAGTGGCCGGGCCTGGCGCCGCAGGGCGTGCAGCGTCAGCAGCCGCGGCTGGGCCAGCGGCCCTTCCAGATAGCCGCCGTTCGCCAGCGTGGACAGTGCCAGGTTGACGGGCAGCCCAGGGCTCGGGAAACCCGCCGCGGCCACGAACGCCGGCGCCACGTCGGCCCGCGGCGAGCGCACCTCAAGCTGCGCCAGTCCTTCCACGAGTTCCGTCGCGGCCTCCAGGCGGCGCACCCGTTCCAGTTTGGCGTCCGCCAGCCGGCGCGCCACTTCCGGCAGGGTCGCGAGGATGCGGCGGTCCAGGCCGCGCAGCACCGGCGTCGCCGCCAGGCGCAGCCAACGGTCCGGGGTCGCCGCCGCGACGGCCTCGCACTGCCGGCGCGCCTGCACCAGGACTGCCAGACGCGCCCCGTCCGCCCCGGGCGCTTCGCTGCTCGCCAGCAGCGGGGTGAGTTCGACCGCCGCCGCGCCGCGCTCCCCCGCGGGCCTCGCCGGGTCAGCGAATTCCTTCACGAGCCGCAGTAGCCGCGCCTCGAAGGTGCGGGACTCCCCCGGTACGGCAGCGGGCGGCCCGCCCGCACCGCCGAGGCGGACGTAACACTTGCTGAGGAACTCGTGGGCCTCGATGTTGTCCGGGTCGAGCTTCAGCGTGTCCTCGAAGCGCGCCACCGCCTTGCGCAGATGCTTCTCGGCGTCCGCGTCGTTCGCCGCGCCCGCCCCCCAGAAGTACGACTTGCCCAACTCGAAATGGGCCATGCCCAGCTCGTTGATGACGACCCAGTCTTGCGTGAAGTCGAACTTGCGCTTCGGGTCGCGATTCTTCGGGTCGAGGATCGTCTCGAAGCTGGCGATGGCCTCTTCGAGGTTGGCGTTCTGCAGGTTGACCTGGGCGGTGAAATAGGCGACGGTCCACCACGGCGCCGGCGGGTCGCACTTGCGTGCCTCCGCCAGCGACTGGCGGGCCTTCTCCAGTCGCTCCACGCCGCCGTAGGCCAGGTGGACGCGGGCGAGGTTCAGGTGGCCGTGGCCGTGGGCAGCCTTCTCCTTCGCGAACTCGGGGGCGAGCAGTCGCGCGAACGCCCGCTCGGCCTGGGCCAACTCGCCGCCCTTGCCGCTGGGGCCGCCCTCCAGGAAACAGCCGATGCCGTAATCGTTCCAGCGCTGCCACGCCGGCTTGATTGGCGATTCCTGGGCCACGACCTTCTCAGCGACGCCTGCCACCGGCAGGACGACGCGGTCGGTACACAGGTCCACGATGGGCAGCGGCGGCACCTTGCCCGCGCCGTGGATGATCTCCATGTAACGGTGATCGAACTTGCGGAAGCGCACCCGCGCCGACACCTCGACCGCCTCGCCCGGCTTCAGGTCGCGCGGCACGTGCAGCCGATAGTGGAGGACCTGGCCGGCCCCCGGCGGGATCTGGTGGTTGTAGAGCGGTGTGAAGATGTCCTGCGGGTTACGGCGGTCGATGCGGTTACCGTGGCGGTCGAGCATCAGCACGTTGATGAAGTGGGCGTTCTCGTCCACGCGGCCCTGGTCCTCGCCGCCGTCCATGCCGCCGTTGCGTGCGAGGAGGCGTACGCCGCCGTTGCCCACCGCCTTCGCCTGAAAATCGACCCAGATCTCGTTCGAGTCGGCGGTGCCCTGCGTGAAGGGGTGTCCCATGTTCAGCGTCCGCACCACGACCTCGATGAGGTAGGTGCCGCCGGGCTGCAGCTTCGGCAGGTGCGGCCGCAGCGCCTGGTCGTCCAGCAGCGGCGCGGTGACGCCGCGGTCGGTCATCAACTCCAGCAGCGGTGGGGCCGCCAGCAGTCCCGTCGGACTGGCCGCCGATAGCCCGGCGAGCAGGGCGCCGCCGCGCGCCCGGTCGATGGTGAGCTGCTTCAGGCCGAACAGGTCGATGCGCAGCGGCGGCGATTTGCCGTCGAAGCCGCTCTTGAGGACCTTCGCGTGGGCCTCGATGACGTCCTCGTGGCCCCTGTACTTGAGCAGGGCCGGCACGCCGGTGTTGGCGCTCGGGAAGAGGTGGCTGTGGACCTTGCGCTTGCCGCTGCCGTCGAAGTCGCGGGCGCCGAAGTCGTCGCTCTCCTTGAGCGGCATGTGGCACTGGGCGCAATTCGTCTTCGCCACCGGCGGGTAGTAGAAGCTGCGGGCGCCGTGGCCGGAGACGCCGCTGAGGTGGTACGAGTCGAGGTGGTCCTGGCCGCGCAGGAACTCCTTGTAGTGGTTGACCTCCTGCGGCACGCCCACCTTGTGGCAGGTCGAGCAGAATTCCGCGGTGCGGTGGAACGGCTTGAGGAACGTCTTCTTGTGGAACTCCGGCTTGGCCTTGACCATCTGCTCGTTGAGCCACTGCAACAGGGGGTTGTCGCTGAACGTGAACGGGTAGTGGATCGGCTCCTCGATGGTGTAGTCGCCGTTGCCGCTGCGGCTGTTGACGTTGGTGATCGCGTGGCAAGAGGTGCAGGTGATGCCCGCCTTCGCGGTCGGATTGTTGACGTCGTCGAAGTTCGGGTCGTCGAACTGGCCGCTGAAGAACGGCACCAGGTCATGGCAGCCGGCGCACCAGCGCGAGGCGCGCGTGCCCATGCGTTGCCGCGTCTCGCGGACGCTGAAGAGGTACGCGGGGTTGTTGAACGAGCTGAACTTGTGCGCCGAGTGGATGTGGCTGTTGTAGATGTCCGCGTGACATTTCAGACAGTATTCGTCGTTCATGAGGACGTGGGCGGGGATGAAGTTGGCGTCCACGGTCCGCGAGCGCGCCGGCTCGAAATACTTCTCGCCCTCCGGCGAGCCCTGGGCGTACCACTTGCGCGGGTCGGCCGAGTGCATGTACAGCATCGCCCCGACGAAGGCGGCGACGGCCCCACCCCAGGCGTAGCCCCACTTCCACTTGATGGCGGGGCCGGCGCGGCGGTGCAGCACGTAGAGCCAGACAGCCGCGACCGGCAGGACGCCGTGCAGCCACAGGACGATGGCGCGCACGGTGCCGCTCGGCAGCTGCGGCAGGCCGGGCAGCTGCATCAGGCCGAGGCCGGTCAGGCAGACGAGGGTCCCGCTGCCGAACAGCAGGAGGCCGAGGCGCACCGCGACGCGGTTCTGGCGGTGGCGGGCCGAGGCGAAGTGGATGAAGCCGAAGGCGAAGAAGGGCAGGAGAAAGAGCATGCCGACCCACTCGTGGGCGGCGAACATGCAGAGCGAGAAGAAGCTCCAGTAGGATTGGCCCTTGACGGCCTCCATGCCGCGGATGGCGACGAGGTAGACGGCGGTGGCGCCGAGGACGGCGACGGCCGCGAAGAGGAAGAACAGCAGGACGCGCAGGCGCGGGCCGATGGCCGGCTCGTAGAGGCGGCCCTTGCGGTCCTGCCACCGCTTCGCCGCCGGCGCGGCGCTGGCGGGAGAGGGAATCGAGGTGTCCATGAGTGCGATGAAAGAGAATGAGTAGGGGCGATGGTCCCGAAACGGTGCCGTGGCGTATGAGCTGGGGCCAGGTCTGTGGGGCAAGTTGGTAACTTGCCTCAGCGAAGGCAAGTTACCAACTTGCCCCACAGGCTTGTCCGGAAGCGCGGCACGGGTACGAACGGCGGAATCGCAAGCCACGTCCGCGGACGCGGCGGCCGTCCTTACGCGCCGTAATGGGACACGGGCTACCGCGGGGGGTGGAAGATGTCGGCCGGGAAGTGTTGTGGCCGTTCGGCCTGGTCGGAGGAGAGGAAGGTGAGCGGCGCCGGCCCGGTGCCTGAGCCCGGCGCCGCGGGCAGCGCCCAGTCTTCCAGGTGACGCACCGGCGTCAGCGTGGTCGTCGGGGCGGGCGCCGCCGGGGCCGAACAGTCCGGCCCGGGGCACGGCGGCAGCGGCGTCCCATCAGGGGCGTGATCCGGACAGTGGCACGGTGTCGGGGCGGTCTGCGGTTTGGAGGGCACTTCCGGCCGGCTCGATTCGTGGTGCGGCCGGATGGTGACGTAGTCGCCGCAGCTCGCCCTGGCCGACGCGGGCGCGAACAGTCCCCAGGCGAGGACGGCCATCACCGTCCCCACCCCTGCACGCACTGGAGATGACCAGAGCCGGGGCCTCATTGGGAGCCGCCGTTTCGAGCCTTGTCCTGGAGGAATAGAGTGATCCTACCAGGCGGCCGAGTGGAACGCAACCGTTCGCCGGCGCGGAGTCGCGAGAAAATGGTGGGGCCGGCACGGGACAGAGTCGGAACCGCTCTTACATTGACAGCGTATAGCGAGGAGAACCGTATCCCGATGCGAGGGGCCGATGGCGCCCGAACTCCGTTACTACGCCGCCGCCTGCCAGACCGACCTGCCCAACCCGCGCGACCGCGCCGGCATCGCCCGCCAGGTCAACCACATGCTGGCCATGATCGACCGCGCCGTCCTTGGCTACGCCCCGTTCGCGACGGTGCGCCTCGTCGTCTTCCCCGAGTTCGCGCACGCCGCCCCGGTCTACCCGACGGTCGGCGAATTGCTCGACCGCCTGGCGGTGCCGATCCCCAACGAGCACACCGACCGCTACCGTCTGAAGGCGCGCGCGCACGGCGTCTACATCCAGACGGGCAGCTTTTTGGAGCGCGACGACCGCTACCCCGGCGCCGTGTTCAACACGACGTGCCTGATCGGGCCGGAGGGGTTGCTGACGCGCTACCGCAAGGTCCACCCGTGGATCCCGTGGGAGGTCCACGCCAGCCCGCACGACCTGCCCGGCTACGCGGAGGACCTGTTCCCCGTCGCCGACACGGAGATCGGCCGGCTCGGGGCGGCGACGTGTTACGACTGGCTATTCCCGGAGTGCATCCGGCAGCTCGCGCTGAAGGGGGCGGAGGTGCTGGTGCGCGTGTCGGCGTACATGGATCCGTGGGGCGCGACGCCGCCGATGGACTGGTGGACGTTGGTCAACCGCTGCCGGGCGCTGGAGAACCTGGCGTACGTGGTGGCCGCCAACCAGGGGGCGAGCGCCGACCACTATCCGCCGTTCAGCTGGCCGGGCGGCAGCATGGTGGTGGATTACGACGGCCGCATCCTGGCACAGGCGGACCCGGGGCCGGGCGAGAAGATCGTGATCGGGCCGATCGACCTGGCGGCGCTGCGAGCGGAGCGCGAACGGCGGCGCGGGCACCACATGCTGGGGCACCTGCGCACGGAGGCGTACACCGGCTATCGGCGGGCGGTGTACCCCGGCAGCCTGGGCAAGGCCGAGCGGACGCTGACGATCGAGGGGAACGAGCGGGCGATCGCGGAGGGCAAGGCGCGGCTGCCGCTCGAATAAGGTCCTATCGTAGGCGACTCGCTCCGCGAGTCGCTTCCGGGAGGAGTGGTGAAGCCCTCCACCGCAGACGCGACTCGCGGAGCGAGTCGCCCACGATATGCGGAGGATTCATCATGGCAGCACCGCAGACGCGACTCGCGGAGCGAGTCGCCCACGATATGCGGAGGATTCATCATGGCAGCAGCGGAAACTTCGCCCGCCCGCGGCCGATTGCTGATCTGGCTCGCGGTACTCGTCGCCCTCGGCGTCGGCGGGTATTTCGGCTGGCGCTGGCTGAACAGGCCGCCCCCTCCGGACATGGTGGCGGTGCTCGCGGCCAACAGCCGCGGCGTCGGCCGCATGGAGCAGTACGACTACCCGCGGGCGCTCGCCGCCTTCGAGGAGGTCGCGAAGCTCGCGCCGGACTGGATGCCCGGCAAGATCAACCTCGCCATCGCTCTGATGAACGAAACCAGTCAGCCCGCCAACCTCAAGCGCGCGGCCGACCACTTCCAGGCCATCCTCAGGGAGGACCCGCAGAGCCCCCACGCGCACTACTGCCTCGGCATCATCTTCCGCTTCCAGAAGGCAGGCGACGCGGTCAGCCACTTCGAGGCCGTTACGCGCATCGACCCCGCCGACCCGGGCGGCTGGTTCAACCTCGGCCTGATGCTGGAGGACGAGGCGCAGGCGGAGCGCCGCTTCGCGTGCTTCCAGAAAGCCCTGGAACTCGATCCGTACCTGACGGGCGCCCTGAACGAGCTACAGCTCGCGTACCGCCGCCGCGGCGACGACAAGGAGGCCGACCGCCTCCTCGAAAGGTTCCAGGGCCTGGAGCGAACGAAGGTCTGGTTCGACCGTTACCGCATCGTCTACACCGAAATGGGCCGCTACGCTGACGTCCTCGGCGGACCACAGCTGGCCCCGGCGTTCCTGCCGGCGCCGGTCCCCGTGTTCCGCAAGCACGACAAGTTCCAGGTGAAGCTCGCCGGCGGGGCGCGGTGGGCCACGGCCGCCGACCTCGGCGCCGGGCCGCTCGGCGACCTGCGCCGCAAGCTCCGCGAGCGCTTCGGCAACACGATGGTCGTGCTCGACTACAACCGCGACGGCAGGCCGGACGTCTTCATGCTCGGCGCGGTGGTCGAGGCGGGCCAGGTGCGCGACCTGCTGCTGCGCAACGACGGCGACGGCGTTTTCACCGACGTGACGCGCGCGGTGGGCCTGGCACAACCGCGGCCGAGCCTCGGGTGTACGGTCGGCGACTTCGATAACGATGGCTACCCCGACCTGTGCATCACCGGCGCCGGCAAGCAGTGGCTGTTCCGCAGCTTCGGGCTGCCGCTCGCCGGACGGCTGCGGTGGTTCGAGGACGTGACGGCGAGGGCGGGACTCGGCGACCTGACGGGCGTGTGCCTGGGCGCGACGTTCATCGACCTGGACCAGGACGGCGACCTCGACCTCGTCGTCGCGCAGTACGCATCCAGCGTCGATGAGGCACTGGCGCTGCTCAGCGGGCAAGCGCCGGCCAGCAAGGGGCCGGGCTTCGCCGTCCTGCTCAACGTCGGCGAGGCGCCGGCGCGGGCGCCGTCCTTCGACCCGCCGCCCCTGAAGCCGCGCTTCCGCCGCGTGCAACCGGCCGACCACAAGGGGAGCATGGCGGCGCTGCTCGGCCCGCAGGTGCCGGCGGTCGGCATGGTCGCGTCCGACGTCGATCACGACCACGACCTCGACCTGCTCGCCCTGACCGAGGCGGGCACGCCGGCTCTCGTCCTCAACGACCGCCTGCTCGCCTTCCGCCGCGTCCCCCTGCCGGCAGCACTCGCCCCGGCGCCGACAAAGGGCGCCCCCTGGAACGGCGGCCTCGTCCTCGACCAGGACCGCGACGGCCACTCCGACCTGCTGCTCATCGGCCCCGGCAAGCCGCCGCTGCTCCTGCTCAATCGCGCCAAGCGCGGCGAGAACGACGTTGGCAAGTGGTTCACGCAGGGGGCCACCAACTCGCCGCCGCTGCTCCAGGCGCAGGCCATCGACCTCGACCTCGACGGCGCCACCGACGTCGTCGGCCTGTCCGCGGAGCGCAAGCCGGTCATCCTGCAGAACGAAGTCAGCCGCCTGGCGCACCGCGTCAACGCCCTCTCCGACAAGGACTGGCCGGCGGACCTCGCCGCCCTGGTCGCGGCGGACTTCGATGGCGACGGCCTGCCGGACCTGCTCGCCTGGTCGGAGAAGGGCGGCCTGTCCCTCTACGCGAACCAGGGCAACGGCAACAAGGGCGTGCAACTGCTCCTGAGCGGCCACCGCCGTGCCGAGTCGGAAGGCAACTACGTCCGCTGCAACGTGGACGGCTTCGGCACGCGCGTCAGCGTTCACGCCGGCGACCACTGGGCGGGCGGCGAGATCACGACGCTCTCGGCCGGGCTGGGGCAGTCTCTCCAGCCGCTGTTCCTGGGGCTGCGCCGCCACGCGCAGGCCGAGGTGGTGCGCCTGCGCTGGCCGGACAACTGCTGGCAGGCGGAGTTCAACATCCCCGCGGGCCAGGTGGCGCGCATCGAGGAACACAACCGCAAGATCGACTCCTGCCCGCTGCTGTTCGCCTGGGACGGCCGGCGCTTCGACTTCGTTTGCGACTTCCTCGGCGCCGGCGCGATGGGCGAGGCCCTGCCCGACGGCGGCCACCGCCCACCGCGCCCCGAGGAGTCCCTCAAAATCGAGGCCGGCCAGCTCGCGCCGCGCGACGGCCATTACCTGCTCAAGGTCGCGGAGCCGGGCGACGAGGTCACCTACCTCGACCGCCTGAGCCTCGTCGTCGTGGACCACCCCGCCGACGTGCGCGTCTACCCCGACGAGCGCTTCACCGACCCGCCGCCCAGTCAGGATCTCCTCGTCTTCCGCGACGAGATCCATCCGCGGCAGGCGCGCGACCATCGCGGTCGCGACGTGACGGCAGCGCTCCGGCACCGGGACCGCGACACGGTGAACGGCTTCGCCCGCCGCACCTGGCTGGGGCTCGCGGAGGAACACTGGGTCGAGCTGGACTTCGGCGACCGCCTGGCGAAGTTCGGGCCGCGGGACCGCCTCGTCCTGTGCGCCGTCGGCTGGACGGACTATCCCTATCCCGAATCGATCTGGGCCGCGGACCAGGCGGGTGTCGCCATGCTGCCGCCCGTGCTGGAGCGCCTGGGCGAGGACGGCAAGTGGCATACGGTTGCCGCCGACGCCGGTTTCCCCGCGGGGCTGCCGCGGCTGACGACGCTCGAAGTGACCGGCAAGCTGGGCGGCCCGCGCTGCGTGCTGCGGCTGCGGACGAACATGCACGTCTTCTGGGACCAGGTGTTCGTGGCCCCGCTGCTGGAGCGCGTACACTCGTCGGTGCGGCCCGGCCCTGTCTCGGGCAAGGGGGTGCGCGTCACCATCCTGCCGGTCCGCGGCGCCGCGCTGGCGGCGCGGGGTTGCGTACAGGAGTTCTCGCCGGACGGCAAGCAGCCGGCCATCTACGACCACGACCGCATCGAGCGGGTGCCGGTGTCGCGCCTGGCGGGGCGCCTGACGCGCTTCGGCGACGTCACCGAGTTGTTGCAGGAGCGCGACGACCGCTTCGTGATCTTCGGACCCGGCGAGGAGGTGACGGTCCGCTTCGACGCCAGGGGCCTGCCGCCACTGAAGGAGGGGTGGACGCGGAGCTTCGTGCTGCGGACGTGGGGCTATAGCAAGTCGAGCGGGCCGTTCGTGGCGACCGGCGACACGGTCGAGCCGCTGCCGTTCCACGGCATGAGCCGCTTTCCCTACGGGCCGGGGGAGCACTACCCGCGGACGGCCCTGCACGAGGAGTACCAGCGGCGCTACAACACGCGGCGCGTCGGGCCGAGTCGTTGAGGGATGCGATCCCGCGACTGTCCCGTTTAGCCGCGGTTCGCAGAACCGCGCTCGGTGAGCGCGGTTCTGCGAACCGCGGCTAAACAATGGTTTCAGTTCACCCCCAGCCGGACCTTGATGTACCGTTCCAGTTCATCGAGGTGGTGACGCTCCAGCCGGCCCTCGTGCCGCCATACGATCCAGCCGTGCTCCTCCACCAGCACCACCGTCGGCAGCAGCGAGACACCGAACTGCGTCAGCACCGGACACTGCTTGCCGCTCGCCAGCAGCAGCGGGTAGTTGATCTGTTGCCGCTGGGCCGCGGACAATACGCGCTGCGCCTTCTCCTGGTAGGTTCCGCCGCCCTCCGCGGCAATGCCGACCACGTCGAGCCCCATCGATCCATACCGATCCTTCAGCATGCGCAGGTGCGGCAACGCCTGGATGCACGGCAGGCAGCCCGTGCTCCAGAAGTCGATGAGCGTGAGTTTCCCGCGCTTCTGGGCGCGGTACTCCCACGGCCGGCCGTTCACGTCATACAGTGCGAAGTCCCGCAGCTGCTTGCCGAGCAGCACGCACGAGGGCACCGGGGAGCCGACGGCCGGGGGCGGCGGGGCGCTCGGGTTGATCTTGATGAGGGGGATCTTCGGGCGGTCCTGCTCGGCGATCTTCGTCCGGTCGGGCGCCGGGACGTCCCCGGGGCGGTCCCACGCCGGGTTGACGTTGACCGCGGGCGTCTCCGCCGGCCCGCCGATGCCAAGCCCCGGCCGTCCCTGGTTCGGCGACGGCACCGGCACGGAGCCGACGGTCGGCTCCCAGACCGGCACCTGGGCCGAGGCCGGCCGTTCCGGCGCGACCGCGGCCGACTTCTTCGCCTCCGGCGGCTTGCGTTCGGGGGCTGCCGGCGCCGGCGGGACAGGGGCCGGGGCCGGCGGGTCGCCTGCCGCCCTGACCGGTTCGTCCGTCATTTTGATCCAGACGTTCGGGTTGGGCGCGGTCGTGTAGGCCACCCCTTCCAGCACGCGGTCGCCCTGCTTCGATTTGGCGACCAGCTTGTAGTGCTTGCCGGCCTTCAGGCCCTGGATGATGAAGTAGCCCTTGCGGTCGGTGGCGACGTCGATCGGCTCTTCCTTCTCCTTCGGGTCATCGACGCAGACCCAGCGGATGTTCGCGTCGAGGGGTTGGCCGTTGACCCGGTCGAGGACGCGGCCGGCGAGGAGTCCGTCGAGGGTGGGCGCGGCGGCGGCGCTCTTGAACAGCGGGTCGGGCGGGTCGGCAGCCCTGGTCGCCGCCTGCGGGTTCGCGCCCGTGAAGGGGGCCTCGCCGCCCGCCGGCCGGCGGTTCGTGTGCGAACAGCCGGCCAGGGTCAGACACACAGAGGCCGCGACGATCATGCAGGGCACGACGCGCACGGGTTGGCCCTCGCTTCCGGTTGTTCCGTCAAGTGAGTGAATCCAGAGACCCTGGGGTGACGGCGGACTTCCCGGCGCGGCGCCGGGTCTGCCCCGGTTCACGCCACCGCCCCCCTCCAACACCGCGGGCGGTCCCCGCCCGGACGGGTCGTCGGCGAACGGCCCCTGTTGCAAGGATAGGTGATTGCCCGGCAAGGCACCGCGCAGCTGCCACGCCTTCCGTGAAGCATCGGGTCGCCGTCCGTGCTTTCTTGAGACTTTCCCACACGACCCTTACGCTCCGTACTTCTTTCCCCCTCGCCCCCGCTTCGGGGAGAGGGGAGCAAGAGCGCAGTCGGGTCGCAGATTCTCACAGTCGCTTCGGGACTTCCGTGACGGGGCTGCACGCCAGACAGGGGCCGGCCCTTGTCAGACAGACCGGGGCCGCATTATGCTACAGAATTCTTTCCCCCGTTTCGCGGCCCGTCAAGAGGGACCCGATGGCAGACAGCGGTGGATGGATTCGCGTCCGTGGGGCGCGTGAGCATAACCTGCATAACGTGGACGTCGATCTGCCCCGCGACCGCCTGACCGTGCTGACCGGGCCGAGCGGGTCGGGCAAGAGCAGCCTCGCCTTCGATACCCTCTTCGCCGAGGGCCAGCGCCGCTACCTCGAAACGCTGCGCGGCGACACCCGGGCGCTGTTCGAGCAGCTCCAGCGGCCCGACGTAGACATCGTCGAGGGCCTGCCGCCGACCCTGTCCGTTTCGCAGCACGCCGGCGCCTCCCGCCCGCGCAGTACGCTCGCCACGGTCACCGAGATCCACGACCACCTCCGCCTCCTCTGGGCGCGGGCCGGCACGCCGTACTGCTACCAGTGCGGCACGCCCATCCGCCGCCACACCCTCGCCGAGATCGCGCGGCAGACGCTCGCCCTCGGGGAGGGCCGCAAGATCTTCCTCCTCGCCCCCCTCGTGCGCGGCCGGAAGGGTGAGCATAAAGACGTCTTCCAGCAGATCCGGCAAACGGGGTTCCTGCGGGCGCGCGTCAACGGCGTGCTGATGGAGGTCCGCGACAACCCGCGCCTCAACCCGCGTCAGGAGCACGCCATCGACCTGGTCGTGGACCGCCTGATCGTGCGCGAGGGCATCCGCGAGCGCCTGGCCGAATCGCTGGCCGCGGCGGTCAAGCACGGCGAGGGCACGGTGATCGTCGCGCAGGCCGACGATGGTGACTGGCACGACACCGTTTACAGCACCCGCTACGCCTGCCCCAACTGCGGCGCCGCCTACGGCGACCTGGAGCCGCGCTCGTTCAGCTTCAACAACCCGCACGGTGCCTGCCCGGCCTGCGAGGGGCTGGGCCGCGTGTGGGAGATCGACCCGGAGCGCGTGCTGCCCGACCGGGGCCTGACCGCCGCGAAGGCCCTGGCCCGGCTCAAGGAGCAGACGGGCGGCGCCGTCAAGCTGCCGGCCCTCGATGGCCGCACGCTGCTGGACCTGGCCAAGGCGTTCCCCCACCTCGAGGGCAAGTCCTGGGGCAGAAACAGGCCGCTGCGGGACTGGCCCCCAAAGGCCCTGCAGGCGCTGCTTTACGGGACCGAGGAGACCGAGCGGCCGTTGACCGGGATCATTGCCGAGCTGGAGCGCGCGCTGGACGAGGCCGGCAAGGAGGAGGACGGCGCGGCCCGCGAGGCGCTGGAAGCCTTCGCGGGTTACCTGCCCTGCCCGGAGTGCGGCGGCGCCCGGCTCAACCGCGAGGCCCGTTCCGTCCGCTTCGCCGGCAAGGCCCTGCACGAGGTCACGGCGCTGACCGTGGACGACGCGATGGCGTTCTTCAGCGACCTGGCGGCGGGGCAGGCGGACGGCGACGAGGGCCTGCCGGCGGCGCGGCACGTGCGGGCGGTGGTCATCCGCGAGATCCTGCACCGGCTGCGCTTCCTGCAGGAGGTCGGCCTCGGCTACCTGACGCTCGACCGGCCGGCGCCCACCCTCTCGGGCGGCGAGGCACAGCGGGCGCGGCTGGCGACGCACCTGGGCACGGGGCTGCTCGGCGTCTGCTACATCCTCGATGAGCCGACGGTCGGCCTGCACCCGCGCGACACCGACCGCCTGCTGGCGGCGCTGCGCGGCCTGCAGCGGCGCGGCAACACGGTGATCGTCGTCGAGCACGACGAGGCGGTCATCCGCGCCGCGGACTTCCTGGTGGACATCGGACCGGGGGCGGGCCGCGATGGCGGCCGCATCCTGGCCAGCGGCAGCGTCGCCGAGGTGCTGCAAAACCCGCAATCCGTGACGGCCCCGTACCTGCGCGACGGGGCGGCCCGCGGCCGCGCGGCGGGGCGGCCGGACCTGGGAGCGCCGCGCGAGTGGCTCACGATCCACGAGGCGCGGCTGCACAACCTCAAGGGCATCGACGCGGCGTTCCCGCTGGCGCGGCTGGTGTGCGTGACCGGCGTGAGCGGCTCGGGCAAGAGCAGCCTGGCGCGCGACACCCTCGGCAACGCGGTGCGGCGCCACCTGGGGCTGGCGGCGCCTCTACCGGGGGCGCACGACCGCATCGAGGGACTGGGCTGCATCGACAAGATCATCGAGGTGGACCAGGCCGCGCTGGGACGCTCGTCGCGCTCCAGCGCCGCGACCTACACGGGCATCTTCGACGAGGTGCGCCGCCTGTACGCGCGGACGCGCGAGGCGAAGGCGCGCGGCTACGGGGCCAGCCGCTTCAGCTTCAACGTCAAGGGCGGGCGCTGCGAGGAGTGCCAGGGGCAGGGCGTGCGACGGGTGGCGCTCGGCTTCCTGCCCGACCTGACGGTGCCGTGTCCGGTCTGCCGCGGCCAGCGCTTCAACCGGGCGACGCTGGAGGTGCGCTACCGCGGCAAGTCGGTCGCGGACGTGCTGGCGCTGTCGGCCGAGGCGGCGCGTGACTTCTTCGCCAACATCCCGGCGCTGGCGCGGCCGCTGGAGGCGCTGGTGGACGTCGGCCTGGGCTATCTGACGTTGGGGCAGCCGTCGAACACGCTCTCGGGGGGTGAGGCGCAGCGCGTCAAGCTGGCCGCGGAACTGGCCCGCAGCGCAACGGGGCGGACGCTGTTCCTGCTGGACGAGCCGACGACGGGGCTGCACTTCGCGGATGTGGCGACGCTGCTGCGGGTGCTGCGGCGGCTGGTGGAGCCGGGCAACAGCGTGGTGGTGATCGAGCACAACCTCGACGTGATCGCGGCGGCGGACTGGGTGATTGACCTGGGGCCGGAAGGCGGCGCGGTCGGGGGGTATCTCGTCGCGGCCGGGACGCCGGAGGAGGTGGCGCGGTGTGAGGCCAGCGTCACGGGGCGGTTCCTGCGGCGCGTCATGCTGCCGTGACGGGACGGTCAGAACCGCCGACCCTCCTCGATCAACTCGCGGACACGGATCCCACCCAACCTGTTCCCGCGGCGCAGGGCCTTCATCTCGTCGAGTACCTCCTGCACGTCCCGGCGAGGCTCTCGGAGCGGGGGTACGAGCATGGCGATAGGCTCTCCGCGGCGGGTAATCAGGATTTTTTCACCTTTGGCGACCCGCTTTAACAGCTTGGCCAGATGGGTCTTCGCCTCGAAGGATCCGATCGTTGTCATAACTGAACCTCCTGCAAGCAACCAGTTCGTAGACCAGATTATCAGAACCGGAAAAAACCACAAGCGGATACCGAAGAGGTCGAAAAGGCTTCCGGCAAAGGCACCCCTGCGCTCGCGCCATTTCACCTGGGCAGGACCCGTGGACTGCTCAACCGGGAGAGGTGGCGGCGGGCGGGTCAGTGGCCGGGCCAGGTCGGGTCGGAGCGGACCAGAGTGTTGCCCTCACAGACGGGAATGTGGGAATATGGGAGACGGTCACGGAGGGGGAGGAAGCCCAAAGGGCAGGGCAGATAGCCGGTCGGTTGCCCCCTGCCGGGCCGCTTCACCTACCCCGCCGCCGTGCAGGCGGCCAGGAACTGTCCGCCTCCCCTGAGCCTCTGAACGCGAGGGACGGATCCCGCCCTGTTCACTTCTCGGCGGCTTTCTCCCGCGCCTCCGCCTGGCGCAGTGCCTCCCGCAGTTCGAGCGTCCGCGGGCTCCGCGGCTCCAATCTCTCCAGGCCCGTCAGCCGCGCCCGCGCCTCGGCCAGGTCGCCGCGGCGGATCAGCACTCGCAAGTGATGCGCCAGGTACTGCGGGCTATCCCCGTGCGCCGCCGCTAGGTTCGCCAGCACTTCACCCGCCCGCCCCGCTTCGCCGGCCGCCTCGTAAGCCCGCGCCAGCAGCAACTGCTCCCCTGGCGGCAGCACCTGCTTCTCCAGCTTCTTGAGCAGCCCGAGCGCCTCCTTGCGGTGGGCGGGCTGCGCCGCCAGGACGAAGGCGCGGCCGCGATCGTCCTCCGCGCTCTGGCCGCGCTCCCGGGTGTTGCGGTCGAGCAGCGCCTGCGCCGCGGCGGGGTCGGCCGCCGCCAGGCCCACGGCGAGATCCCGCCGCGCCCGCAGCACGAACTCGGCCGGCGCCCGCGTGCCCGGGTCGACCAATTTCCGCAGGTGAGGCTCGGCCTTGCCGGAGCGGTCTGCGCGCAGGTAGTAGTCCGCGAGGTCGCGCAGCACCGTGAAGTCCGCGGGGCGGGTGGCGAGGAAGCGGCGGTACATCTCCTCGGCGCGATCCGGGCGGCCGACCGCCTCCTCACAGCGCGCCAGCGCCAGCGCCGCCCGCTCGGGTGGCACGCTGCGCCGCGCCTCCTCGACGGCCGCCTCCGCCTGCGCGGCCTGCCCCGTCCGCACCAGGTGGCGCACCAGCGCCACCCAGACGTCGGGGATGCGCGGCGCGATCGCGGCGGCGTGCCGCAGCACCTTCCCCGCCTCGGCCTTCGCCCCCGCTGTTTCGAGGGCGTGGGCCAGCCACAGGTGGTCGCGGTAATCTCGTGAGTCGGCGTCCACCGCCTGCCGCGCGAGGGCCAGGGTGCGGCGGGCGTCCAGGTTCGCCAGGGCGATGTCGGCGGCCAACCGGGCCAGGTCGCGCGTCAGCGGCCCCTGCTCCTCGGCGGCGCGGATCGCCAGGTCGGCCTCCAGGAAGAGATGCCGCTCGTACAGCAGGCGGGCGGCGCGGGCCACCACGACCGGGTGCCGCTCGCCCATCTCCAGGGCGCGCAGGTAGTGCTCGGCGGCGCGGCCGGGCCGGCCCTCCAACTCATCGAGGGCCGCCTCCAGCAGCGGCACGCGCGCCAGGTCGCGGTGACGGGCCTTCACCTCTTCCAGCCGCTTGCGCGCGTCGGCCAACCCCGAGCGCTCGCCGCGGCGCGCCCGCTGGATCAGCCAGCCCGCCTCGGCGACGCGCCATAGTACGCCCTCGTCCCCCTCGACGCGCCGGAGGTCCGCGAGCATGGCGCGGGCGGTGTCGTCCCGGCCGCCCTGCATGGCCAGCTCGAACAGCATCCGTCGGCTGTTGAGGTCTCGCAGATCCTGCCCCGCCAGCTGGCGCCACAGGCGCTCGGCGTCGTCGCGGGCGCCGGCCCGGTGGAACGCCTCCGCCAGGGCGCGGAGCAGGCGGACCTGCTCCGCCGTGCCGAGCCCGTCGCGCGGCTCCTTCTCCAGCCGCTCCAGGGCGCGGCGCGACGCGGCGGTATCGGGGGAGGCGGCATACTTCACCTCAGCGAGCCTCACCTCCAGCACGGCGCCGCACGCCTTGCGGGCCGCGGCCAGGATGTCGCGAGCCCGGTCCGTCCGGCCCTGGCGTGCGGCCAGATCGGCGAGCGCGATCCAGTAAGCCGGTTCGCCGGGCCGCGCGGCGCTTGCCTCTTCCAGCAGCGCGGCGGCCCGATCGGACTCCCCGGAGGCAGCGGCCAGGTCCGCGCGAAGCAGCACGACCTGCGGCGAACCGGGCGACGCCTTCTCCGCACGCGCCAGGGCGGTTTCGACTTCCTTCCAGTCGCGCTGCCGTGCGGGCGTACGCAGGTTGCGCAGCAGCAAGGCCCGGCCGAGCAGCGGCCATACCTCCGGCGGGGCGCCGCGCGCGGCCGCGGCGCGCAGCTCGGTCACGGCCTCCGCGGCGGCGCCGGCGGCCAGCAAGGTGGCCCCCAACCCGAGACGGGCCTGCGCAAGGCCGGGGGACAGCGCCGCGGCCCGGTGGTAGGCGCCCAGCCGCAGCTCGGCTTCCCCTAGCCGCTCGTAACACTGCCCCAGGCACATTTCGACCTGGCCCGCCCACGCCGCCTCAGCGCGCGGCCACGTCCGGGCACGTTCGAGCAGGTTCCGCGCCTCCGCCCAGCGGTCCGTCTGCATCAGCGTTCGCGCTTCCAGGGAGTCCGCGACGGCGGGAGCGCCGCCCTCGCGGCGCAGGCGCTCGATCAACCCCTTCGCCTCCGAGAGCTGACGCTCGTCGATCAAGAGGTCGGCCAGGAGCGAGACGAGGCCGCCGCCCGCCGGTAGGGCCGCCACGCCGCGCCGCAGGCATGCCACTGCCTCGGCACGCCGCCCCGCCTGCAACTCCAGGTCGGCCAGGGCGCGGTACAGGCGTTCGTCGCGCGAGTGCCGCTCCAGGGCGCGCCCCAGGTCGCGGCGGGCGTCGTCCGGCTTGCCCGCCGCCCGCGCCACCTCGGCCGACGTCAACAGTACGTCCGCATCGTCCGGGGCCAGGGCGGCGGCGCGATTGACGTCGCGCGCCGCGTCCGGGAGCGCCCCCCGCTCCTTGTGGTAGCGGGCGCGGAGCAGGTAAGCGCGGTGCGAGCCCGCGTTGGCGGCGACCATGTCGTCCATGACCCGTGCGGCGTCGTCGGGCTGGTCGAGGCGGTGCCGCAGGACCGCGGCGAGGCCGACGTAGCTCTCCAACCGATGTGGCCCCTTGCGGACGGCGCGCGCGAGGGCGGCGGCGGCGCCCTGGTAATCGCCGTGCGCGTCCAGGCACCAGCCGCGCTGCTCTTCGAGGTCGGCCTGGTCGGGAAAGGCGGCGACGAGCGCCTCCAGGTGGCGCGCGGCCTCCGCGTAGCGGGTCAGCTCGATCGCCGTCTGCACTGTCCGCCGCCTGAGGTCGTGCCGGCCGGGGGCGCGGCGCAGGGCCTGCTCCATTTCCAGGAAGGCGCGGAAACGGCCGGCAGGCGCGGCGTGTACCCTGTCCAGGGCGAGGGCGTAGGCCACGAAGGCGTCGTTGTCGCCCGGTTCGTAGACAAGGTAATGGTTGAAGTAGCCGGCCGCCCGGGCGAATTGTTCCTTCGCCAGCGCCCGCTCGGCCTGGCGCAGCAAGGTGCCGGCGTTGCGGCGAACCTGGAAGGCGTGCAGGAAGTGGACACAGGTACCGACGACGACGAGGCTCGCCAGCGTCCAGCAGAGGAGCCTCACGTTGAGCTGTTTGCGCATGCGCCCTGCTCCTCCGGGTGGCCGCCCGCGGGAAAAGCCCGGGACCATGCCACTTAATCTTTAGCTCACGTTCGCGCCCTTGTAAACACACCGGGGGACCTGCCCGTCAGGCAGGTCCCCCGGTGTGAGGGTCGGCATTGTCTGGAAGGGGCGAACGGAAAGCCACTCCCCTGCTCTCCGCCCGCCCCAAGGTCGCCCGGTTCGGGGCGACGGGACGGCCGTCAGGCCACGGCTTCCGCGACCGCGGCCTTGCGGCGACGCAGGGCGAGCAGGGCCGGCAGGCCGAGCAGGGCCAGGACGATGGCCCCCGGTTCGGGCACGACCTGCCCCGGCGGACTGCTGGAGTTGCTCTGTTGCTGCTGTTGCTGTTGCTGCTGCTGCTGCTGCTGTTGCTGTTGCTGCTGCTGTTGCTGGGTCTGGCTCTGCTGGTTGCTGTTCGTGATGATCGGGTTGAACGTGATCGTCTGCGACTGGGTCACCGTCTGCGCGGGCGTAGTCGTCGCGGTGGTCGTGCCGGTCCCGGTCCCGGTCCCAGTACTCGAGCCGGTGGTGGTGGGCGTCCCGCTGCCGTTGCCGCTGCCGCTGCCGCCGCTCGTCCCGCCGCCGCCGCCGCCGAACCCCGCCCGCCCCGCGCCGATGCCGCCGATGCCGCCCCCGCCGGGGATGCCGGTGCCGGCCGGGAGGCCGCCCATCGAGCCCACGCCGGTCCCGCCGAAGGGCGCCGGCGCCGCCGCCGGCGTCACCGGCGTCGGCGTCGGTACGGTGCCCGGGGCAACGCCGCTGGCGGCCGCCGGGACGACTCCTCCGGCGGCGACTTCGCCGGCAACCGCCGGCGCGATGCCGGGGCCGCGGGACGCCACCGGGTCGGCGATCCGCACCTCCTCGTCGATCGGCGGCAGGTCCGTGGTGAAGCCGAACACCGTGCTCTGCACGCCGAGCTTCAGGAGGTTCTCGTCCTTCCAGTCCGCCCGGAAGGTCGCCAGGTACGGCCGGTCGGCCTGCTCACCCTCTTTCTCCTCGGCCAGCCCGACGCCCGGGATCAGGGCCGGCGGCAGGGCCGCGGCCTCACCCCCGGGGGCATCGGTGTAGAGGAGCTGGACGAACGTCGGCTCCTTGCCGCCCTCGGCCGCCGCCAGCTGGTTCTCTTCCCAGCTCGCCAGGGCCACGCCCTTGACCTTCTTCCGCTTCTCCAACTCCTGGTACGCGGTGGACTGCTTCAGCCCCAGGTTGCTGAGGTTCACGCCGAAGGAGTTCTTCAGGTCGCGGAGCGGGAACGCCGGCGAGCGGCTGGTGTAACGCTTGAACGGCAGCTCGTCGAGGATCGACGGGTTGCTCGAGACGGCCATGCGGATGGCCTTGCGCTCGGCGCCATCGGCCGCCACCACGGGCTTGCCGGCGCGGTTCCGGTCGGGCACCTTGAGCACGAAGCCGGCCGTCTTGAAGTGCCCCCACGAGGTGAGGAAGCGCGGATCGACCAGCAGCCTCACCGACGCGCTGGCGACGTCCTCGCAGCGGACCTCCTTGCCCAGCGCCCAGCCGATGCCGTTGCCCGGGTCCAGGCCGCGGTCGTTGACGACCTGGTAGAGGTAGAGGTACTTCGCCTTGGTGTCGAGCGCCGGCGAGAACGTGTTCTTGAAGCTGCGGCCCTCGAGGAAAGCCTGGTCGAAGTTGGCCATGCCCGTGCCCCAGGTGTCGCCCTCGGCGCCCGTGCGCTCGAAGACGGCGAAGTACACGGTGCCGCCGATGATCTTGCCCTTGTAGTCGTCCTGCCAGCCGACGACGGGCAGGATCTTCCCGCCCTTCTCCTTGTCTCTGGGCTGGCCGGGCCGGGTGTAGCCTTCGCGGATCAGCGAGCGCTTGGGGCGCTCGCCGCCGGCGCCGTCCGGGGCCTGGGCCTGCAGGTCGGCGCTGAACAACAGGAGGGACAGCCCGGCAATCGTCGCGATGCCGACACTGTGCCTGACGTGGGATCGGAGTGCGTTCATGGTCATGGTTCTGTCTTTCGTCATGGGGAGTACACAACGAATGTGGTATGGCATCTGTTAAAGCAAGAAGCGTGCCACTCTCGTCTTCTTGGAGTATTTCGGGGCGAGAGGTCGCAGCTGATCGGGATTCCGTGGGGAAGTCGGCCTGTGGCGATCATGGGGACCGGGAATGGGGCGGCAGGGCGTTAACCCCGCGAGGGGACGTTAACAAACGCGCTAACTTCTGTTAGCGCGCCGCAGAAGGCGTGGCGTCGGTCTCGGCTTCCGGGGCGGGGGACGCCGTTTGCCCCTGGCCCTGCCGCACGGCACCGCGGACACGGCGGGCCGCCGAACGGAGCGAACTGCGGACGGCTCGCGCCCAGCCGATCCCGCGCTCGGTCGAACGCCGCGCCCATTCGCGCAGGGAGGGCCGCACGGCGCGGAGCTGGACGAGCGGCCGCGTCGCCAGGGCAAGCTGCGACTTGTAGACCGCAACGCCGCCGAGGAAGTCGAACTCGCGGTGCCCCGCCGCGATGGCGCCACGAATGGCGTGGGCGAGCATGACGATGCCGGGGCGCAGCCCGTCCGGCAGGTCGGGCCGGCGGCCACACTGGTAGAAGTACACCTTGCCGTTCCAGACGAGGCTGTAAACTGCGGCGACCGATTCGCCGCGCACCGTCAGCCACGCCAGGTCCAGCGCCCCGAGTTGCAGCAGGGCCGGCATGACGGCGTCGTGGAAGGCGGCGAAGCGCGGCGCGGCGAAGACGCCCGACTGCCCGGCCTCGCTCCAGCGCTGGCCGTGCAGGTCGGTCAGGATGCGTTTGCCCTCCGCCAACTCCGCAGAGGACGCGGCGCGGCGCAGCTCCGCCGCGCCGCCGGCCCACTCGTCGAAGTCGCGCAGAGCGCGGACGACGCCATAGCGCTTCTTCTTCGGCAGCGCCTTGAGGTAGTCGTCCCAGGTCGCCGGCAGCGGGATGTACGGCGCCACCCCAGTCTCCGTGCAGGAGGCGGCGAGGCCCGCGTCGGTGAGCGCCTCGGTGAGCAGGGTGGGCATCGGCCCCAGCCCGTCCATCGCCGGCAGGACGATCTCGTCCCAGGGGCCGAACCGTCCCGCGGCCAGGGCCTCGGCGAAGGCCCGCGCGACGCAGCGCTCGGCGCCGCGCTCGGCGATCACGTTGAGGTAGTCGGAACAGACGCCGTCACCCTCATCCATGTCGGCCCCGAGCGGCTCGAGGCGGCGGAACGGGATGCCCGGGCGATACCAGCGGCGGCGCGCGACGAGCGGCGCCAGGCCGACGAGGCGGTCGCCGTCGGCGAACAGCCCGACGCGGAGGCGGCGGCCGGTCCCCTGGCCGTAGACGCGCCACCACGTCAGCAGCCAGGGCGGCGCCAGCATGGGTTCGTTGGCGGCGCTGCGGGCGAGGAGGTCCAGCCACTGCGGGCGCAGTGCCTCTAACCGGGCGGGGTCGTCCACGACCGTGCAGGTCAAGGGCGGCGGCGCGGCGGCCGGCAGCACGCCCGCCGGGGCCGCTATCACAGAGGTGTCCATGCGTCGGGTTCCTACGCTGACAGAGTTGCAACGGCCCGCCCCACCCCCGGTAGGCGAGGCAAGAGTGCCTCGCCTACCGATTACAGCAGGTGCAGGCGGCGCATGACTGTCTTGAAGCCGCGGTAGGCGCCGCGCAGGTCGCCGTCCAGGCCGCCGGGCAGGCAGCTGAGGGCCAGCTGCCCCAGCACGCGCGGCTGCCAGGGACTGTACACGAGGCTGCGCGCCAGGTGGCGGCGGGCGCTGTGGTAGTCGCCCGCCTCGGCCAGCGTGCCGCCGACCCACGAGTAAGCGCGGGCCAGCACCTGGCGGATCATCCTCTTCGGCAACTGGATGTCACCGCCGCGCGACAGGGCCGCCGTCACCGTCTTGAGGTAGTTGACGGCGGTGTCGCCGTTCAGGCGCGTCAGGCGGTCCGCCATGCCGACCTGGTACTGGATCGACGGCACGTCGATGAACGCCACCGGCCCCGCGCGGCAGGTGCGGAAATGGAACTCGTAGTCTTCGCCGGTCGCGAAGTCCTCGCGGAACTCTCTGACCTTCTCAAGCCGCTCGCGCCGCACCACCGCCGTGGACGTGTGGACGAGGTTGCCGACGAGCATCTGCGAGTAGATGTTGCCCGTGTAGAGCGTGCCGCCGGCCACCACCTCGCCCAACTCCGGCACGACCTGGATGAGCGGGTACGATTCGCGGTACAGGTCCTCGTAGCGGAACCATTGATAGGCGTGGTACATCGTCCGCAGGTAGCGCGGGCTCTGCACGCGCCCCTCGGGATCGACGGCCTCCATGTCGCTCCAGATCATGCCGGCCGCGGGCAGGCGCTTGAGGCAGGCGATCTGCACCTGGAGCTTCCACGGCTTCCAGACGTCGTCGGAGTCGAGGAAGGCAACGTAGTCGCCGCGGGCGGCGCGCAGGCCGTGGTTGCGAGCCGCCGACACGCCGCCATTCTGGCGGTGGACGTACCGCACCCGGGCGTCCTGACCGTAGCGCTCCTGAATGAGGGCGCGCGTGCCGTCCGTCGAGCCGTCATCGATAACGAGGACTTCGACGTGTGGATAGGTCTGGGCGAGCGCGCTATCGATGGCGCGGGCGACGCAATAGGACCTATTGTAGGTAGGAATAAGAACACTTACAAGGCCGTCCATCGTCGCCTCCTCAACGGCTCCGCCCTCGTAGCCTGTAGAGCCAGTGCAGGCCGCCCGCCAGGTGGAGTTCCAGGTGCAGCATGCTCTTGAAGTACGGCACCGCCTCGCGCGGCAGCATGAACGCGCCGGGGTGCGGGTACACGAACCCGCCGTACGCCGACACGCAGCCCTCGTAGCCCGCCTCGACCACCAGCGGCAGCCGTTCGTCGCGGAAGTGCTCGCGGCCGCCAAACGGGTAGGCGAACCAGCGCGCCGGGCGGCCGACCCGGTCCTCGATCGTCTTGCGCGAGTCCTGTAGTTCCCGCCGCGCCTGCTCCAGCGGCACCGCCGCCATGTCCGGGTGCGTGACCGTGTGCGAACCGATCTCGAAGCCCATCTCGGCCATCGCGCGCACGTCGTCCCAGGTGAGGTTCGGCATCCGCGGCAGGTCGCGGTCCCACGGAAAAACGTGGTCGGTGCCAACGTGGCCCGTCGGGACGAAGAAGCACGCGGACAGGCCGTGCTCGGCCAGTACGCGGGCGGCGAACAGGTTGTCGCGGTAGCAGTCGTCGAAGGTGATCGCCACGGTGCGGCGCGGCAGCGGCTCGCCGGAGCGGGCCAGGCGGAACGCCTCCGCCAGAGGGACGACGCGGAAGCCGCGGCGCAGCAGGCGGCACAGGCCCCGGAAGCGCGCCGTGGACACCGTCAGGCCGTCCTCGGGGATCGCGTCGGTGACGCGGTGGAACAGCAACACCGCGAGGGACGAGCGGCCGCGGCCGTGCGCCAGCGCCTCCTGCACGCGCATGGCGCCGCTGTACTTCCACAGCGCGAGGAGGCCCGTCTTGACGATCGTCTTCATGCGCAAGCCCGTCTGGCCCGCCGCGGCGCGGTGGGAAATCTTGCTCCGCGAGGGGTCACTAGAATATAGTACACGCCCACGCCTCACACAAAATCGGGGAGAACGACGTGGAACAATGTCTGGTCACGGGGGGGGCCGGTTTCATCGGCTCCCATCTGGTGGAGGCCCTGCTGTCCCGCGGCGGCCGCGTGCGCGTGCTCGACGACCTGACCACCGGCAACCTCGCCAACCTGCGCGGCGTGGCGGACCGCGTCGAGGTCGTGCGCGGCAGCGTGACGGACCCGGCCGCGGTCGGCGCCGCGGTGAAGGGTTGCCAGGTTGTCTACCACCTCGCCGCCCTGCCCTCCGTGGCCCGCAGCGTCGAGGAGCCGGTGCTGAGCCACGAGATCTGCGCCACCGGCACGGTGCGGATCCTCGACGCCGCCCGCCAGAACGGCGTCCGCCGCGTCGTCTACGCCGCCAGCAGCAGTTGCTACGGCGACATCCCGGGGGCGGTCCGCCGCGAGGACGAGCCGGTGTCGCCGATGTCGCCCTACGCCGCCGCCAAGCTCGCCGGCGAGTTCTACTGCCGCTGCTTCACGACGGTCTACGGCCTGGAGACGGTGCGCCTGCGCTTCTTCAACATTTTCGGCCCGCGCCAGGATCCGCGCAGCCCGTACACCGGCGTGATCGCCCTGTTCATCGCGGCCATGGCGGAGGGCCGGACTCCGCGGATCGACGGCGACGGCCTGCAGTCGCGCGACTTCACCTACGTCGCGAACGCCGTGGAGGCGGTCATCGAGGGCGGCCACGCCGCGGGCGCCTCGGGGAACGTCTACAACATCGGCAACGGCGGCAGCACGACGGTGCTCGACCTCGTCAAGCACCTGAACGAACTGCTCGGCACGAGCATCCAGCCGATTCACGGGTCGCCGCGGCCCGGCGACGTGCGCTACTCGCAGGCGGACATCACGCGGGCGCGGCAGGACCTCGGCTACGACCCGAAGGTGTCCTTCGTGGAGGGCCTGCGGCGGACGCTGGAGGCGTACCGGGCGATGGCGTCCAAGTGATGCCGCACAACACCCTCGGGCGACCTCCCGACACAAGCCCGACGCGCAAGCGAGGGACG
>JBBRPS010000019.1:0-31027 GCA_038227745.1 Gemmatales bacterium | reverse complement strand
GGTTGAGTGGGCTCGGGGACGAAGTCCATCAGGCGTCCCTCAAAGCGCCAACAGCGGCGCTAGCGGGGAGTGGCCTGGGGTTCACCAACCAGAGGGCCAAGAAACCCGCGTAAACAGGTGGAATGGAGCGATCACACCCCCTGCGTTCGGCCCACGGGCGCCTCCGCCCAAGGCACACGCAAAGGGATACGACGTTAACTTCTCGTGCCGCCCTCGTCCGCGTCGCCCTGCCGAGGCACGTCGGTCAGGTGGTACAGCCCCAGCTTCTTGCGCACCGTCGCCCGGTTCAGACCGAGCCACTGCGCCGCCACCCAGCGGTTGCCGTGGACGCGGCGCATCACCTCGTCGAGCAGCGCCGGCTCCACGCACGACAGCAACTCCTGATGCAGATCGGTCGGCGGCGTCGTCCGGGCCGACTTCAGCCGGTCCGTCAGCCAGTGACGCACGGCCGTCGCCATCTGCTCCGCGGGCGTGCCGGCCGTCAGGCCGGCCGTGAACGTCGGGAAGTGCTCCGGCAGCAGCGCGCCGCCGCGGGCCACGATCACCGCGTGTTCCAGGGCGTTGCGCAGCTCGCGCACGTTCCCCAGCCACGGCAGGCTGGTCAGGAACGCGAGCGTGGCGGGCGGTAGCGGCAGGGCACTCGGTTCGAGGCGGCGCAGGAAGTGCTCCGCCAGCGGCAGGACGTCCTCGCGCCGCTCGCGCAGCGGCGGCAGGTGGACCTGGAAAACGTTGAGGCGGAAGAACAGGTCGTGGCGGAACGCGCCCTCGGCGACGCGCCGCTCCAGGTCCTGGTGCGTCGCGGCCAGCACGCGGACGTTGAGCGGCTGCGACTGGTTGCCGCCGACCGGCAACACCTCGTCGTGCTCCAGCACGCGCAGCAGCTTCACCTGCACCAGCAGGGGGATGTCGGCCAGCTCGTCGAAGAAGATGGTGCCGCCGTCCGCAAGGCTGAGCAGCCCCGGCCGGCCCTGGGTGGCGCCGGTGAAGGCCCCGCGGACGTGGCCGAACAGTTCGCTCTCGACCAGGCTCGGGTTGAGGGCGGCGACGTGGACCGGCAGGAACGGGCGGTCGCGGCGGGTGCTGTAGCGGTGGACGGCGCGGGCGACCAGTTCCTTGCCGGTGCCGCTCTCGCCGGTGATGAGCACGCACGAGTCGCGCGGCGCCACCAGGGCGATGCGCTTGAAGACGGCCTGCATGGCGGGACTGTGGCCGACGATCTCCTCCGGCGGTTCGGGGGCGGGCGCGCCGTTCTCGGCGGCGGCCTGGCCCTGCAGTACGCGCCGCTTGAGCGCCCGGCCGACGATTTCCAGGGCCTGGTCGAGGTCGAACGGCTTGGCGAGGTAGTCGAAGGCGCCGCCCTCGACGGCGCTGACCGCGGTGCTCAGGTTGCCGAACGCCGTCACCACGATGACCGGGGCGTCGCCGCTGAGCTGGCGCAGCTGGCCCAGCGCCGACAGGCCGTCCAGGCCAGGCAAGCGGACGTCGAGCACGATGGCGTCGGGGCGCTGCTTGCTGGCCAGGACGAAGGCCTCCTCGGCGGAGGCGGCGACCGCGACGCGGTGCCCGTCGCGCGTCAGGGCGCGCTGCAGCGCCCAACAGACGGCCTCCTCGTCATCGACGATCAGGATGTGGCTCACGGCTCCTCCGCGAGGGATAAGGGAGCAGGGAAAGCCCACGGGTCGCGACCCGTGGGCTTTGTGGGATCTCTCCCCTATTCCCTCTTTTCCAGCGGCAACTCGATCTCAAAACACGTCCGGTCGGCGTCGCGCCGCCAGCGGATGGCGCCGCCGTGCGCCTCGGCGACCTGCCGCGCCACCGCCAGGCCGAGGCCGACACCCTCGCGCTTGCCGGTGACGAACGGCTCGAACAGCCGCCCCGCCACTTCCGGCGACGGCCCCGGCCCGGAATCGAGCACCTCGACCACCGCCCGGCCCGGCGCCTTCTCCGCGGCCCGCACTTCCACCCAGCCGCCCGGCCCGGCCGCCTCGACGGCGTTGGTAATGACGTTCAGGAACAGGTGCCCTAACTGCCCTGCGTCCCCCAGCACCACCGGCCCCGCCCCGGCGCCCGCTGTCTCCGGCCGCCAGCACAGCTCGATGTGGGCGTGCCGGCACTGCGGCCGCAGTAGCTCGACTGTCTCGCCGAGCAGCCCGTGGAGCGGACACGGCTCGCGGCGCATCGCGCTGCTACGGCCCAGGTCGAGGAAGCGCTTCAGGTGCATCTCCACCAGCGCGAGCTGGCGCAGGGCGACAGTCAGCGGCTCGGCGTCGGCGCGGCCGTCGCACTCGCGGGCGTGGAGCTGCACCGCCAGGCGCGCCCCCGTGACGCCGTTGCGCAGCTGGTGCGCCAGGCCGCCGCTCACCTGGCCCAGCAGGCGCAGCCGCTCCGTGCGCCGCACCGTCTCCTCGTACTGCGCCAGCCGCTGCGCCATCTCATTGACCGAGCGGCCCAGGTCGCGCAGCTCGTCGTCGCCGCCAGGCAGGGGCATGGGGGAGAAGTCGCCCGCCGCGATCTGGCGCGTGCGCCGCACCAGCTCGTGGATGCGCCGGCGCAGCCGGCGGCCGAGGGCGAACGTCAGCACGACGGAGGCCGCGCCGGCGAACGCCCCTAGCGTCAGCGGCGGCCGGACTGCCGCCCACAGGGCGTCGCGCCAGAGCGATTCGGGGTAGAAGATGTAGAGGATCGTGCCATCGTTGGGGCGGTGGCGGAGGCGGACGCCGGTACACAGGTAGGCGACGCCGCCGGCGGTGACGCGCCGGTCGAGGCTGAGGTCGTGCCAGGCGTCGCCGTCGGTCGCGGGCGGCGGCAGGTCCGCGTCGGCGGCGTGCAGCGTCGTCACGGGGTGGCGGGGCGCGTCGGGCTCGGGGCGGGCGGGGTCGGGCGCCAGCAGGTAGTCGGCGCGCGAGAAGCCCTTCATCTGGCGGAGGACGTTTTCGGTCAGGGGGAAGGTGGACTGGTTGACGGTGCGGACGATGTCGCGCAGCTGCGTTTCGAGCTGGTGGCGGGCGCGCTCCGCCGACGCCAGCGCCGCCCAGATACTGATGCCGACAACGCCCAGCAGGAGGGTCAGCAGGGGGACGAGCAGTTGAAAACGGATGCTCCAGCGCATGCGCCAGCCGGTCGGGGGAGAGTTCGGGCAGAGGTCGCCGCTGTTACCAGCGTAACCGTGGCGGCGCCGCGGCACAAGGCGAGCGCCGGTCGGCGCCCGCACCGGGAAACGGCGGCCGGCCCCTGGACTTTACGCGGCCGGTCCGGCAAACTGGAGGCGTCTCCCGATCCTTTCCCTCTCACACAAGGCGGTGTCCCGCGATGTGCCACGACGCGAAACGCTCTCGCAAACCCCGGACGCACAGGCTGAGTCCTCTGGCCCTGGCCCTCGGCGTGCTGGCAGCGGTGGCCGGCGGCGCGGGCGGACAGGCTCGCCCCGCGCCCCAGCCGGCGTGGCCGGAGGGCCTGCAGCGCTTCCACCAGTTGAGTGGGGCGGAACGGCTGCGGCTGCTCACCAGGGCCGGCCTCGGCGATGGCATCACCCACAAGGTCGCCCGGGAAGTCCTTACCCTCACCGTCACGGAGCGCGGCTCGCTGGAGGCGGCCCGGAGCAGCGACGTGGTTTGCACGCTCAAGGCCCCGACCAAAGGCGGCATCGCCTCAACCGTCCGGTGGGTCATCGACGACGGGTCCTCCGTCAAGAAAGGTGACAAGGTCGTGGAGCTCGACAGCAGCGGCCTGCAGGAGCAACTCAAGGAACAGGCGCGCAAACTCGAACAGGCCATCGCCGCCCACGCGAAGGCCCGGGAAGCCCTCCAGCTCATCCAGTCCGAAAACGAGATCGACGTCCGCCTCGCGGAGATCGCGCTGCGCCTCGCCGAGCTGAGACTGAAGCGCGACAAGGGGGCGGACCGCGACCTGAAGGAGGAACGGCTGCTGCTGGTCGAGCAGGCCCGCCTCGGCCTGGACCGCGTGAAGGCGCGCGGCAGGCCGAAGGAGGTCGAGGCCAGGGCCGAGGTGCAGGCGAAGGCCGCCGTTGTGGAGCAGGAGAAGGCCCGCAAGAAGGACGTGGAAGCGGACCTGGCCCGGTGCGTCCTCACCGCGCCGCAGGACGGGATCGTCGTTTACTACATCCCCGAGGGGGTGCGCGGCGGGACCGGCTCGCCCCGGGCCATCGTGGCCCAGGGCGAGCCGGTCCGCGAGGGCCAGAAGCTGCTCCAGATCCCCGACCTGTCGCAGATGCAGGTCGTGACCCGCGTCCACGAGGCGCTGGTGTCCCACCTGCACGCCGCCGACCCGCTGGCCCCCGCGCGCTGGCAGCGCGCCGAGATCCGCGTGGACGCCTTCCCCACGCGCGTCCTGAAGGGGCACGTCAAGACGGTCGATCCGATCGCCTCGCAGAAGGATTGGTTCGCCGCCGACGTGAAGGTGTACAGGACCATCGTCGCCCTGGACGAGGGCATGGACGGCCTGAAGCCGGGCATGAGTGTGGAGGTTCGCATCACCGCGGGGCGGACAGCCGGCCCCGTACTGCAGGTGCCGGTGCAGTCCCTTGTGGCCGTCGGCGGGAAACGATTCTGCTTCGTCGTGACCGACAAGGAGGTCCAGGAGCGCGAGGTCGTCACCGGCCTGACGACCGACAGCGCCGTGGAGATCCGCTCCGGCTTGAAGGAGGGCGAGCGCGTGCTGCTGTCCCCGCGGGCGGTGGCGAGGCGCCTCGCCCGGTGGCTGGACGAGGGGAAGCAGTCGGGCGCCCGCAAGGGCGAATCGCGCCGGCCGGCGCCTGCGCCGCTCCTGGTCCGCAGCGTCAAGCCGGCGGACGAGGGGGAGCGACGTTCGTGGGTGAAGGCTTACGGCCTGACCCACGAGGACCGGGAGAGGATCGCCTCTCTGCCGGGAGTCGCGCGGGCGGTCCCGGTGCGCAGCTTCCCATGCGAGGCGCACCGTCTGCACCGGGTCTGCACCGCCCAGGTCGTCGCCACCACGCCGGCTTATGCGGACCTCAACCGCCTGGAGTTGGCAGAGGGCCGGTTCCTGAACGAGGAGGATGACGTCCATTTCCGCAACGTCGCGGTGCTCGGGTCGGGCGTCGCCGAACAGCTCTTCCCCGGTGGGGAGGCGATTGGCGCGACTATTGTTCTCTCCAAGAGCGTGTATCTCGTGGTCGGGATCCTGGGCGAGGTGAGGGAGGCCGCTGACCCGCGAGCGATGCCGGAGGCGGATCGCGGGATCTACCTACCGCTGCGGGCGTGCCGTGCCCGCTTCGGCGAGCGCGTCCTCGTCCGCAAGGGCGCCCGGCGCACCGCGGAGGCCGTCCCGCTCCACGCCATCCTCGTGACGCGGTGCGGCGCGGGGGACATGGAAGGCACGGCGGCGGAGATCCGAGAATTGCTGGAGCAGAGTCACCCGCGCCACGACTGGCGCGTCGAGGAACGGGCCGGCCGCTGAAACCAGGGGCTTTCCCGCCGCGACGGGGGCGAGCGCGAAATGGCAGTTGCAGCTGGTCCGGGCGCCTCGGTCGGGAAGCAGGACCCCCACTACGGGTCGCGCGCGTCCGGTGCGAGCAGGAGCGGCCGCAGGAGGACGTGGCGCGCGCGCGGACGCATCGGCGTGAGGTGGGCAGAGGTCGTCCTCGCGAAGGCAGGGATCGGGAACGAGGCCACGAAACTGCTGAGCCAGTCTGCGCAGGATCTTCAGAATGTCATGCAATCGAAGGATCCTGTGGCGACGGCGGAAGCGTTCTACTGGCGGGGCAAGCTCTACCTACTGCGGAAGGATCTCGCGCAGGTGGGCAAAGCCTTCGAGCAAGGTCTGCAGCGGGCGCGGCAAGCGGGGAAGGAGCGCAAAATGGAGGCGGACAGTTGGCAAGAAGTGACGCTGCAGGACTGGTGCGCCTTCGCCCTTTGGGAGGCCAACGCCAGCCTCGGCCGCAACGACCTGCGCAACGCCAGGAAATATGCGGAGATTGCCGAGGCCCGCGCCCAGGATTTGGAGCAGTTCAACAAGGCCTGGGCGGCGTGGGCCCTCTACCAGGCCGCAGGGGCCAAGAATTGGGTCACCGGGCTGAACAAACAAGCCATTGAGGCCAAGGCCCTCCCTGTTCTGCGGGACGCGGTCGGTAAGCATCCCGACGGCAAGAGCGCGTGGAAGTGGCACTGGCGCCTCGCCGAGATTTTAGGAAACACGCCGGGCAACCGCGCGGACGCCCTCCGACACATCCGTCAGGGGGAAACCGGCATGCCCGCGGACGCCCTGGCCGAGGATCGCCTGCGGATAGCAACCCTGCGGAAGCAGCTGGAGCAAGGGAACTGATGTCTTCGCGTTCGGCCCGGGTGGGGTGCCCCCGCAGCACCGGGACGATCCGCCGCCAGATGGTTTCCGGCATCTCGGGGCAGGGGCTGAGGTAGTCGAGTCCCTGCTCTGCTGCCACACTGGCTACCGCTTCCGCTTCGCCGCCACCTCGAAGTAGTGGCCGATTTCCTGGGGGCGAGGTTCCGTGCCCAGGACAGTCTCTTCGGCGGGGAACACCTGCTGTCCCTGTCGCCCGGGACGGAGGTCGATCTCACCAACAACGTCCTGGCCACGCACGGGGGCCTTTCCCTGGAGGGCACGGGGGAGCCCGCCGTGGCAAGCCCGGCGGCTCGCACACCCCATCGCAAACCGCTCCAAGGGAAAGTGCAGGTCTCGTGTGCCACGGCTGTGTCAGCCGTGCGCTGTCCCCCTTTCTGGGACAGCTTCTCAGTTCGGCGGCGCCGAGTTCTGGCCGAGCACGACGCCGACCAGCGCTCCCGGAACCAGGCCGACCAGTGCCCCGACCCACAGGGCGCCGCCGATGAAGAGCGTCGCGACCGCCCCGATGCCCGCCCCCAGGACCGCCCCACCGACACAACCGGCCAGCCACGGCGGCGGGGCGTTGTCCTTGATGTTGACCGGCCGCGGCTCCCAGGTTAGCGACCGCGGCTCCGCGGCCGGCCCCGGCTCCGCGCCCGGTTCGGCGCGGATCGCCGTCGCCCCGGGGTCGGCGCAAACCGGGCACGGCGGCGCGTCCAGCAGGCGCTCGCAGCCGAGGCACAGGTAGCGCTCGCGCAGCGTGCCGCGCTTCTGGCAACGCTTGCACAGCGTGTCCATCGTCGTGGCCAGGGTGCCGCACTCGCCGCACTCCCGCACTTTCATCACGTTCGCTTCGGCCATGAGGACTCCCCGCGAGGTGCCGGGCTGCGCCAGGCGACAGATTGCTCTTCGGATTCTTCACAATTCGCGTTATATTACCCACCCGAACCGGCCCTGAGCAATGGAGGCTCACCACACCCCCGGTTCGGGGTGCGTGCGCGGCCGGTGGCGGAGGACGCGCATGGACGGCATCCACTGGGGCGGCGTCGCGGCGGTCGTCGGCATGTACGCCGCCTTCCTGATCGTCGGCTGGCTCGCGGCACGCAA
This sequence comes from Gemmatales bacterium, assembly GCA_038227745.1. GTDB lineage: Bacteria > Planctomycetota > Planctomycetia > Gemmatales > Gemmataceae > DASPXY01. Next base: position 23,602 of record JBBRPS010000019.1, on the reverse strand, counting down.
GGTCCGCGAGGACACCGCCAGCGAACTCATCGTCGCCGGCCGCAATATGCCCCTGTGGATCGCCACCCTCACCATGACCGCCACCTGGGTGGACGGCGGCTACCTTCTCGGCACCGCCCAGGGGGCCTACGCGGAGGGAATTGCCGTCGCCGTCCAGGGCGGACTGTTCTTCGGCATCAGCCTGATCCTCGGCGGACTCTTCTTCGCGCGCAAGATGCGCGCGCTGGAGTTCACCACACTCATCGACCCATTCGAGGCCCGCTACGGCAAGCGCTGGGCGGCCGTCCTGTTCCTGCCCGCCATGTTCGGCGAGGTCATCTGGAGCGGCGCCCTCCTCGTCGCCATCGCCGCCACCTTCAAGATCATTCTCGGCCTGGACCGGACGGAGGCCATCCTCCTCTCGGCGCTGGTGGTCACGTTCTACACCATGGTCGGCGGCATGTGGTCGGTCGCCTACACCGACACCTTTCAGCTCGCCCTCATCCCCATCGGCATGGTCGCCGCCCTGCCCTTCGCCCTGGAGGCCGTCGGCGGCCTGGGGCCGTGTGTGGACGCCTACCTTCAGTCGCGCCCCAGCGCCGGCGTCATCGTCCCGCTGCCGGGCGACCAGGCACGCGGCTGGCCGCTACCGCGGACGTTCGGCTGGTGGGACATGAGCTTCATGCTCATGCTGGGCGGCATCCCGTGGAATTGTTACTTCCAGCGCGTCCTCTCCTGCCAAACCCCGGGCAAGGCCGTCGGCCACTCGCTCCTCGCCGGGTTCTTGACCATCGCACTGACCGTGCCGCCGCTGCTGCTCGGCATGGCCGCAGCCGTCTACCCGTGGGACTCCACCATCCAGGGCGAACTGGCGGCGCAGCCCGACCTGACGCTGCCCATGCTGCTGCGGCACCTCACGCCGTACTTCATCGCCGTGCTCGGCCTGGCGGCCATCGTCGGCGCCGTCACGTCCAGCTTCAGCGCCTCGATCCTCTCGGCCGGGTCGATGTTCAGCTGGAACGTGTACCGCCGGCTGCTGGTGCCGCAGGCGTCGGTCGGGCAGATGCGGTTCGTCATCCGCACTACCATCGTCCTGCTCGGCATTGGGGCGACGGCGCTGGCCCTGCACGGCTCGCGCGTCCAGGAGTTGTGGTTCTTCACGAGCGACCTGGTCTACGTACTCCTGTTCCCGCAACTCGTGATGGCCCTGTTCGACCCCAGGGCGAACCTCGCCGGGTCAGTGGTGGCGTTCACCGTGTCCCTGGTGTTGCGGCTCGGAGGCGGCGAACCCCTGGTGCTCGGTTTGCCGGCCTTCATCCCCTACCCCGAACTGCTCCAGGGGCTGCTGCCGGGCAGCCCGGCGGACTGGTATGATAAAGAGGGGAACATGCTCTTCCCGTTCAAGACGATGGCCGCCGCGGCCGGGGTGCTGCTGCTGCCCCTCGTCTCGCGCCTGACCGCCCGCTGGTGCCCGCCGCTGCCGCTGCGGAACGTCGAGCAACTTCCCCCCGAACCCCTCCCGTGCGAGGCGCCAGGATGAGTAACATCAGCGACCCCGTTTCTCTGCCCGCTTCCGAATTGCCCGTGCGCCGCCGGGCGCGGCTGCGCACGCGGGTGCGGAAGCTCCTGGCGTGGTGCGTCCACTTCTACACCGCGACGGGCCTGGTCTGCGCCGCGGCGATGACGGTCGCCATCCTCCACGGGACGCCGGGGTCCTTCCGCACCGCGTTCATCCTGATGATTGTGGCCACGCTCGTGGACGCCACCGACGGCGCCTTCGCGCGGCTGGTGAAGGTGAAGGAGGTCCTGCCCGGCTTCGACGGCCGGCGCCTGGACGACCTGGTGGACTTCCAGACGTACGTGACCCTGCCGCTGCTGCTGGTCTGGCTGGCGAAGGTGATTCCGGAGGGCCAGGAGGCGTGGCTGCTGGTGCCGCTGCTGGCGGCGGCGTACGGCTTCTGCCAGGTCGAGGCCAAGACGAGCGACGGCTACTTCCTCGGCTTCCCGTCGTACTGGAACATCATCGCGTTCTACCTCTACGTGCTGCAGCCGCCGCCCGGCGTGGCGCTGGGGCTGCTGGTCGGCTTCGCGCTGCTGACGTTCGTGCCGGCGCGCTACCTCTACGCAACACAGCCCGGCCGGCTGAACCGGCTGACGAATTACCTCGGGGCGGCGTGGTGCGTGCTGCTGGTGTGGATCCTGGGGGCGCTGCCGGGGCAGCCGTACCCCGACGAGCATGCCGATGGCTGGACGCGGGCGCTGACGTGGGCATCGCTGCTGTTCCCGGTGTACTACCTGGCGGTGTCGTGGACGATCACGGCCCGGCACTGGTACCGCAGGCGCGGGCGGCGCAAGGAGGGGCGCTGACGGGTGATTTCACGGCCCGGCCCCGGCAGAACGGGGTGCTCCAGATCTCCCGCGCGGCGGGCTTCAGGCGTCGCGCATCCGTTCCAGCTTCGCCCGGACGCGGCCGAGCACGCGCTGGACGGTCCGCTCGCTGCGGCCGACGCGCTCGCTGATCTCGGTTGGCTTGTAGCCCTGCAGGCTCAACTCCACGACCTGCCGCTCGCGCTCGTCCCCGAGGGCCTGCAGGATCTGCTCGACGGCCTCCGCGAGCAGGGCCGCCTGCGACGGCGTCGGATCGCGGGCGATGGCCTCCCAGCTGGCGGCCGACTCGTCGGCCGCCGCCGACGCCGTCTGCTCGCGCTCGATGGCCCGGCAAGCGGCGCGGTAGTGCTCGACCTGGTGGCCGCACTTGCGCAGGGTGATGACGACGAGCATCGACCACAGACTGTTCCAGCTGTCGAGGTCGAACTGGCCGTCGGCGTGGCGGAGGAAGAAGCTCTTGAGGGCGGACTGCATCACGTCCTCGGGATCGACCTTCTGGCGGATGCGGTGGTCGAGGTGAGTGCGCGCCAGGCCGATGAGGCGGTTGGCGAAGCGGCGGAAGACCTCGGTCGCGGCGCCCTGGTCGCCGTGGCGCAGGCGAGCCATCAGTTCGGCAAAGGCGTCGTCGGACATCGGCGTCTCTCTTCGTGGGGACTGTTCCGGATAAGGGTATTATCGCCCGGCAGGCGGCGCTTGCAAGCGCCCCGCACGCCCCTCCTCTCCGTGTCTCGAAGTTCTCCGAAGTGTCTCCCTCCCCTCGCCCCCGGCCGCGGACGAGCGCAGCAACCCAGGGGCGATGACTCGGCCGCTGAATCACTTTGCCTGCCCGCGCGCCCGCTTGACCTGCTCATGCGCCGCCGCCACGATCCGCTCCTCGACGCTCGGCCCCCACACCGTCGGCAGCCCGTAATAGAGCATCGCCCCGCCGCCCTCGTAGCCGCCCTCCTTCAGGACGCGCAGCGAGGGGATGTACGCCATCACGTCGTTGGCGTAGCCCATGACCCACGTCCGTCTGGGGCCGACCTCCTTCTTCAGCCGCAGCGCGTAGTCCACGACCACCTCGCCGCCCAGCGCCACCAGGGTCACGTCCGTGCCGAGTTGCCACGCCTGCACCGGGTACGGGTAAGTGCCGCGCAGCGAGCCCTTCGCCCCCATCCGCTCGAGCAGCAGCTTCGCCCGTGCCGCGACGTACTTCTTGCCGGACAGCGAATCCTTCACGAGCTGCTCGCGCGACGGCAGGTCGCCGAACGGCAGGTCGATCTCGGCGTAAGCGGCGCCGAGCCGCCCGCGGACCGGCGTCATCCGCGCACCAAGAACGTCTTCGACTGCCGTCGCCAGGCCCTTGCCGTACGTCTCGGCCAGGGCGACGGTGCGGCGCGGCAGCGGGTTCTGGTCGCCGCCGCAGCCCGCCCAGAACAGCGCGACCGCCCCCGGGTGCGCCTTCTCCAGTTCGAGCTGCGCGAAGCCCGGGTAGTCGCCGGACCACTGGTAAAAGCTCAGGACCGTCGAATGGCAGGCGTAGCCGAACACCACCGCCCGCAGCTTCCCGTCCGGGTCGCGCACCGCCAGCACCGGGACGTCGTGATCGACCGGCCCCTTGAGCTTCCCCGCCGCGCGCAGCTTCGGCACGTCCGCCTCCTTGTTCGTCCGGCGGTTGACCGCGAACGTGGCCTGTCCGATGCCCCAGCTCAACCGCGCCGGCGTCAGCCGGGCCAGCGCCGCGCCGGCGACCTTCACCAGGTTCGCGTGCAGTTCCTTCGCATAGTCGGCGACGTGGCGCTGCTGCGCCGCGTCGAGGTCGTACATGACGTTGAGGTTGCTGCGCACCACCGGGCCGGTGTGCGTGTGCGAGACGGACAGGATGATCGCCTCGCGCGGCAGTCCGTGCTTCTGGCGCAGCTCACGGCAGACCTCGACCGACAGGTCGCGCTCGATCCCGACCAGGTCCATCGTCACCAGCACGACACGGCGGCCGGTGGGATCCTCCACGGCGAGCGCCTTGGCCCAGAGGTCATGGAGCTTGCCCTCGGCGGGCTTCGTCCGGGAAGCGTAGCCGGACATCCACATCCGCTCTTTCGGTGTGATGACGACCTTCGCGACGCCGGCCTTCCAGCCGTCGGCCGGCCCCTGCGCCGACGCCGGCGCGACCGCCAGCAATGTCGTGACGGCGACGCTGACCGCAACCCCCGGCAACATGATTGCGCTCCGTAATAGCAGTGTCGTTGTGCAAGCGGCCTACTTTCGGCCGGCGCATATCATACAGCCTGACGTCCCGTGGAGCATTCCGATTCCCGTGAGAGGGGCCAACCGTGCTGCGTTTCTCGCTCTCCTCGCTCGTGGCGCTCGCCGTCCTGACTGCCGCCGGGCCGAAGGCCGTCGCAGGGGACAAGGCGCCGCCGCTGATCCGCGTCGGCATCATCGGCCTGGACACGTCCCACGTCACCGCCTTCACCGCGCTGCTCAACAGCCCCAAGGCGAAGGGCGACCTGGCCGGCTTCCGCGTCGTGGCCGCCTACCCCGGCGGCAGCAACGATATCCCCGACAGCTACAAGCGCTTGAAAACGTTCACCGACACCCTGCGCGACAAGTACCAGGTCGAGATCGTCAAATCGATCGACGAGTTGCTGGAGAAGGTGGACGTGGTGCTGCTGGAGAGCGTGGATGGCCGGCCGCACCTGCAGCAGGTCATTCCGGTGCTCAAGGCGGGCAAGCGCGTCTTCATCGACAAGCCGATCGCCGGCTCGCTCGCCGACGCGCTCCGCATCTTCGCGCTGTCGCGCAAGTACAAGGTGCCGGTGTTCTCCAGCTCGTCGTTGCGCTTCAGCCCCGGCATCCAGGCGATGCGGAAGAACCCGAAAGTCGGCGACGTGCTGGGCTGCGACGCCTACGGCCCGTGCTCACTGGAGCCGCACCACCCGGACCTGTTCTGGTACGGGGTCCACGGCGTCGAGACGCTGTTCACGATCATGGGGACGGGCTGCGAGAAGGTGGCGCGGGTGCAGACGAAGGATTACGAGCTGGTGACGGGGACGTGGCAGGACGGCCGCGTCGGCACGTTCCGCGGCATCCGCCGGGGGAAGTCGGGCTACGGGGCGATGGTGTTCGGCACGAAGGGGATCGCGCCGAGCGGGGGATACGGCGGCTACGAGCCGCTGGTGGTGGAAATCTGCAAGTTCTTCCGGACGGGGCAGCCGCCGGTCCGTGCGGAGGAGACGATCGAGATGTTCGCGTTCATGGAGGCTGCCGACGAGAGCAAGCGCCGCGGCGGGGCACCGGTGACGGTGCGGAGCGTGCTGGAGCGGGCACGGGCGCAGATTGCCGACGCGGAGAAGCGCGGGCAATAGGAGAGGTGCGCTCGACGCAGGGAGACTTGACACGGAGGCACGGCGATGGCCGACGAACAGCAAGAGATCAACCAGCGCGTCCTCGCCCTGCGCGGCCGCCTCGACCCGCTGTACCAGCAGATCGAGCGGGTGATCGTCGGCCAGCGCGGCATGATCGATCGGCTACTCATCGGCCTCCTGACCGGCGGGCACGTTCTGCTCGAAGGCGTCCCCGGCCTGGCCAAGACGCTCGCCGTCCGCACCGTCGCCCAGGGGCTGCACCTCACCTTCAAGCGCATCCAGTTCACGCCCGACCTGCTGCCGGCCGACGTGATCGGCACGCAGATCTACAACCCGCGCACCGGCGAGTTCGGCATCAAGAAGGGGCCGATCTTCGCCCACTTCGTCCTGGCCGACGAGATCAACCGCGCCCCCGCCAAGGTGCAGAGCGCCCTGCTCGAGGCCATGCAGGAGAAGCAGGTCACCATCGGCGAGACCAGCTACACCCTGGAGCAGCCGTTCCTGGTGCTGGCGACGCAGAACCCGATCGAGCAGGAGGGCACCTATCCGCTCCCCGAGGCGCAGGTGGACCGCTTCATGCTCAAGCTGAAAATCACCTACCCCACCAAGGACGAGGAGCTGGCGATCCTGAACCGCATGGCGGCGGTCGAGCCGGGGCTGCACGTCGAGCCGGTGCTGTCGGCGGCAGACATCTTCGAGTTGCGGGCGGCGATCGACGGCATCTACGTGGACGACAAGATCAAGCGCTACATCGTCGATGTGATCCACGCGACGCGGCACCCCGCCGAGTACGGACTAGACATCGCTCCGTATATCCAGTACGGGGCCAGCCCGCGCGGCACGATCTTCCTGACGCGCGGTGCCCGGGCGCAGGCGTTCCTCGACGGCCGCGGCTACGTCACGCCGCAGGACGTCAAGTCGATCGGCTACGACGTGCTCCGCCACCGCGTCAGCATCACCTACGAGGCCGAGGCCGAGGACATCACCTCCGAGAACCTGCTGCAGCGCATCTTCGACCATCTCAAGGTGCCCTGACGCGGGGACGGCGAACGGCCGGCTCACGCCGGCCGTTCGCCCCGCAGCGGGGGCCGTGAAAGTTTCCTCTTGCAATCTCGCCCGGGACTGCTAGATTCACTAAAACGAGAGTAGTTTTACGCATTGTGAGATCAGGCAGGAGAGTTGTCCAGGGCGGAGGTGGTGAAACCGAGATGGCCATAACGAAGGACCGCAAAACGGAAATCATTGACCAATTTCGGCGTGAACCAACCGACACCGGTTCCCCTGAAGTGCAAATCGCTCTGCTCACGGCACGGATCACCGAGCTGACCGAGCACCTGCGCACCCACAAGAAGGACCACGCCAGCCGGCGCGGTCTGCTCATGATGGTGAGCAAGCGGTCGGGCCTGTTGACGTACTTACGCAACACGGAACGCGGCCGTTACCTCGCCGTCATCGGCCGCCTGGGCCTGCGCAAGTAGTCGGCCGGTGCGCTCGGGATGCCGCGCGGCAGACCGTTCTGCACTCTTGCTTCACCCGCCCCCCTGACTTTCCTGCCGGCCAAGATGAGGACTGAACCGTGCAGGTATGTCGTGTTGAAGTTGCGCTGGGCGCCCAGACGTTAAGCCTCGAAACCGGAAAACTGGCCAAGCAGGCCCACGGCGCCGTCGTCGTCCAGTACGGCGACACGGTCACCCTGGTGACCGCCGTCGAGGGCGAGGCCGACGAGAGGCGGGACTTCTTCCCGCTCGTCGTCGATTACCGCGAAAAAGTCTATGCCGCGGGCAAATTCCCCGGCGGCTTCATCAAGCGCGAAGGCCGGCCCACCACCAAGGAGATCCTGACCTCGCGCCTGATCGACCGCCCCATCCGCCCCCTCTTCCCGGCCGGCTACCGCCGCGAAGTGCAGATCATGGGGGCGGTCCTGTCCGCCGACCGCGAGAACGACCCGGACGTGCTGTGCCTGATCGGCTCCAGCGCGGCCCTCCACCTCTCGCACATCCCCTTCCTCAAGCCCACGGGCGCGATCCGCATCGGCCGCAGCGGCAACGAGTTCATCGTCATGCCGACCCACTCCCAACTCGAGGAGAGCGACCTCGACCTCGTCGTCGCCGGCACGCGCGACGCCGTCACCATGATCGAGGGCTTCGCCCGCGAGATGTCCGAGGAGAGCCTGCTGCAGGCGATCGTGTTCGCCCAGCAGCAGATCGCCAAGGTCGTCGACGCGATCGAGGAGTTGCGCCGCAAGGCGGGCCTGGAAGCGAAGCCCGCACCGACCGCGGCGACCCCGAACCCGCTGATCGAGACCTTCCGCCAGCGCTTCCTCGGCGAGTTCCGCGAGCTGAAGCAGACGGCGGGCAAGCACGCCCGCGCCGAGAAGATCCGCGAGCTGCGCGAGCGCGTCTCCAAGGAGTTCCTGCCCGAGCAGGGCGAGGCGCAGTACACTCCCGGACAGGTGTCGTCCGCGTTCGAGGCCCTTGAGGAACGCATGGTGCGCGACCTGATCCTGGAGGGCAAGCGGATCGACGGCCGCGGCACCCGAGACATCCGGGCGATCCACTGCGAGGTGGGTATCCTGCCGCGCACGCACGGCTCGGCCATCTTCCAGCGCGGCGAGACCCAGGCTCTGGTCACGACCACCCTGGGCACTTCCAGCGACGAGCAGCGCGTCGATGGCCTGGCGGACGAGTACCGCAAGAAGTTCATGCTGGACTATAACTTCCCGCCGTTCAGCGTCGGCGAGTGCCGCCCGATCCGCGGCCCCGGCCGGCGCGAGATCGGCCACGGCGCCCTCGCCGAGCGCAGCCTCAAGGCCGTCATCCCCACTCCCGACAAGTTCCCTTACACGATCCGCGTCGTCTCCGACATCATGGAGTCGAACGGCTCGAGCAGCATGGCGAGCGTGTGCGGCGGCACGCTGTCGCTGATGGACGCCGGCGTGCCGATCAGTGACCCGGTGGCGGGCATCTCGATCGGCCTGGTCAAGGACGGCGACAAGTTCACGCTGCTGACCGACATCATGGGCGACGAGGACCACTTCGGCGACATGGACTTCAAGGTCGCCGGCACGGTCCGCGGCGTGACCGGCATCCAGCTCGACCTGAAGATCGACGGCATCAACGAGGAGATCATCCGCGCCGCGCTCGACCAGGCGCGCGAGGCGCGGCGGGAGATCCTCAAGCACATCGTGATGACGCTGCGCTTCCCGCGCGGCGAGCCGAGCAAGTGGGCGCCGCGGCTGCTGACGGTGCGCATCAACCCGGACAAGATCGGCCTGCTGATCGGCCCGGGCGGCAAGACGATCAAGGGCATCCAGGAGGCGACCGGCGCCAAGATCGACATCGAGGACGACGGCACGGTCTACATCTCGCACATCGACTCCGCGGGCGCCGAGGCGGCGCGGGCCAAGGTGGACGCGCTGACCGAGGAGGTGCGCATCGGCAAGGTGTACGACGGCCGCGTCACGTCGATCAAGGACTTCGGCGCGTTCATCGAGATCCTGCCGGGCCGCGACGGCCTTTGCCACATCAGCGAGCTGGACGACAAGTTCGTCGATAAGGTCGAGAGCGTGTGCAAGGTGGGCGACAGGCTGCAGGTCAAGGTCATCGCCATCGATGACCAGGACCGGGTGAAGCTGTCGCGCAAGGCGCTGCTGCGCGAGCAGAACAAGGGCGCCCAGCCGACGGGGGGCGGCCCGGGCCCCGGCGGCGAGGAGCCTCGCCGGGGCGGCGGTCACGGGGGCCCGCCGCGCGGGCCGCGCGGCGGCGAGGATAGTGGCCGCCGGGCTCCCGACCGGGGTGGCGACGAAGGTCGCCGCGGCAGTGAGCCGCCCCGGGAGTAAGCGCCGCTGTCCTATCCAACGGGCCCCGGCAAGCGCGGACATGACGTGCTTGCCGGGGTCCGTCTCCGTAAGGGGGCGGTGGGAGGGGATGCCATGCCGATCCACGATTGGACCTGCGTAAGCGACGGGACGTTCCACGACTTCCATCTCGCGTGGCTCGCGGCGATCCGCACCGCCCTCAATGACGGACTCCTGCCGCCCGCGTACTACGCACAGGCAGAGCAGATCGCCGGCCCACTCGGCCCCAACGTGTTGACCCTGCAGGCCAATGGCCCGTCGGCTGGCGAGACAACCGGCGACCCGGCCGAACCGGGCTGCCTCGCGGTCGCCTCCGCCCCGCCGCGACCGCGCCTGGTCGGCGAAGTCATGATGGACGACTATGTCTCCAGGCGGCGTACCATCATCATCCGGCACACCAGTGGCGACCGTTTCGTCGCCCTGGCGGAGATCCTCTCCCCGGGGAACAAGGGCAGCCGCCACGCACTGCGGTCGTTCGTGGACAAGGCCATCGAGGCCCTGTACCGGGGGTATCACCTGCTCGTCGTGGACCTGTTCCCGCCGACGCGGCGCGACCCGCAGGGCATCCACGCGGCGATCTGGCAGGAGATCAGCGACGACCCGTTCGAGTTGCCCCCGGGCGCGCCGCTGACCCTCGCCGCGTACTCGGCCGGCTCGGTCAAGCGGGCTTACGTCGAGCTGACCGCGGTCGGCCGGGTGCTGCTGGAAATGCCGCTGTTCCTGGAGCCGGACATCTACGTGAACGTACCCCTGGAGGCGACGTACCAGGCCGCCTACCGTGGTATGCCCCGACGCTGGAAACAGGTGCTCGAGTCAACCGCGTGAGCGGATACGGCCGCAGGCGTCTCCGCAAGGGTTCACTTGCTTTGCGGAACAGCGCACGGCACGAGGTATCACCCGGCCCCGTTCTGGGGGTCCGGGCCGCTTGGGGGGTCGCCGGCAGGCGGCGCTTGATTCGCCTGCGCCTGCCACCGCGCCAGCCGCTCACGCTCGGCCAGGGCCAGCTTGAGTAATGCCGGGCGCAGGGGCCGCACGGTCGTGTCTGGGACGAGGTCGAAGATCAGATTCACGCAGTCCAGACTGTCGGAGCCACACGGAGTGCCCGAGGACTCGGACTCAGGGGTAGGATCGTTCACGGAGAAATCTCCTTCTGGAGGATCACCAGCTTTCGCTGGCCAAGTACTTCGTTCTCGCCCAACAAGGTTACCTGATAATGCCCTGGCACCGGAAAGGAGTAGCCCCGGTTTCGCAAGGTGCAGCGCACCTCATGCAGCGGACTGGGAAATCGGCACGACGAGCCCGCGCGGTATAGTTCCTCCATCGTGTCCAGCCGGTGAATCAGGACTTCCAGCGGGATCTTTCCCAAACCGTCCGTCAACACCGCGAACAGGATGAACGGCACCGGCTCTGAGGGGAAGCGCTCCACCGTCCGCCTGGTGAAGCAGTTCACCGGCGTGACGTTCCGTGTCTTATCCTCAACGATGACCTGCTCGCACAGGAACAGGCCAATGACCACCGGCCCTTGCTTCATCGCTGGCGTCCTCCCTGGGCTTCGGTGCCTGTCTCTATCTTACCCTGTCCACCGGAACTGTCACCACCTTTTCCACGTGCGTTTCGTCCCTTAACTCTTCTTCTTGCCCTGAATCACCTCCACCGCTTCGGCCGCAAGTTGGCGCAAACGCTCCGAGCGCCGTTTATCTCCGGCGAACTCCCGCAGGCGCGGCAAGGCCCTGACCGCCGCCTCCCCCATCCGCCCCAGCGCCCAGATGCTCCAGTTCACCACCCGCCCCTCCCGATCGTCCAGCGCCTTGATCAGTCGGGGGAGTTGCGACTTCGCCTCGGCGCCGACCGTGCCCAGCGCCTCCGCCGCCTGCATCCGCAAGACCGGATCCTCGTCCTCCAGAAACTTCCCGATCGCCGCGACGTGCGTCTCGTTCCCCGGGCCCTTGATGCGCAGCAGCGCCATGTGCGCCGTCATACGCAGCGTCGGCTCGACGTCCTTCGCGGCCGCCCCGAGTGCTGCGACCGCCTCCTTCTTGCTGTCGGCGTCCGCGGGCGCGCCGAGCCACAGCAGCGACCGGGCGGCCGCCAGGCGCACCTGCGAAGCGTCGTCGCGCAAGGCCTTGCAAAGGGCGGCGACGACCTCGACGTCGGCCGCGCCCTTGTCCGCGACGCCGACCGTCCCCAGCGCGGCGACGGCCGCGCCCCGGACCTCATAGGTGTCCGTGTCCGCGGCGGCGCGCAGGAGCCGGGGCAGGGCGGCCCTGGCCTGCGGCCCCAGCCGTCCGAGTGCCTCGGCCGCGCGGTACTTCACGACCGACTGGCTGTCGTTGAGCAGCCGGTCCAGGACGCGCACCGCCTCCGCATCGACCTTGGGATCGGGCTTCTGGGCGGCGCCGAGGATCATCCCCAGGGTGAGCACCGCCTGGGCGCGGACGCTCGTGTCGAGGTGCGCCCCGGGGCCGTGCTTCTTTAACTCCTTCAGGATCACCGGCGCCGCGGCGTACGCGCGTTCCGGCCCGAACAGCAGGACCGTGCGCAGGGCGTTCTCGGCCTTGCTCGGGTCTTTCGAGGGAACGTCGGCGAGCCACTGCTCGAGCTTTCGGCCGCCGATCTCGTTGACCGGCGCGCCGCCGGACTTGTCGTCGGGCTTTCCGGCCGACTTCTGGGGGACGGCGGCGACAGGCTGGCAAAGCAGGAGGAAGGTGAAGATCACCTGCGAAAGGCGGGAGCGCATGAGGGGCCCTTTCATGGAACTCGGGTGCCAGTGGGCAAGGTACCACGGCCACCGGCGCCGAGGCAACGGAGAACAGCGGGGGAGCTGGAGCCGTGTGCCTGAGCGGCGGCGGCCGCCAGCGGTCCCGCGGCATGGCTCGGCCTGGGGCCACTCCGTATACCCTCTCGTGGCATCGCACCTGCGGCCCGCCGGGGGCCGCCCGGTCCGCAGCCTTGCCGTCCCGCGGAGACCTCAGCCATGACCGCCTCCCCACGAAAACGTGCCACCCAGGCCCGCTGGGCCGCCGTTGTCCTCGCCCTCACCCTCTCCTCGTCGCTCCGCACCGCTCCCGCCGACAACGAGCCCGCGGGTAAGACGGCGAGCACGCCCCTGAAGGAGCGCGTCGAGGAGATCCGCAAGCGCGTCGAGGGCGAGTACGCGCGGCTCGACGCGCTGTACAAACACTTCCACGTCAACCCGGAACTGTCACTGCAAGAGGAGCGGACGGCGGCGCGGCTGGCGCGCGAGCTGAAGGACGCCGGCCTGGAGGTGACGACCGGGGTGGGCGGTCACGGCGTCGTCGCGCTGCTGCGCAACGGCAAGGGGCCGACGATCCTGGTCCGCGGCGACATGGACGCCCTGCCGATCGTCGAGAAGACCGGCCTGGCCTACGCCAGCAAGGTGCGGACACGCGACCGCGACGGCAACGAGGTCGGCGTGATGCACGCATGCGGCCACGATGTCAACATTACCTGTCTCGCAGGTACGGCGCGCGTGCTGAAGGCGATGAAGGACCGCTGGCGCGGCACGCTGGTGTTCATCGGCCAGCCGGCCGAGGAGATGGGCGCCGGGGCGCGGATGATGCTCGCCGACGGCCTGTTCGAGCGCTTCCCGCGCCCGGACTACTGCCTGGCGCTGCACTGCGACGGCCGTTACCCGATCGGCCACGTCAACTACCGCGCCGGCCAGATGCAGGCGAACGTCGATTCCGTGGACATCACGGTGCGCGGCAAGGGCGGCCACGGGGCGGCGCCGCACAGCACGATTGACCCGATCGTGCTGGCGTCGCGCATCGTTCTCGACCTGCAGACGATCGTCAGCCGCGAGGTCAGCCCGACCGAGCCGGCCGTGGTGACGGTCGGCTCGTTCCACGGCGGGACGAAGCACAACATCATCCCGGACCAGGTGAAGATGCAGGTGACGGTGCGGACGACGACGGACGCGGTCCGCAAGCAGGTACTGGAGGCGATCGCGCGCCTGGTGAAGGCGGCAGCCGCCGGGGCGCGGGCGCCGGAGCCGCTCATCAAGGTGAGCCTGGACGACTACACGCCGGCGCTGGTCAATGACGCGGGCCTGACGCAAAAGATGGTGGCACTATTCCGCGACGTACTGGGAGCGGATAAGGTGCATGAGCGGCCGATGAGCATGGGCGGCGAGGACTTCAGCCGGTTCGTGCGGGCCGGTGTGCCGGGGTTCTACTACCACCTCGGCAGCGCGCCGCCGGAGCGCGTCGCCGAGGCGAAGAAGGGCGGCCGCCCGCTGGCTTCGACCCACTCCGACGCCTACTTCCCGGTGCCCGAGCCGACGATCAAGACGGGCGTGCTGACGATGAGCATGGCGGTGCTGAAACTGCTCGATCCGTAACGCGCCGCCTCGCCGCCTCGCGATATCGCGTTGTCGCTTCCTTACCGCCAGTGGATGGACAAGACCATCGCGGACCTGAAGCTGACTGTCCTGCCGATCACGGCACCGAGTTGGTCCGCGCGAAGAGTCGATGAGAGAAGTCGGAGGTTTCGCGGGAGTATCATGATCCGACACCCCGTCGCGGGTTGACCCGTCGATTGCCGACCCGCACATTCCTTGCGGATCCTTGCCGGCCGCGGGGGGAGCTGCTAGACTGACACGTCGTGGAGAGGTGTGCCCACCCGCAGGGTATCAGGGATCGGTTCGGTCGCGATCCTTCACGCCCAAGGAGCTGTCCGATGGCTGTCCCGAATGTGACCTCGCTGGTCGCCTGGCTGCGCGAGAACCAGTTCCTGACCCCGGCGCAGGCAGAGGAAGCAGAAAGGCTCCAGGCTCAATTCCCCTCCCCTTCCCTGGTCCGGGAAGTGGTGCGGCGCGGATGGCTGACTCCTTACCAGGCCAATCAACTGCTGGCCGGCAAAGGCAGCGAGCTGGTACTCGGCTCATACCGGGTCGTGGACCGACTCGGCGAGGGCGGGATGGGGCAGGTGTTGAAGGCCCGCCACTCGCGCATGGGGCGACTGGTGGCGCTGAAGGTCATCCCCGCCGAGCATCTCGGCAACTCCAACGCCGTCGCGCGGTTCCAGCGCGAGGCCCGTGCCGCCGCGACCCTCTCCCACCCGAATATCGTCATCGTCTACGACGCGGACGAGGTCGGCGGCGTTCACTTCCTCGCCATGGAGTACATCGAGGGGGCTGACCTGGCGCAGCTGGTCCGGCAGTCCGGTCCGCTGCCGATCGGGCAGGCCTGCGACTTCGCCCGTCAGGCGGCGCTGGGGCTGCAGCACGCCTTTGAGCGCGGCATCATTCACCGAGACATCAAGCCGGGGAACCTCCTGGCGACCTCGGGGGGCGGCGACGGCCCGCCCGTGGTGAAGATCCTGGATTTCGGGCTGGCACGCCTCCAGGGCGAAGGGAAGGATGCCGCACGCCTGACCAAGATCGGCAAGCTGGTCGGCACCGTCGATTACATCGCTCCAGAGCAGGTCGAGGATGCTCATACCGCCGACATCCGCGCCGACATCTACAGCCTCGGCTGCTCGCTCTTCTTCCTGCTCACGGGCCAGCCGCCGTTCCCCGGCGACAACATGGTGACGAAGCTCAGCCGCCGCATCCTGGAGGCGACCCCGTCGGTGCGGGGCCTCCGTCCGGACGCCCCTGCGGCGCTGGACGCCGTGCTGGCCAGGATGATCGCGCGGGACCCCGCGCAGCGCTACCAGAAGCCCAGGGAAGTGGCGGCGGCGCTGCAGCCGTTCGCCCGCGAGCAGAGCCCGGCGCCGGCCGTCGCGATCGCCGCCCCGGCAAAGGCGCCCGCCCCCCGCCGTCCCGCGCGCGGGACGGTGCCCGGCTCGAACAGCGACTCCGGCCGACCCGCCGCCAACCCGAAGAGCGGTGACACCATCGAGGGAAGGTCAGGGGGCCGCCGCTCGACCGTCGGTGACTCCCGCCCGGTGAAACAACGCGAGGCCGTGAAGGTGCCGGGCGGGCCGCGACGCACGCCCCCGGGGCAACGCCGGTTGTGGCTCATCGTCGTCGCCGCCACCCTGGCGGTCGGGACCGCGGCCGTGGTGCTGTGGGCACTCATCCCCGGCGGGGAGACCCGGGTCGCCGTGATCCCCCCGCCCCCGCCACCACCCCCCCCGGGCCTCGAGCCGATTCCCGTCGATCCGGCACCGCTCGTCAAGATCTCGTTCGACGACAAGGGGGTCGATGAGCGCGGACAGCGGCTCACGGGCACCATGAGGTTCGGCATCAGCGCCCTGGATCCCGGGCAACCCGGCGTGAACAGAAAACTGACGTACGACCCCCACGGGCGGACCAACTCCACCGTGGTGCGGATCGATGGCCAGGAGCGGATGTTCGGCCTCGGCCTCGGGAACTGGACCGTCCAGTCCGCCCCGAGCGGTGGCCAGTGGGGCGGCACCAGGGCCGTCTGGATGACCGGCGAGAACCTCCAGATCACCCAGACGGTCGGGCTCATCCCCGGGCAACCGGTCGAGACGGCCGGGGCACCGCGGCGCTTCCTCAACACCGCCCTGGTGCGCTACCAGCTGGAGAACAAGGACACGGTCGCGCGCCGGGTCGGGCTGCGGATCGTGGTCGATACGCTGATCGGCATGAACGATGGCGTGCCGTTCATCGTCCCGGGCCTGAAGGATCTGGTGACCACCGCCGCCGACTTCCCCGGGGACGGCCCCGTCCCCGACTTCCTCCAGGCGCTCGAGAGGCCCCAGTCCAATCTCCGCGAGGTCGGCCTGATCGCCGTCCTGAACTGCAAAGCGGCCGGGGGCGTCGAGCCGCCCGGCCGGGTCAGTCTGACCGCCTGGCCGGGCGTGTCGAGTGCCTGGAACATCGCCGTACGCGCGATGGGCGACGACTCGGCCGTGGTCCTGTACTGGCCGGAGCGGGAGCTGCAGCCCGGCGCGAAGCGGGAGGTCGGCTTCAGTTACGGCCTCTCGGGACTCACCAGCGACAGCGGCGAGGTCGGCCTCACCGTGGGCGGGGACGCGAACCCGGGCGGCGAACTGACCGTGGTGGCCCTCGTCGGTGAGCCCCGCCGGGACCAGACGCTGACCCTGAACCTGCCCGAGAGTTTCCAGTTGTCCGCGGGCCAGCAGGCGACGCAGGCGGTGCCCGCGCCGGTGCGCCCCGGCCTCCCTTCGCCCCTCACCTGGAGGGTGCGTTCGAGTCGCCCCGGCCGGTTCCACCCGGAAGTCCAGTCCAGCACCGGCGTGCGGCAACGGACGCTGGTCGCGATCGGGAATTGACTCCCCCGCGGGGGCGAAGGTCCGTGAGCCGGACGGGGGAAGGGCGACCGCCGATGGGGATGACGGTTCAGGCGTTCTGCGAGTCCCTCCTCCGCAGCCGGCTGCACTCGCCGGAGGCGGTGAGCGGCATCTGTCGGCGCTGGCAGGGGGTGGCCCTGAACCCGGAGAGCGTGGACGACTTTCGCTGCTGGCTGGTGGACAAGAAATTCGCGACCGAGTACCAGGTGAACCTGATCCGCGCGGGCTACCCGGACCACTTCTTCCTCAACCAGTACAAGATCCTCGAGCGGATTGGCAAGGGCGGCATGGCGGGCGTGTACCGGGCGGTGGACGGCCGGAGCAGCGTCGTCGCCCTGAAAATCCTGCCGCCGTCCCGGGCCAGGGACCCGAACGTGGCGGCCCGCTTCCAGCGGGAGGCGCGCCTGGCGCTGCAGCTGGTCCACCCCGGCCTGGTACGCACCTTCGATTTCGGCACCTGCGACAACATCCCCTACCTCGTCATGGAATACCTGGAGGGCGTGACCCTGGAAGCCTTGCTCCGAGAGCGCCGAACCTTGCGGCCACGGGAGGCGGTGCGCGCCGCCTTCCTGGCGGCGCTGGGGCTGCAGCACGTCCACGAACGGGGGATGGTCCACCGCGACGTCAAGCCGGGCAACCTGATGCTGTGCCCGGCCCCCAGCCCCCAGGAGAACACCCTCGGCTCGATGGTGAAGGTCATCGACCTCGGCCTGGGGCGGATGCTCTTCGACCCACGCAGCCGCGACGCCCAGGATGAGTTGACGGGTGAAGGCAGCCTGCTGGGCACGCCGGACTACCTCGCCCCCGAGCAGGCCCGCGACCCCCGCCGCGCCGACATCCGCGCGGACGTCTACAGCCTGGGGTGTACATTGTACAAGGCCCTGACCGGCGCCCCGCCCTTCCCCGACACGAGTCTGCTGAGGCAGCTCCTGCGGCACGGCACCGAGCAGCCGCGCCCCTTGCGCGAATCCAGTCCCGCGCTGCCGGAACCTCTCGAGTCCATCGTCGCGACCATGCTGGCCAAGGATCCCGCTCAGCGCTTCCAAACGCCCGGAGCAGCGGCAGAGGCCCTGAAGGGCTTCCTGGCCACCGAGGGCCAGGGGGGACGGAGAACGTAGCCGCTCCTTGCAACCGCAGCACGCCGTGGGTATGATCCGATCTCGACCGCTTCGCCCGCGGGAAGTCCGGCCACACCTCGGAGAGGCACCATGCGACCCGTCTGGATCCTCGCCCTCGTCGGCGCCGCCCTGGCCCCGCACGCCGCCGTCGCCGCCCCGCCGCGCCGGCCCAACGTCCTCCTCATCGTCGCCGACGACCACGCCGCTTACGCCTGCGGTGCCTACGGCAACAAGCAGGTGCGCACGCCGAACATCGACCGCCTCGCCGCGTCCGGGATGCGCTTCGACCAGGCCTTTTGCAACTCGCCCGTCTGCACCGCCTCGCGCCAGTCCTTCCTCACCGGCCGCTACCCGCGCACACTCGGCGTGACACAGCTCCGCACCGCCCTGCCCGCGACCGAGAACACCCTGGCGAAGATGCTCAAGCAGGGCGGCTACGCCACCGCGGCCATCGGCAAGATGCACTTCAACAGCAACCTCAAGCACGGCTTCGACGTCCGCCTCGACACGCCGGACCACCGCCGCCGGCTCAAGGAGAAGGGCGCCAAACCCCTGCCGCCGGGCGTCGCCGTGCTCCCGCCCTGGCGTCCGTTCAAGGATCCGGCGCGCGTCTGGCTCAACGCCGACTGCCTCCCGTACGGCGCCGTCGATGCCGACATGGCCGGCACCTGGTTCGCCGAGCAGGCCGTCCGCTATCTCCAGGAAAACAAGGACCGCCCATTCTTCCTCGTCGTCGGCTTCACCGAGCCGCACTCGCCGTTCCACTTCCCCGTCGAGTTCCGCGGCCGCCACAAACCCGAGAGCATCACCGTGCCGAAGCTCGGCCCCGAGGATGACGGGCAGATCCCCGCCGTCTTCCGCGGCCTGAGCGAGCGCGACACGCAGGGCATCACCGCCGCCTACTACACCTCCGTCGAGTTCCTCGACCGCAACGTCGGCGTCGTCCTCGACGCCCTGCGCAAGCTCGGCCTGGAGGAGGACACGCTCATCATCTACCTCGGCGACCACGGCTACCTGCTTGGCCACCACGGGCGCTTCGAGAAGCACTGCCTGTTCTTCGAGGCGGTGCGGGCGCCGCTCATCATCCACGCCCCGCGCCGCGACAAGCGGCGGCCGTTGCGCGGCCGCGGCACCGACGCCCTGGTCGAGTTCATCGACATCGCGCCGACGGTGCTGACGTACTGCGGCCAGCCGATCCCCGCGACGGTGCAGGGCTGGAGCCTGGAGCCGCTGCTGGAGGGGGCGGCGGTGCTGCACCGCGATGAGGTGTTCGTGGAGTATGCGGAGAATGAAGAGGCGATGGTGCGCACGCACCGCTGGCACTTCATTTACGGCACCGGCAAGCGGCAGCGGCAGGACGGCTACCACACCGGCAAGCCGTTGCCGGGACGGACGGTGCGACTGTACGATGGGATGGAGGATCCGGGGCAGGCGACGAACCTGGCCGGCCGCCCGGAGTACGCGGAAGTGGTGGCGGAGCTGACGCGATTGCTGGCCGAGCACCTGCGCCGCACCGCCCGCGAGCCGGACCTCGTGCCGCGGCGCGGCGGCGTCCACGCCGTCCTCGAGTTCTGCCTGCAACCCCGTGACGTGAAATAGGGAAAGCCCACGGGCCGCGCCCCGTGGGGTGCTCCACCGACCAGGGACAACCGCATGCCTGTCGCGCAAAGCCTGGGGCGCTGGGTCGGCTGGTCGAACAGCCGGCAGTCGTGGGTCGAGCGCGTCGGCGGGCTGCTCCTGCTCGCCGGCGCCGCCGCCGCGCTGTGGTTCCGCTCCCGCATGTCCGCCGAGGGCCAGGTCGTCGCCTGGGGCGTCCTCCTTCTGCTCTCCGCCGTGCTGCTGCGGCGCGGCTGGCTCAAGCTGTTCGGGCCGGTGCTGTTCTACGATATGCTCCGCTCCGCCCGCCGCGGCCGCCACGTCTGGATGCGCCTCGCCTACGCCGCCCTGCTGCTGTTCCTCCTCTTCGCGGTCTCCATGGGCGCACGCCGCTACGGCGGCATGACCGTTGCCCAGGCCGAGGCCCGCCTCGCCCAGGAATACTTCGAGCTGTTCCTGTCGGTCCAGCTCGCGGCCATCGTCATCCTCACGCCCGCCTACGTCGCCGGCTCCATCGCCGAGGAGAAGGACCGCAAGACGCTCGAATTCATGCTCGCCACCGACCTGCGCAACCGCGAGATCGTCCTGAGCAAGCTGCTGTCGCGCCTGGCCAACCTCACGCTGTTCATCCTCACCGGCCTGCCCATCCTCAGCCTGCTGCAGTTCCTCGGCGGCGTGGACCCGCTGCTGGTGCAGGTCGGCTTCGCCGCCACCGGTCTGACGATGGTCGGCCTCGGCGGCGTCAGCATCCTCGTGTCGGCGTACTTCAAGCGGCCGCGCGACGCCATCGCGGTGGCGTACCTGTTCGTTGTCGCCTACCTTGCCGTCTCGTTCCTGGCGTTCGCGGGGCAGCAGTCGCGCGTGTCCTGGCTGCGCCTGCCCGTCTGGTTCGGCGCGAGCCCGTACACGGTCAACGACCTGTTCGACGCCTTCAACGCCGGCAACCTCTTCCTGTACTTCCCGCGCGTCGCCGAATTGGGACGGGCCGGCCGCCTGGACGCCGAACTGCCGAAGTTGCTCGGCCACTACGCCCTATTCCACCTGCCCGCCGGCGTCCTCTTCACGGGCTGGGCGGTGCTGCGGCTGCGCGCGGTGGCCCTGGCCCAGATGGGCAGCAAGTCGGGGCGGCTGTCGCGGGCGGCGCGCGGGCGGCCGCAGGTCGGCGCCCACCCGATGCTGTGGAAAGAGGTCTTCGCCGAGGGCGGCATCCGCCTCAACTGGATGGGCTGGGTCGTGGTCGGCGTCCTGCTGGCGGCCACGCTGCTGCCCGCGCTGCTGATCGTCCTCTACCACCTCGAGTACTTCTACGCGGCCCGTCACCAGTGGAACACCCTGCCGGCGCAGATCAACCTCTGGGTGCGCTTCGCGAGCACGGTGGTTGGCTCGCTGGCGCTGCTGGCGGTGGCGGTGCGCGCCTCGACGGCATACAGCGGCGAGCGCGACCGGCAGACCCTCGACAGCCTGCTCACGACGCCGCTCGACAGCACGCCGATGCTGTTCGCCAAGTGGGTCGGCTGCGTCCTGAGCGTGCGGCTGGCCTGGGTGTGGCTGGCGGTGATCTGGGGCGTCGGCATCGCCCTGGGCGGCCTGCACCCGCTGGCCGTGCCGTTCCTGATGGTCGCCTGGCTCGTGTTCGCCTGCTTTTCGGCAACGCTCGGGCTGTGGTTCTCGGTGCTCAGCCGGACGAGCCTGCGCGCGACGGTCTGGACGCTGATGATGACGGCGGGGGTGGGCCTGGGGCACTGGCTGCCGTGGATGTGCTGCATGTTCCTGCCGATGATGGGGGTCGGCCTGGAGACGGTTGCCAAGGTGCAGGGCGGGCTAACGCCGCCGGTGGCGCTGTTCGCGCTGGCGTGCTACGGCGACGAGTTGACCGCCCCGTACGAGGGCAAGGGCTGGATCGAGATGATCGGCTTCTCGCTGTTCGGCGTCTTCGCGTGGGCGGTGGCGACGGTGCTGCTCTGGTCGGGCCTGACGCTGCGCTTCCGGGCGGTGACGCTGCGCGAGGAGTTCACGCGGCCGGAGCGGGGCTGGCCGCTGCGCCGCCTGCGGCCGGTAGTGCTGGAGCCGGTCCCGGTCGAGCCGCGCCCGGTCGAGCCGCGGCCCGATGGTCCGCGGCCGGTGGGGCGGCCGGTCGAGTTGCCGCCGACGCGGCTGTCGGGGGCGAAGCTGCTCGACGAAACCTGGGAGCCGCCGAAGCCGCGGCGCGACGACTCGGAGGGAGTAGGGAATAGGGAGTAGGGGAAAGCCCACGGGTGGCCACCCGTGGGCTTGCGTGCCTATTCCCTACTCCCTATTCCCTGCTCCCTATTCCGCCGTGGCCATCATGAGCAAACCGCACCTCCTCTTCGTGACCGGCAAGCTGGCCGAGCCCGCCCTGCGCCGCCTCCTGCCCGACCTGGCCGCCCGTGCCGGCTTCGACTACAGCGTCGCCGTCCTGCCCATCACCGTCGCCGCCCTGGCCACCACGCCCTGGGTCGCCCGCCATCTCACCGTGCCGCCCGGCGTGGAGCGCATCGTCCTGCCCGGCCTGTGCGCCGGCGACCTGTCGGCCGTCGCGGAGGCTGCCGGCGTGCCCGCGGAGCGCGGCCCGAAGGACCTGCGCGACCTGCCGGAGTTCTTCGGCGCCGCCGGCGGGCCGCCGCCGGACTACGGCGCCCACGACATCCACATCCTCGCCGAGATCAACAACGCTCCGCGGCTGTGCCTGGACGAGCTCCTGGCCCGGGCGCGGGCGGCACGCGCCGAGGGCGCCGATGTCATCGACCTGGGCTGCGACCCCGGCGCCACCTGGGCCGGCGCCGCCAACGCGGTCCGCGCCCTGCGCGCCGAGGGGATGCGCGTCTCGCTCGATAGTTTCAACCCGGCCGAGGCCGAGGCCGCCGCCGCCGCCGGCGCCGAGCTGATCCTCAGCGTGAACAGCACGAACCGCGACGCCGCCCGTGCGTGGGGCTGCGAGGTCGTCGCCGTCCCCGACGTGCCGGCCACGCTGGAGGGGCTGGACCGCACCGTCGAGGTGCTGCACGCCGCGGGCGTGTCGTTCCGCATCGATCCGGTCCTGGAGCCGATCGGCTTCGGCTTCGCCGCCTCGCTGGGCCGCTACCTGGAGGTGCGCCGCCGTTACCCCGGCGCGGAGATGCTCATGGGCGTCGGCAACCTGACGGAGCTGACCGACGTGGACTCGGCAGGCGTGAATGTGACGCTGCTGGGCTTCTGCCAGGAGGTCGGCATTCGCAGCGTGCTGACGACGGAAGTCATCAACTGGTGCCGCAGCTGCGTGCGCGAGCTGGCGCTGGCGCGGCGGCTGGTCTACCACGCCTGCAAGCACCGCGTCTTGCCCAAGCGGTTGGAGCCGGACCTGGTGACGCTGCGCGACCCGAAGCTCAAGGAGCACGGGGAGGAGGCGCTGCGCGAGCTGGCGGCTCGCGTCACGGACCGCAACTTCCGCCTGTTCGCCGAGCGCGGGCTGCTGCACGCCCTCAACGGCCGCATGTGCCTGCAGGGGGCCGACCCGTTTCTGCTGTTCCGGCGCATGCAGGAAGGCGAGGCCATCGACCCCAGTCACGCCTTCTATCTGGGCTACGAGCTGTCCAAGGCGGTGACGGCCCTGACGTTGGGGAAGAACTACGTGCAAGACCAGGCCCTGCGCTGGGGCTTCCTGACGGTGGCGGAGGAGAGCCACCGCGACCGCGCGGGCAGGCGCGAGTGACCGTGTACCGTCACCGGGCGATCTGATGGCCGGGCCGAATTTTCCGATTTTCCCTTTGACTGAGGCCGCTTCGCGACCTAGGTTTTGTGCGTAACGCCCTCCGCGGGAGTGAGGGTGTCGTGAACCTCGAAAGGGCAAACCCGCTGTGAGGCGGGGGCGCAAAGCCATGGGTCCGGCAGGCATTGGGGCCGCGTCGGATCGCCAGGCTGCCGAAAGGAAAAAGAAGATGCGTCAGTTCGCAGCGAAGGTCGTGAATTTCCTGCAGCGTGAAGACGGCCCGACCGCGGTCGAGTACGCCGTCATGCTGGCCCTGATTATCGTGGTGTGCATCACCGCCATCACCGCCCTGGGCAGCAATGCCAACAAG
>JBBRPS010000018.1:0-31359 GCA_038227745.1 Gemmatales bacterium | reverse complement strand
CGAGGACGAGTCGGGACATCATTCCAGGGCTCCTTACTTCAGGGCGAGCCGGGGTGTTCGAGCAGGTAGCGAAACGCTTTGGAGTGCGGCGCTCGGCGCCGCGTTCCTTTTCTTTCCCTGGTCCCGAGCCTCGGGGGAGAAAAAGAAAGAGCGAAAGCGGCGCCGAGCGCCGCACTCCAAAGCGCCCGCAAACCGCTCGCGCCCCCGGCTCGCCTGCGGCGGAGACAGACACATGCTGGTCGGTTACGTCAGTGACGAGTATTATGCGGCGCTCGCGGACGTGCAGCTAGAGTTCCGCGGCCCGAACGGGGTGTGGACCTGCACGCGCTCGTGGCCGTCGGGGGCGGTCCACGCCGACCTGCCGGCCGGCGAATACGAGGTCTGCCTCAGTCGCCCCGGCTTCGGCTCCAAGCGCGTCACGGCGGCGGTGGGCGCGGGCCGACCGATGCAGTTCCGCCTGCTGTCCGACCGGCTGCTCGGCTACGCCTGGCCGAAGTGGTGCCGTGGCGGCGACCGCGTCGAGTTCCGCGTCCACTCGGTCGAGCCGTACAAGCTCGGCCTGTGGCGCCACGGCGACCGCAAGGAGCTGGTCCGCAACGTCGGCTGGTACGACAACCACGGTCCGCGCGCCGTCACGCAGACGCTGCCCGACGGCCCGTTCGAGCAGACCGGCGTCCATTGGGACAACGGTCACGGCGTCCACCGGCAGGTTGTCACGGCCCCGGCGCGGAGCGGCCTGTACTACTTCCACGCGCGCGGCGAGTCGGGCGCGTTCTTCTCGTTCCCGCTGGTGGTGGCGCCGCCGCGGCCGCAGGCGCCGATCGCGGTGCTGGCCTCGACGAACACGTGGAACGCCTACAACGCCTTCGGCGGCCGCAGCAACTACATCATGGCCGCGAAGACGATCGACGAGCCGGTCGTCAACAGCAAATCCGACCTGCCGCGCTACAAGCTCAAGGACTACGGCGAGTGGCGCAGCGCCGCCGAGTTCGCGCCGCTCACGTTCGACCGCCCCGAGCCGTACAACCACATCCCCGAGAACGTCCGCGCCTCCGACCCCATCGAGGGCCGGCAGGCGTGTCACCTCGCCCAGGCGGAATGGCAGGTCCTCGCCTGGCTGGAGCGGCAGGGCCACGCTTACGACCTCTACAGCGACTACCACCTTGACGACGGCACGCTCGACCTGCGGGCGTACCGCATCCTGATCCTCAGCGTCCACCCGGAATACTGGTCGGAGGAGATGTATCGGCGGACGAAGCGCTGGGTGTTCGAGGAGGGCGGGCGGCTGATGTACCTGGGCGGCAACGGCATCAACTGTGCGGTGGAGTACCTGGACGGGGGTCGGGCGATGCGCTGCCTGAACCCGTGGCCGGAGGAGTGCGAGAGCCGTTTCCACGCGCGGGTGGAGTCGGAGGCGAACCTGCTGGGCGTGGTGTTCACCGACGCGGGGGCGATGACGGTGGCGCCGTACAAGGTGGTGGAGCCGGAACACTGGGCGTTCGCGGGGACGGGGCTGCGGCGCGGCGACGTGTTCGGCACGCGGACACTGCACGAGCGCTACGGCGACGGCGCCTCGGGCCACGAGACGGACAAGATCAGTGTCAGCTCGCCGGGCAACGTACGGCTGCTGGCGCGCGGGATGAACCCCGACGCCGGCGGCGCCCACATGGTGCATTTCCGGACGCCGGGCGGCGGCGAGGTGTTCTCGGCCGGCTCGATCACCTACCCGACGGCGCTGCTGTGCGACCCGCCGACGGCGGCGATCACGGCGAACGTGCTGCGGCGGTTTCTCGGCGGGGAGTGAGGGCCGTAAGCCCACCCGCTGCGCCGGGTGGGTTCGGGGCGCGGGGCCGGGTTGCCGTCGTGGCGGGCGCCTCGTACGCCAAGCACGGGCGGATTTCCGCTACACCTTCATCAAGGAGACGCATCATGAGGCGGGTGCTGTTGGGGCTGGGCGTGGCCGTGCTGCTGGCCGGAACGAGCGCGTGGGGCGGCGACGCGACGAAGAAAGATCGCGAGAAGCTGCAGGGGACGTGGGCGGTCAAGTCCATCGTCGCCGCCGGCAAGGAGATCCCGACGAAGGGGGAAAAGATGGTCATCGCCGGGGACAAGATGACCATGAAGGGCGGGCCGAAGGGCGACGAGTACGGGACCTACACGATCAACGCGGGCAAGACGCCGAAGCAGATCACCATGACGGAGAAGAAGGACGGCAAGGACGGCGACGTGATGCAGGGCATCTACACGCTCGAGGGCGACACCCTCAAACTGGCGTTCTCGACGAAGGGCCCCGGCGGCGCCCGCCCGACCTCGTTCAACGACAAGGAGGCCGCGGTGATAACCTTGAAGCGTGAGAAGTCCTGAGCCGGTCCGGTCGATCCGGGGCGGCGCGAGCGGGCGCCGCAGCGCGGGCCGCGGGGGCGAGCCGGGTGGCCTCCCTCGCGGCCCCTTGTTTTGCCCGGGACGATTCTCGGCCGTTGCGTGGCGCCCCGCGCCGGGACCTAATGCATTAGTCCGACTACGTGCGGCGTTCGTATCCCCCCTCCACCTCGACCCGTTCGAGCCGGCCGCTCTCCAGGTCGAGCACCGTGAACGTCTTCGGGTTCGCCCGGTGCAGCGCCCCCGGGTTGATCACGCGCGTCGGCCCCGTGCACCGCTCCGCGGCGACGTGCGTGTGGCCGTGGAAGACGTAATCGTACTCGCCGCTCTGCTCCAGGTCGTCGAGCAACTCGCGGTTGTCGCCGTGCAGGAACGCGATCTTCACCCCGTCGAGGTCGAGCCGGCCGAACGGCTCGTGCAGCGTGCCGCCGATGCCGTGGACCGCCTGGCGCAAGCCCGCCCGCTCCGTGTCGCAGTTGCCGAAGACGAAGTGCGTGTTCGCCGGGAACAACCAGACCGTCTCGGCGTCCTCGATGTCGCCGCAGTGCAGCACCAGCCCCACGCGGCGCTCGTCGATGAGCTGCACCGCCGCCTCGACCGTGGCGTAACGGCTGTGGGTGTCGCTGACGATCGCGATGCGCATGGCACGTGCCCTCCCTTTGGAGCGGTTTCGTGGCCCGTGCCGCTGCCCCGGAGACGGTGGGGCGGCGCCACGGCGGCCACGGTATAATCATAGCGAGGGGCCGGCGCCCTGGAGGGAGGGATCGGTTTGATGAACGACGCACTGCGCGAAAAACTGCGCGGGCTGCTCGCGACCCACGGACGGCCGCTGATCGACGACCGCCCGCGCTGTGAGGAATTACTCTGGCTGGCCGCGGGCGAGGACAGCCACGGCATGTTCGCCCTGAGCGGCGCCCTGGAGCGCAAGGTGCCGCACGCCGTCCTGACCGCGCCCCCCGAGCGGCGCGGCGAGGAACTGCTCGCCAAGCTGACGCGCCGTCTCGTCGAGGACCTCGACATGGACGCGGCGGCCGCCCGCTGGGCCGTCGAGTCCTGGGCGCAGGCCGTCCTCGCCGCCCCCGCGCAGCCAGCCGTCCCCACCGAGCCGCGGCGCTCCGACCCGCGCCCCAGGCCGCGACCAACGCGGATGCCGGAGCCGGCCCGCTCGCCCGCCCCGTCGCCCGAACTCGCCGGCCTGCCCTCGCTCACCCTCGACGACGGACCGCCGCCCCCGCTTCCCCCCGCCAGCAGGGAGACCCTCGTCAACCTCGATCGCTTTTTCGTCGGCCGGGAGATGGAGGGATCGTTCCTCGACGGCTCCACCGAGGGGGTGACGTGCGTGGCCTTCGCGCCCGCCGGCACCCTCCTGGCGACGGGCCACGCCGACCACACGGTCAAGCTCTGGGACGCCTCCAGCGGCCGGCTGCTCGCCGTTCTCGCGGGGCACGCCGGCCGGGTCCAGGCCGTCACCTTCGCCCCCACCAGCCACGACCTGGCCTCGGCCGGCGCCGACGGAGTCGTCACGGTCTGGGACGTCGTCACCCACCGTCAGCGGACCGTCTTCACGGGCCACGACGGGCCGGTCACTTCCGTGGCGTACGCGCCGGACGGTGCTTCTCTCGCCTCGGGCGGCGCCGACGGCACGGTGCGCCTCTGGGACGCGGTCGGCGGCTTTCCCAGGGGGGCGCTGCGCGGGCACGCCGCCGAGGTCACCGCCGTGGCCTACGCCCCGAACGGCCACACCGTCGCCTCCGCCAGCCTCGATGGGACCGTCCGGCTCTGGGACGTCGGCTTCGGCAGTTTCTGGGCGACCCTGGAGGGCCACACCGACGGCGTCACGTCGCTGGCCTACTCGCCCAATGGCGAACTCCTCGTCACCGGCAGTCGTGACGGCACCATCCGCCTCTGGAACGCGCTTACTGCTCGCGAGGTGGCCACGCTCGAAGGGCTGCTGGAGGGCCACGCGCAGCCGGTACACGGCGTGGCGTTCTCCCCCGACGGCTGGACGGTCGCTGCGGCGGGCGCCGACGAGGCGGTCCGCGTCTGGGACGTGGCCGCCCACAAGGAGCTGCAGTGCTTCCTCGGGCACACCGGCGCGGTCCGCGGCGTGGCTTACTCGCCCGACGGCCGCTGGGTCGTCTCGGTCGGCGCCGACCAGGCGGTGCGGCGCTGGAAGGCCCCGGTCGTGGACCGGCCGCCGGTCGATCCCGAGCCGGTCCGGCCGCCGGCGCCGCGCGCCCGGTCCGCCGGCAAGGCGGGGGCGTGGGTGACGGCGATCGTGATCGTGGTGTGGGTCCTCATCCGCCTGTTCGGCGGCGTGTCCCGGTCCCCGCCGCCGCCGCGCCCGTGGGGGGGCTTGCCCCCGCCGGTCGAGCCGCAGCCGTGGCTCAACCCGCAAGTCTTCCCGGACCTCGACGTCCTCAACGGCCGCGTCTTTGGCGGCCACCAGGACGGTGTCGCCGCGGTGACGGTGTCCCCCGACGGGCGCACGTTCCTCTCGGGAGGCTTCGACAACACAGTGCGCCTGTGGGACTCGGTCATCGACAACGGGGGGGAACTACTCCGCTTCGATGGCCACACCGGCCCCGTGCTGGCCGTGGCGTTCGCGCCGGACGGCACCCGCGCCCTGTCGGCCTCGCTGGACAAAACGGTGCGCCTGTGGGACGTGCAGACCGGGAAGGAGCTGCGCCGCTACGAGGGCTTCGCCGGCGGCGTGACGGCCGTGGCGTTCGCGCCGGACGGCAAGCGCTTCGCGGCGGCGTGCGGTTTCGACGAGGTCATCCACTCGATAAAGATGGTGGCGGGCGAGCCCCGGCAGGCCCCGTTCGAGCACATGGAGTGGAAGCGGTCGGCGCCCCGCAACGGTATCGTTTACGTCCGCGACGTCGAGACGGGTCAGGAAGTGTTCGTGCTCAAGGGGCACAGCGACGCCGCGACGGGGGTGGCGTTCACGCCGGACGGCAAGCGGCTGGTCTCGTCCAGCTTCGATAAGAGCCTGATCCTGTGGGACCTGGAGACCGGCCGCGAGGTCCGCCGTTTCCGCGGGCACAGGGGCGAGGTGTTCGGCGTGGCCGTGTCGCCGGACGGCAAGCGCCTGCTGTCGTGCAGCGGCGTGCTCCTACCGGCGCCGGCCAGGGGTCCCATCGACCCGATGGCAGCGAAAACGCCGGTATCCCCCATGCGCCCCGACACCTCCGTGCGCCTGTGGGACCTGGAGGCGGGTCAGGAGCTCCGCGAGTTCACGGACCACTGGAACGCGGTGCTGAGCGTGGCGTTCTCCCCGGACGGCACGCGGGCGGTGTCGGCGAGCCTCGACAAGACCGTGTGCGTCTGGGACGTGGACACCGGACAGGAGATACGCCGCTTCAACGGCCACGGCGCGGCGGTCCATGCGGCGGTGTTCACGCCGGACGGGCAGCGGGTGTTGAGCGCGGGCTGGGACAGGAACCTGCGGCTGTGGCGAGCGCCGTGACAGGGGCGCTCCGTCCCCCCGTTTAGCCGCGAGCCTCGGGCGAGCGGGTGAGCCAGATCCGCTGCGCGGGGCCCGCGCTCGCCCCCCGCGCAGCGGGATCTGGCTCACCGCTCGCGGCTAAACGACAATGGCTCGTCACGCCCGCGCTCGCCGTCACGACCCGGAAAGGCCGACTCCATGACGGAAGCCAGGGAACCACGCAACCCGTTCTACTTCCTCCTCCTCCTCACGAGCCTCCTGTTCGTGGTGACCGCACTGGCCTACGCCATCATTCCCACGCTGGAAGAGAAGGCCCGCGACGCCGGCGAGCCGCCGCCCCCCTCGTCCGTCCGCGACGCCCTCCGCAACGACGGCTGGCTCTGGCTGCTCTACGAAGTCGGCGCCATGGTCGTCTTCGGCCTCCTCAGCATGGGCCTCGATCGGCTACGGCGCTTGCAAAAGGAACGGACCGAGGCCACAATTCCTCCTGCCGGTCAAACTGGGGCCGACAGCGGAACGATAAACGAGAAGGGATGAAACCGCCGTTTATCGCTAGCCCCAAAGGGAACGCCGTGCCCTCTCTCTAACAACGCGCCGAAGAGTTCCGCCGCCAACTCAACTACCACAACTACAAGTACTACGTCGAGACTCAGCCTGATTCTCGTGTCGGCTCTTATCATGGCATGGCTGGCGGCGGAACGCAAGCAGTTCGGCCGTAGGGCGCCCGGGTGGCCGGCAGGTGCTGGTGACGGCATCAGAGAGCAGGATTCTTCAGCTATTCCGCATGCGAAGAGGCTCGGCCCCGTTCCGCCTGCCGGGCGGATGGTCGTGAAAAGAGCTGCATGCCATTTTCCGGGCTAGTAATACTCGGGCAGATCGCCTCGCTCGTGGCACGCAAGGTAGCAATTGTCCTCACTGCCTTGCTTCGCGTTGCCGCCCGGCGGCCGAAGTTTGCGAAGATCCGGCAGATCGGTTGGGTAGCCGAATTTCCGGAGGAACAGCGCGTGGATGGTCGGATTGTCCGGCTGCTCCTTCTTCGCCCGCAGCAGGAGCAAATACTCCTCACGTACTTCGATCGCCGGTGGTTTGTCCAGGTGAAAGAGGTCGATCAACTGCTGACCTTGAGGAGTCAACGCCTCGATGGCCCCGCTGGCGATGACCCGGACGTGGTCACCGAAGGCGACCACGGTGGGATCCAGGAGCGCGATCAGGGCTTGCTTGACGCAATTGCAGCGCGTGCAGGCATAGACGAGGTTGCTGTAGTCCCGCTCTCGGCCGGGGTCCAGGACGACCGGCACGAAATGGTCTGCGGAAAAGGAAGCGGCCCGGTTCGGATACCAGGTTTCGCGCTCCAGGCAGTACACACAGCGGAACGTGAACTCGTCGCGAAGCCACGGCTTATAGTGACCGTAGTCCTCGTACCCTGCCGGGCCGTGACGCCGCCCGTGGGGCTCGCTGGGGTAGGCAAACGGTTCGGGAAGCGCTGTCGGTCCTGGGCCGCTCATTGACCCAGCGCCTGTTGGGGAAGCCCCAGGGTCTTCTTCACCTCGGCCAGTTCCGCGGGGGTGAGCCTGGGTCGCGGGAAGTGGCGTTCCATGGCCTCGTGACTCATCCGCTGCAGACGCTCGAACTCGGCGCGCTCCTCTTCGGTCAATGCCTCACAGGATTTCTTGGCGATCAATGCCGCCCGACGCCGATTCATGGCGTCCCAACCTTCCCCGGAGAGCAGCCTGCGTTCGTAGTCGGCGAGCGCCTGGTCGAGGATGGCCTCAGGAGCCTGGCCTTGCTGAGTGGCTAGCCGGATCAGCCGTTGGTACACTGCCTCGCTGAGATCGACGTTTGTTGTGGACATGCATGGCCTCCTTGTGGCCGCCCGAAGCAGCGCGCCAACCGCATTCTACCATTGCGCGCCCGCCGGACATAGGGAAAGACAGGCCAGGACTGTTTCGCCTATTGCGGATCGTGCAAATAGTCTCGCCCCCCTTTCTTCGCAGAGAGTTTTTGTCCATGTTGTATCCGCGCGGCCTCGGCGGGGCCTACCTAATGAGGCCCGTCCACGTGCCAAAGAAGAGCAGGATGGGTAGAAGGCCGAGGCAAGTCCCGCCGAGGATCCAGACCTTTCTCCAGGAGAGGTTCGCCAGTCGCCAGGCCCCGAAACAGCCGCCGGCCGCAGGCGACGCGACAAAAAGGAAGGCAGAGACCGGGCCAGGTCCTGTCAGCATCATAATGATGGGGATCATCGCCAAACCCAGGCCGCAGGCGCCGATGAACCCGCAGGCCATGCGTTTGCCGAGCGTCACGGCTGGTTCCGGCCCTGCCGCAGCGGACGGAGTGGGGCCGCCCTGAGGAGCGACACGGCGCTGTCCGGAGTGCGACCCGGCGGCGGGCGCGCGCTGGAGCACCGGCATGACCTGCGGGATCGGCTCGCCCAGCCGCGCCAGCGCCTCCAGCACAGCGGCGAAGCCGGCCGGCCGACGGTCGGGGGCCTTCTGCAGGCAGTGCCCGAGCAACTCGGCCCAGTCCTGGGGAATCTTCTGCCAGTCCTGGAACGTCGGCTCCGTCGACTCGAACAGGGCGTAGCAGCACGTCTTGGCGAACCCGTAGACATCCGCCGCGGGACCGACCTTCACGCCCGGCAACTTGCCCATCTGCTCCGGGGCGGCGTAGTCGAGCGTCCCCGCGACGCTGCTCTCCATGATCGTCCGGCCCTTGCGCGCGGTCGAGCTCGCCCCCTCGATGAGCGCCTGTTTGAGCGCGAGCCCGAAATCGATCAGGCGCACCTGCCACAGCGCCCCCTCTTTGCGGATCAGGATGTTGGCCGGTTTGACGTCCCGGTGCAGGATGCCCTGCGCGTGCGCCGCCTGCAGCGCCTCGGCCACCGTCTGCACGAGCGGCTGCAAGTCCTCGACGCGCAACCCGCCGCGCTCCTTGACGAAATCCTCGAGGGTGGCGCCCTGGAAGTATTCCATCACGATGTACGGCCGCGTCTGCCGTCGGTCGGCGAAGCCGTAGTCACGGACGCGGACGATGGCCGGGTGCGGCACCTGCTCCAGCGCGGCGGCTTCCTGAAAGAGCGACGTGACATTGCACTCCAGGCCCTCGGGGAGCAGCGACTTGACGGCGACCGGAGCGTTCGTCGGATGGATGTGGCAGAGAAACGTCGCGCCGAAGCCACCCACGCCGAGGATGCGCTGGGGCTTGTACTTGTTCATCGGGAAGGGCAGGAACCGCGCCGGATCCAGCGTGGCCGCCCGCAGCAACTCCGCCAGCGCCCGGTCGAAGTCCTTGCGCTCGAGGGCGGCCCGGTAGGCGTTGTAATGGGCCTCCGCCTTGGCGGCTGGCGTCGGCGCGTACGCGGCCGCCTGCGCGAACGCCCGCTGGGCCACGTCGAACTCGCCGATCGCCAGCTCCAGCTTGCCCAGCCCGTTGAGCAGGGCGGGCGCGGCCTGGCGCTGCTCGGCGGACAGGCTCCGGTAGCGGGCCAGCAGATCCTTGACCGCCTGCCGCTCCTTGGCGTCCCGGATCGACAGGCTGTCTCCCTGGTGGACGGTCCGGTGCTGCAACTTGTTCTGCTCCAGGAGCCCCGCCATCGCCTGGTAGAGCTCGCCCAGCACCTGGCCCTGACGCTGCTGCTCCGCCTTGAGGTCCAGGGCCGTCTCCAGTCCCGCGACCGCGGCGTCGCGGGCCTCGGTGCTGACGGTCAGCAGCGCCGCCAGCTTTTCGTCCAGGAGCTGGCCGTGCCGCTGCAGGTTCTCGTGCAGGCCGCGCAGGGCGGCTTCCTGGCTCTGGCCGAGCGCCTCCAGCTGGCAGAACGTCAGGCCGCGCGACAGTTCCTCATCGGTTTCCACCTCGCGGCGGAAGAAGTAGCGGATTGCCAAGAGCAGGAGCGGTGCCCCCCTGGCTCGGGCGCTGTCCCAGGAGCCAGGCGAGGTAGCGGTAGCCCGCCTGCTGCAGGTCGGCGGCGATCTCCTGGACGGCCTGCTGTTCGGCCGCGAGGCGCTGGACGGGGTCGGCGAACGCGGCGAAGGCGCCGGCGCGCCGGGTGACGACCGTGGGGTCAAGGCTGACGCCGCTCAGCAAGCCCGCCTTGCGCGCCGCCCGGATCTCCCCCAGGGCGGCCTGGCAGAACTGATCCCGGTTGGGGTGATCGGGGAGGGGGGCGAGCTGGAGCAGCGTCAGGATCTGCTGGCGGAACGCCTTCTCGTCCTTCGGGGCGAGGAGTCCCTTGAGCCGCGGCCAGAGCGAGTCGCCGGCCAGGGCCATCTCGACCGTCTGCCAGGTGCGCTCGCTGCTCCGTTGCAGGGCCTTGTGCAGCCGCTGGCTGGGATCGCGGAAACACTCCGCGACGAGATCCTTGACGCGGGCGCCGTTCACGTCCCCCCCGCTGAGGACCGTTTCCAGGGCGAACCCGAACAGTTTCTGGACAATCGGCATGGGGCAATTTCCTGATAGGGGTGTACGCTGCCGCTTCCAGGGGAGCAGGTAACGGCGGACGCCCCGCGCCAGATCCTCTGGGAAGTGATTCCCGTGTTGGCTCTTATCATGACAGGGCTGGCGGAGGAACGCAAGGAGTTCGGTCGTAGGGCGCCTGCGGTGATAATGTCATGGGGGTGCCGGCGTTCGTCCGACGATTGTTTAGAGCGGTTTGCGAATCCTCGTAGCGACAAGCGGCCGCGCTGGTCGCACTCGCTCAGCGACAAGCGCGGCCGCTTGTCGCTACGGCAGACCGGCTGCGGCGCTTGCAAAAGGAGCGCACGCAGGCGACAATTCCTCCAGCGAAAGACCCAGCCAGTCCCCCTTGACCGTGCGGTAGGGCAATATCATGGCGTCTCTCAAACAACGCGCCGAAGAACTGCGCCGCCAGCTCAACTACCACAACTACAAGTATTACGTCGAGGCCCAGCCCGAGATCTCCGACCTCGAGTTCGACCGCCTGCTGCGCGAACTGGAGGATCTGGAGAAGGCCCACCCCGACCTGGTCACGCCCGACAGCCCCACGCAGCGGCCCGGCGGCCAGCCCATCGAGGGCTTCGAGACCGTCAAGCATCGTGTCCCGATGCTCTCCATCGACAAGAGCAACAGCCCCGACGACCTGCGCGAGTTCGACGCCCGCGTCCGCAAGCTCCTCAAAAAGGGTGAGCCGGTCCGCTACGTCGTCGAACTGAAGATCGACGGCGTGGCCATCTCGCTGACCTACGAGGGCGGCGTCTTCGCCCTCGGCGCCACCCGCGGCGACGGCGAGCAGGGCGACAGCGTGACGCACAACCTCAAGACCATCCGCAATCTGCCGCTGCGGCTCCAGGGCCAGAAACCGCCCCGGCTGCTCGAGGCCCGCGGCGAGGTGTACATGTCGCGGGCCGACTTCGTTCGCTTCAACGAGGAGATGGTCGCAAAGGGCGAGAAGAAGGCGGCCAACCCGCGCAACCTCACCGCCGGCTCGCTCAAACAGCTCGATCCGAAAATGTGCGCCAAACGCCGTCTCCGCCTGTTCGCCTACGCCACGGGCGCCCTCGAGGGCGTCCAGGTTCGCACCCATACCGAGGCGCTGGACCTGCTCAAGCGCCTCGGCTTCCCCGTGAACCCGCACATCAAGGCGTTCGACGACATCGCCGGCGTGATCGAGTACGTGCAGAGCTGGGAGGAGAAGCGGCACGACCTCGACTACGACACCGACGGCATGGTCGTCAAGGTCGATAGCTTCGAGCAGCGCGAGCGGCTCGGGACGCACTCGAAGGCGCCGCGCTGGGCGACGGCCTACAAGTACGAGGACGAGCAGGCCATCACCCGCATCGCCGTCATCGACCTGAGCGTCGGCAAGGACGGCGTCCTGACGCCGGTCGCCAAGCTCGACCCGCCGGTCTGGCTGTGCCAGACGACCGTCTCCAACGCCACCCTGCACAACGCCCGGCAGATCGCGCAGAAGGACATCCGCGTCGGCGACCAGGTCGTCGTCATCAAAGCGAACGAGATCATCCCGCAGGTCGTCTCCTCGCTCAAGGAGATGCGCACCGGCGCCGAGAAGGTCTTCGTGTTCCCGAAGACCTGCCCGGTCTGCGGCAGTCCGACAATGACGGACGACGTGCGCTACTACTGCACGGGGGCCAGCTGCCCGGCCCAGCTGCAAGCGCGGCTGGAGACGTTCGGCAAGCGCTCGCGCATGGACATCGAGGGGCTCGGCGAGGAGATCTGCAAGCAGCTCGTCGGCAGCGGACTGGTGAAATCGGTGGCGGACCTGTACCGGCTGACGGCGGAGCAGCTGCTGACGCTCGAGCGCATGGGCAAGAAGTCGGCGCAGAACCTGCTCGCCGGCATCGCCACGAGCAAGTCGCGCGGCCTGACGCGGTTGCTGGCCGCGCTGAGCATTCCGATGGTCGGCGAGAGCATGGCGGAGCTGCTCACCGCCGAGTTCAAGAGCATCGACGAACTGCTCGCCGCCCCGCAGGAGAAGATCGCGAAGATCAAGGGCTTCGGGCCGCGGCGGGCCGAGAGCGTCCGCGACTTCTTCCACGGCAAGGACGGCGAGAAGCTCGTGAAGGAGCTGCGCGAGCTGGGCGTCAAGCTGACCGAGGACGCGAAGGCTACCCCGGGCGGCGCGGTGCTGGCCGGCAAGACGTTCGTGGTCACCGGGACGCTCGAGAACTACAGCCGTGAGGCCATCGAGGACAGGATCAAGTCCTTCGGCGGCAAGGCGGTCGGCAGCGTCTCATCGAAGACCGATTACGTGATCGCGGGCGAGGCGGCGGGCAGCAAGCTGGACAAGGCGAAGGAACTGGGCGTCGCGGTCATCACGGAGCAGGAGTTCGACAAGATGGTCGCCGCCGCGACCGCGGCCGCCGCGGGGGTGGTGCCGGGAGTACCCGCGGGCGTCAGCCTCGCCGGGAAGACGTTCGTAGTCACGGGGACGCTCAAGAATTACGGCCGCGACGAGATCGAGAAACTGATCAAGGCGCTGGGCGGCAAGGCGACGGGAAGCGTCTCGTCGAAGACGAGCTACGTGGTGGCCGGGGAAGCGGCGGGCAGCAAGCTCGATAGGGCCAAGGAGTTGGGTGTACCCGTGCTGACCGAGGAGGACTTCGATAAACTGATCGGGAAAACTAATGGTGGAGAGACTGCCGCGAAGAGTAAGCAGGGAGGCAAGTACGCGGCGCGGGAGTTGTTCACCGATTGAGCCGGGTTCCGTCGGAGATCAGGGGAGGGCCGTGGCGTGAGACTCTTCGTACTCGGCAACGCGCACCGCCCCGGCGTCCGCGAGGAGGCCGACCGCCTCCTGCCCTTCCTCCGCTCGCACTGCGACGTCGTCGTCTGCGACCTGCTCCAGGAACAGGACCTGCGCCGCTACCCCGCCGCCGACATCGCCCTCGTCCTCGGTGGCGACGGCGCCATCCTCCGCGCCGCCCGCCAGATGGGCTACCGGCAGATCCCCGTCCTCGGCGTCAACCTCGGCCGTCTCGGCTTCCTCGCCGACCTCACCTCCGACGAGTTGCGCTCCTGCTTTCCGCGCGTGCTCGCCGGCGAATACCGCATCACGCGCCACCTCATGTTCGAGTGCCTGATCGAGAGCACCGCGTCCGGCGTCCCTGTGCCGGACCACCCCCTGCTGGGGCTGAACGAGATCGTCTTCCACACCGCGCCGCCCTTCCGCATGCTGGACCTCGACCTGGAAGTAGATGGCGACATGGTGACGCGCTTCAGCGGCGACGGGCTCATCATCAGCACGCCGGTCGGCTCGACCGCCCACAGTCTGTCGGCCGGCGGCCCGATCCTCGGACAGGAGCTGCAAGCGTTCGCGATCACGTCTCTTTGCCCGCACACCCTGACCTACCGCCCGGTGGTCGATTCCGCCGACAAGGTGTACACCATCACCCTGCCACGCGGCGACCAGCCCGCCGTCCTGGTCGTGGACGGTCAGGAGACGTTCCCGCTGTCGGCGCAGCACCGCGTCACGGTCCGGCGGGCGCCGGTGGCGTTCGCGCTGGTCAAGGTGCCGGGGCGCAGCTTCTACCAGACGCTGCGCGACAAGCTGCGCTGGGGGGCCGGTCCCAGCTACCGCAATGAACCCTGAGCCGGGCCGCGGCGTATAGGTCGGCAGTGGCGTCCCGCGCGCGCGGCCCGCGGATCGTGGGGACAAGCTGCCAGCTTGTCCGGGGGAGGGACAAGCTGGCAGCTTGTCCCCACGAGGCCCACCCGGTGCAACGGGTGGGCTTGAATGGGGTAGGAGGCTGGTCCCCATGCCCGTTTCCAGGCGCGTGCTGTACTCCGGCGACGTCCAGGGCGTCGGTTTCCGCTACACCACGAAGGGGCTCGCACGCGGCTTTGCCGTCACCGGCTATGTCCGCAACCTTCCGGGCGGAGACGTCGAACTGGTCGCCGAGGGCGAGGCGGACGAGGTCGAAAACTTCCTCAGCGCCGTCGCCCGCCAGATGGCCGGGTACATCGAACGCCAGACGATACACGACGAACCCCCAGGCGGCTTCCACGACTTCACGATCCGTCGCTGACGCCGCCCCCGACTCGCTTGGCTCACCATGACTGCCGCCACCCTCAGCCTGTTCGCGGTGTCCGCCCTCCTGTGCCTGGCGCAGCTCCTCGCCGCCCTGCCCTGGCTCGCGGCCCTGGACCCGCGCACCTTGGCGGTCCAGCTGCGCCGCCCGGCCTCGTGGGGCTGGGCGCTGCTCGGCGTCCTCGTCGCCGCCGTCGGCCTGGCCTTCTTCCTCGACGCCAACGCCGACCCCCAGGTGCTGCCACGCTACGGCCGGCTGTTCGGCTCGATCCTGCAACTGCAGCTCACGGTCGATTTCTTCGTCCTCGTCTTCGCCCTCCTCTTGCAGGTCTGGCCCAAGGGGGCGGCGGTCGGCCTGGCCGCCTTCCGCGAGAGCCTCCGGCAGCCCATGTTCTGGCTGCTGTTCGCCTTCGCCCTGTTCCTCATGTGGCTGGTGCCGCTGCTGCCCTACTTCACCCTCGGCGAGGACATCAAGATGGTGAAGGAACTGGGCTACGATCTCATCATGCTGTTCGCGGTCGTCTTCGCCGTCATCGCCGCCAGCGCCTCAATAAGCGAGGAGATCGAGGGTCGCACCGCCATCACCCTGATGAGCAAGCCGGTCTCGCGCCGCCAGTTCCTCCTCGGCAAGTTCGTCGGCATCTTCCTGGCCGCCCTGGTGATGGCCACCCTCCTGGGCTGGTTCATGGTGTGGATGTTCCTCTTCAAGCAGACCCTCGACCCGCCGATCGACCCGCGCGACCGCGTCGCCGACCCCGCCTGGGTGCTGCGCTTCGTGGACAACTACACCCCGGAAGGGGCGCCTGCCGACTTCGTGCGCGGCGTCGGCCTGTGGGTGGACGACGCCGCCAGCGCCTTGCCCGGCCTGGCCATCGTCTCCTGCCAGGTCATGGTCCTGCTCGCCATCGCCACCGCCCTGGCCACACGCCTGTCCATGGTCGTCAACATCCCCGTGTGCGTCATTTTCTACTTCCTCGGACACCTGACGCCTATCCTGGTGGCGGTCTCGAAGTTACAGCTCGTGAAGTTCATGGCGCAGGTGTTCGACACCGTCCTGCCCGGCCTGGAGCACTTCGGCCTGGGTGCGGTCATCGTCCGCGACGCACCCTTGCCGCCGGACCAGTTTGCCCTGTACACCGCGAACGTGGCACTGTACGCTGTCATGTACACGGCGATCGCCTTGCTGTTCGGCCTGATCCTGTTCGAGGATCGGGACCTTGCGTGACGGCGCGCGGCAGCCACGGGGCGAACGGCCGGCGTGAGCCGGCTGGTACGGCACGCCTCGTGAGGTGCCGTACCAGCCGGCTCACGCCGGCCGTTCGCCGTTTTCGAGCAACCAGGCGGCATGACCACTCGGTGCTGAGTCCCCTGCCATGGAACAACGAGCCGCGTTCGGTCGAGCCCGCAGCTTCCT
This sequence comes from Gemmatales bacterium, assembly GCA_038227745.1. Classification (GTDB taxonomy): domain Bacteria; phylum Planctomycetota; class Planctomycetia; order Gemmatales; family Gemmataceae; genus DASPXY01. The sequence goes on along the minus strand of JBBRPS010000018.1, from coordinate 15,615 downwards.
CAACTATTACCCCCTCGCCAAGTGGTCGGCCCTCGTGGCCGGCGTCGCCACCGGCGTCCTCTACGTCTGCCTGCTGATGCTCCTGGGGCTGTTCGCCGACCTCACGGTCAACCGCGGCGAAATCCCCGCTTACCAGGACCTGGCGCCGCAGGAGCAGGAGGTCTTCCGCAACGCCTGGAGCGAGCCGGCCGAGTTCCTCACGCGCTTGGAGGTCGGCGAACCCACCGCCTTCGTCCAGAAGCACCTGCCGATGACAGTCAAGGACAAGAAAGCTCCCTCCCCCCGCACCGAGCGGAAGCAGTTCCTCGCCAAGGTCGGCATCGCTGAGGAGAAGGATGACGCCTACCTCGCCCGCGTGATCAACCTCCGCCTGGCCCTGCAAAACCTGGGCGTCGAGGAGAAGCGGCTCGACGAGTACACGAAGCTCTGCCTCACGCCCCCCGACAATCTCGCGGAGAGGTTGAAGCGGGCCACCCTCCTCAAGGAGGAGCGCCTCGAGCTGCTCTGGCGCGTCCACCTGCAGCGCGTCCTCCGGGACGAGGTCGGCGAGAGCGCGGCCGAACTGCTCGACCGGCGCTTCAAGGGCCAGGCAGACAAGTACGGGACGGAAGCGGCCCTGGCGCGGAGCATCCGCAATGTCGGCGTCCTGGGCCTGGTGGTGCGGACGCACGGCCGACTCGACGGCGACGTGATCGCCTGGCTGGCGAGCTGGAACCCGTGGATGTGGGCGAGCGGCTACTTCACCTACGCGACCGGCCTGCTGCTCGTGGCGGTCGTGGTGGCGCTGCTCCGCGCCCTGTGCATGTTCGCCAGCACCTACCTGGCGGCGCTGTCCACCATTGAGGCGGCCACGCGCCTCCGCCGTGCCATCTACCACCACACCTACCGCCTGGGCACGCTCGCCTTCCGCGCCCTGGGGCCGGCCGAGGCGGTCAGCGCCTCGACGCGGCACCTGGAATCCGTCCACGACGCGCTGTACGCCTGGCTGACGGTCGTCTTCCGCGAGCCGGTCAAGTTCGGCCTGCTGCTGGCGTTCGCGCTGCTGGTCAACTTCGGCCTGGCGCTGGTGTTCCTCCTCGCCGCCGTCCTGGTGTGGCTGGTCGGGGGGCAGGTGGCGGCCTACTTCCGCCGCCGCGGCCGCGGCGCCGCCCACCATGCCGCCGACCAGCTCGCCCTGATCCAGGAAAGCCTCATGCTGATGCGCCTGGTGAAGGTCTACCTGATGGAGCTGTTCAACCAGTCGCGCGTCGAACGGCAGCTGGCCCGCTACGCCGGCGCCCAGTCACGGCGCTACCGCGGCGAGGCGATCTACCGCCCCCTGCTCTTCTTCATGGGTCTCGTCGCCGGCCTGATCCTCCTCTGGGTCGCGGGCCTCCTCATCCTGAGCGGGCAGGTCGGCGTGAGCAGTGCGCTGGTGCTGGCCGCCGCGCTCATCAGCCTGTACTGGCCGCTGGTCACCTGGCTGGAGAACCGCCGACTGCTGCGCCGCGGCCACGAGTCGGCCGTCGCCCTGTTCACGTTCCTCGACCGGCCCGGCGGCGTCGGACAGGTGGTCGAGGCGGAGTTCCTGCAGCCGCTGGCCAAGCAGCTCGAGTTCGACAGCGTCACGCTGCACGAGCCGGGCACCGGCCGCAAGCTGCTCGACGGCGTCAGCCTGACGATCCAGGCCGGCCAGCGCGTCGCGCTCGTCGGCCCGGACGAGATGGAGAAGCACGCCCTGGTGTACCTGCTGCCGCGCTTCCTCGACCCCAGCGGCGGCGAGATCCGCGTCGATCACCACAACCTGCGCTGGGTGACGCTCGACTCGCTGCGCGCCCAGATCGCGATCGTGCTGCAGCACAACCTGGTGTTCAACGACACGGTCGCGAACAACATCGGCTGCGGCGACCCGGCGTTCACGCTGCCGAAGATCATCGAGGCGGCGAAGCTGGCGCACGCGCACCAGTTCATCCATAAGTTGCCGCAGGGCTACGAGACGCCGATCGGCGAGATGGGGCACGCCCTGCGCATCGGCGAGCAGTTCCGCGTCGCCCTGGCGCGCGCCATCCTGCGCGACCCGGCCGTGCTCATCATCGAGGAGCCGCTGACGCCGATGGACGAGAACACGAAGGCCCTGGTCGATGACACGTTCGCGCGCGTGCTGCCGGGCCGGACGACGATCTTCTTGCCACACCGCCTGTCCACGATCCGCAGCTGCGACACGATTTTCCTGCTCGTCAACGCGAAGATCGAGGCCCAGGGCGACCACCGCGAGCTACTCAAGGAGAACGATCTGTACCGCCACCTGCAGTACCTGGAGTTCAACGAGTTCGCCGGGCTGAGCGGCGGGGCGCCGGCCGTCAGCACCAAGACGGAGTAGTCCGTGTTCGTGGGCGACTCGCTCCGCGAGTCGCAGGCCTGCATCCGGAACGAGTCGCCCACGAAAACCCAGGGGCGAGATGTACGAACGCGAGCTGGAGGCCGCCCTGGAAGCGTCGCGCCTGGCCGGCGCGGCCCTGCGCGAGGCGTACGCCCGCTTCCAGAAGATCGCCGACGCGCCGGCGAGCATCAGCACCGACGCCGACCGCCTGTCCCAGGAGATCATCCTCGGCTACCTCGCCAGGACGTTCCCCGGCGACGCCTTCTGCGCCGAGGAGGAGACGGCGACGCTGGCCGCCGCGGCCCACACCGGCGCACGCCTCTGGGTGGTCGATCCGATCGACGGCACGCGCGGCTTCGCGCGCAAGAACGGCGAGTTCTCCGTGATGATCGGCTTCGTGGACGCGGGCAAGATCGGCGCCGGCGTGGTGTATGAGCCGACGACCGACCGCCTGACCTACGCGGTGCGCGGCGGCGGTTGCCGGCGGCGCGACGGCGGGGCGGAGCCAGTGCCGTGCCGTGTCAGCGCGGCGTCGGACCTCAAGGCCGCCACCCTCGTGCAGAGCCGGCCCTCGGATCCGTCGAAGAAGTCGCGGCGCGTGGAGCTGCTGCGGCCGGCGCGCGTGGTGGAGACGTACTCGGCGGGGATCAAGCTGGCGCTGGTCGCGCGCGGCGAGGCCGACGTCTACGCCAACACCTACGACGCCTTCCACGATTGGGACATCTGTGCGGGCGACATCCTCGTCGAGGAGGCCGGCGGCGTGGTGACCGGGCTGGTCGGTGAGAAGCTGCGCTACGGTCTGGCGGGGGCGTGGCAGCGGCACGGACTGCTCGCGACCAACGGCCGCCTCCACAAGGAGGCGGTCGAACGCCTGGCGGCCCTGCGCCGGGGCTGAAATGAAAAACCCACCCGGTGCGACGGGTGGGCTCGAAAAACATCTACCCCTTCCGCGGCGTCTTCTTTCGCGGCTTCTGCAGCATCTTATCGACGGCGCCGACGAAGGCGTCGATCTCCTCGTCCTTGAGCTTCCCCTCCGGATAGGCCCGGTTCAGCAGCACCCTGTGCTTGTCGTAGTACAGGAGGGTGACGCCCGGCTTGTTGGCGATCTTGTACGACTCCGGCAGGTTCGCCGGAGGGTACACGCCGACGACGACGTGCTTGAGCGGCGCGGCCAGCTGCGTCACCTCCTTGATCGCCTTCTCCCGCGCCGCGCCCTCCGCGACGAGGTCCTCGACCTTCTCGATCTTCTTCTCGGTGATCGAGCTGCGCGCCTTGGGGGTCAGGAAGACGGCGAAGGCGTGCAGGAAGGACAGATCCCGGCGCTTCTCGACGAGGTCGTCCACCTTCTTGAGGAACCCCTCCGGCACCGTCGGATCCTTGTCTTCGGTTCCGCGGACGAAGATGGCCACCACCGGGTCGAGCCCAAACTCGCACACCGGGCAGTGAGGCCGGCCCGCCCGGCTTATGGCGTCGTCCGCCTTCTCCTTCTCGGGCCTGTTCTCGAGCAGTGGCCGAAAGAGGGAAGGCTGGTAGACGTTGTGAGGCTGGAACGGCGCGCCGAGCAGTTCGCCCGGCGCCGGCCCCGACTTGAAGCTTTCGCCGCCGTCGGTGCGCGACAGGACGAGGGCGACGGCAGCGGTCAACATCAGCAGGGAGAACGTGCGGAGGCGCATCGGCGTTACCGTCCAGACGGGTGCATAAGTGGGTACAGGCTCTATCCGTTCAGCATGGCGCAAAGCGGCGGGTGAGTCAATGGAAGGAGGCGTGCAATCGAGAGGGACGGTGGGCGGGAAGTGAGGCGTGCGCGGACGGTTCGGCCTGCACGGAACGACAGCAGCCCCCGGCCGACTTTCGGCCAGGAGCTGCCGTTGTTCGGACAGCGCGTTAGCGCTTGCTCTTGGTGCCGGACTTGCTGGAGTCAGTCGTGCCGCAGCAGACCGGGGTGTTGTTCACCAGGAAGCAACAGGTGCAGCCGGCCTCCATCATGCAGCTCAGGCAGTCGCAGCAGGCCTGGATCATCGAGCAGCAGGAGGCGTCCCCACTGGTGCAGGTGAGGCACACGCCGTCGGAGGTGCTCTCGAACTTGCACACGCCCATGGTGAGGTTGCAGCAGCAGACGAGCATGCCGTTCATCATCACACAGCAGCTGCACAGTCCGCCGGCCAGCATGGTGCAGAGGTTCTGCACCATGCTGCACGCCATCTTGTCCTCGCAGGAGCAAGTGAGCTTGAAGCCGCCGGTGCATTTCTCGACCTTGAAGGTGCAGCGCGGCACCATCATCCAGTTGGTGGTCCCCGAAACCCCGGTCGGGGTGCCCACCGTGGGTGTCGCGAACCCGGAGACGCCCATCCCCGGATACCCGGTCGTCCGTTCCGTCGTGGTGGCACTGGACATCGTTGGAACTCCTTTCGCAGGCCGGCGTCACTGCCGGCAGCCCTGAAGCCGTGCTCCCGGAAGCCCGTCCCTCGGGCCTTCCCCGGTTGATGGAGATTATAGACAAGCGCAGCTGCCACCGGCAACAAGATTTACAGCGCCATTGCCGAGTTCACCGTTGCCTGCGGGGCCCGGCGAGGCCCGGTTGTGCCGGTCGTATCGAGATGCGCGGGGGAAAAATGGGCGCCGCGGGGGAGGGGGGGCGATTCGCGTGGCACGGGTTGAGCGGGGATCCGATAAGGAGAGGAAAGGGGATAAAGACTTAACCCGACGCCGACCCGCAGAACGCGAACCGAGGATCTTGTCATGCGCAGCGCGCGTTTTTCGGCCGAGCCTGAGCCGATCCGTCTGCCCCAGCCGCCCGCCCCGGGCCTCACCCCCGCCGGCTTCCTGATGTGTCCCACCGCCCTGTTCCCCGGCGCCGGCCCGGAGCAGTGGCTGGTGCAGCAGTGGCTGTACCAGCGGGCCTTCGAGATCGCCCAGGCGGTCGTCCGCCCGTCCCTCCTGGAACGCGACCTGCTCGGCGTGTGGAACTGACCGCTTCCGCAGCGCGGCGCGGCGAACGGCCGGCGTGAGCCGGCTGGTCCTGGCCCAACGACCACCAGGACCAGCCGGCTCACGCCGGCCGTTCGCCGAAACCCGCCCCACTCACGCCAGCCAGAAGGCATACATCGACTGCTTGAACTCCGCCCAGGTCAGGGTGATGACGCCGTCGTGCGGGTCGCCCGAGGCGTCCCGGCCGCCGTCGTACCCCCAGGGGTTGCGCAGGCGGATCCGGCCCAACGCATCGAACCCCAACACCGTGTAGGAGTGGTTGCCGACCAGCTTCGTGCTCCCGCCTGCATCGGGCAACGTGGACGCCACGACGCGACCGCCCAAGTTGACGGCCTGGGTGAAGGCCTTGTCCGCGGCCGACAGGTAGCCGACCGCCTTGTAGCCCGTGAGCGCGGTCAGGGCCTCGTCGGGCCACGCGGAGTCCGGCCGTCCGATCGCCGCCCGCTCCTGCTCCCAGGCGCGCTGGTAGAGGACGACCCAGTATTTCCCCTCGGCCACCGGCTGGGGGTCGGCGCCGGTGACGGAGCCGTCGTAGTGTACGTCGTGCGCGACCCACCCGCCGGTCCCGGGCGTGGCGCCGGCACGGAACAGCCAGACCTGGTACGTGCTGTTGCCGAGGTAGGTGATGTCTCCTTGCAGGTAGTCGCCATCCTGGAGGGCGACCGCCCCCAGCGCGGCCAGGAAGGAGCAGGTCGGCGCGTTCTGCTGCACGATGTCCGTCGTGACCGCCCCACCGGCCGCCCACTGCCAAACGTCGAGGTCCCAGCCGTCGCCGCCGTTCACGTCCTCGCCGGGCGCGCCTGCGTCCAGCGTGTCCCGCCCACTGCCGCCCCGCAGCACGTCACTCCCCGCCTCCCCGTACAGCACGTCGTTGCCGTCGCCGCCGTCGATGCTGTCGTTGCCCGCCCCGCCGAGCAGCGTGTCGTTGCCGCGGCCCCCGGAGATCGTGTCGTTGCCCCAACCGCCGACAAGGTAATCGTTGCCGTCGCCGCCGTTGAGGACCGCGGGCTGAGTGATGTGGCGGAAGCCGGGGATGTCCTGGCCGAGCGAGACGTAGTCGTCGCCGCCCAGCGCGTTGATGACGATGCTTTTGACGTCCGTCGCGGACACCGACGGGCGCACGCCGGCGGCGGTGTTGATCGACAGGCCGAGGACCGAGAGCGCGCCGGACCGATTCCACAGGGCGATCTGATCGGGGCCGTTGGTGCCCTCGATCGTGAGCACGCCGGCGGCCAGCGTGGCCGTCACGCGAGCGGCCGGCTGCAGGCGGCTTTCGAGGGCCTCGAGGGCGGGGCGGAAGGTCGGGCGTTTCGGGGCGCGCAGGAAGGACATGAACGGGCCTCGGGGAGACGGGTTATCTGTTCTGGTGGGGCCGCGGGGTGAAGGGAGGCGGTCGGCGGTGCGATTGGCCCGGAGGATATATCGACAAAATTGATCGTGCGGTCAAGGCAGTTCGGTGGGATCGGGGGGCGGTTTGGTGTCGCGCGCTCGAGAGAGTTGTTTTCGGAAGACGACCGTGGGCGGAACTCTTATACAAAAGGAGGGTTTACCTTCCTGAAGGCCCGTATCCCTCCCCCGGGGCCTGCCTTACCTGCCTGACCTGCCTGGAGCCTGAGCAATGGCCCGTCGTTCCTGCCTGTTCCTCGGTGCCTGTGTGGTGGCGGCCCTCGTCTGCCCGCGCTCGGCCCCCCGCGCCGACGACACGTCCGGCGAAACCGTCAAGGGCGGCAAGAAGGGAGGCGAGGCCCCCCCAAGGCCCGCATTCGTCAAGGACGTCGCCCCCCTCCTCGCGAAATACTGTACGAAGTGTCACGGCGGCAAACGGCCCAAGGGTGAGGTGACGCTCGACACGTTCAAGACCGAGGAGGACGCCCGGCAGCAGCCGAAGCTGTGGGAGAAGGTGGCCCTGAACCTGCGTTCGGGCGAGATGCCGCCCTCCGGCCGGCCCAGGCCCGTCGCCGCCGAGGCGGACCGCCTGCTCGCCTGGATCGAGACGCAGGTGGTTCAGGTCGATTGCACGAAGGGGCGCGACCCCGGCCGCGTCACCCTGCGGCGCCTGAACCGCGCCGAGTACAAGAACACCATCCGCGACCTGGTCGGCATCGACTTCAAGCCCGCCGACGACTTCCCCACCGACGACGTGGGCTACGGCTTCGACAACATCGGCGACGTGCTGTCGCTGTCGCCGCTCCTGCTGGAGAAGTACCTGGCCGCCGCCGAGCAGATCGCCGCAGAGGCGTTCAAGAACCCCGCCATACGCGCGCGCGTCTTCCTGCCGGCACTCGGTTTCGGCAAGAAGAAGGTGGAGGCCGTCCGCGCGGTGATCGCCGGCTTCGCCACCCGGGCCTACCGCCGCCCGGTCACCGCGGACGAGGTGACGCGCCTGTTCCGCTTCGTCAAGCTCGCGCTCGACAACGGCGATCCGGGCGAGAAGGGGTTGCAGCTCGCCATCCAGGCCACGCTCGTCTCGCCGCACTTCCTCTTCCGCGTCGAGCGCACGCCGCGGACCAAGGGCACCCTGACCGCCTTCGCGGTCACCGAGCACGAACTGGCCTCGCGTCTGTCGTACTTCCTGTGGAGCAGCATGCCCGACGAGGAGCTGTTCCGCCTCGCCCGCGCTGGCAAGCTCCGCACAGGGGACACCCTGGAACGACAGGTCAAGCGCATGCTCGCCGACCCGAAGGCCCGCGCCCTGACGGAGAACTTCGCCGGCCAGTGGCTGCAGATCCGCAACCTCAAGACCGCGACGCCCGATCCGGGGACATATCGGGGCTTTGACGAGGCCCTGCGCTCGGCGATGGCCCGCGAGACGGAGTTGTTCTTCGAGGCGATCGTCAAAGAGGACCGGAGCGTCCTCGACTTCCTGGACGCCGACTTCACGTTCGTGAACGAGCGGCTGGCGCGGCACTACGGCCTGCCGGGAGTGAAAGGGAGTGAGTTCCGGCGCGTGTCCTTGCAGGGGCAGGAGCGGCGCGGCGTGCTGACGCATGCCAGCATCCTGACGGTGACGTCGAACCCGACGCGAACGTCGCCGGTGAAGCGCGGCAAGTGGATCCTGGAGAACATCCTCAACGCGCCGCCGCCCCCGCCGCCGCCGGACGTGCCGGAGCTGGAGGAGAAGCAGGCGGAGCTGCGCGGTACGCTGCGGCAACGCATGGAGCAGCACCGGACCAACGTGCTGTGCGCCTCGTGCCACCAGCGCATGGACCCGCTCGGGTTCGGCTTCGAGAACTTCGATGGCGTCGGTGCCTGGCGCACGCACGAGGGCAAGTTTCCGATCGACGCCTCCGGCGTGCTGCCGGGCGGGCAGAAGTTCAAGGGGCCGCGCGAGCTGGTGGCGATATTAAAGGCGCGCGAAGGGGATTTTCGTCGCTGCCTCGCGGAAAAGATGCTAACCTATGCCCTGGGCCGCGGGCTGGAGGCGTACGACAGGTGCGCCCTGGACGACATTGGCGCCGCGGTCGTTCGGGGGCAGAATCGCTTTTCGAGCCTGGTGCTGGCGGTCGTGAAGAGCGACCCGTTCCAGAAGCGGAAGGGGCGGCCCTGAGCGTCTGAAACCCAAGCCCAGGGGTGCAACCCCTGGGTTGAATCGTAGACCCAGGGGGTACACCCCTGGGCTTGAGAGGACCACCATGACGGCGAAGGTGACGGTTTCACGGCGGACCTTGCTGAAGGGGCTCGGCGTCTCGATCGCGCTGCCCATGCTGGAAGCGATGGCCCCGGCCACCGCGTCAGCCGCCTCCGAGGCAGCCCGTACGGCCCCGAAGCGCCTGGCGTTTCTGTACGTCCCGAACGGCGTCCACATGGCCGACTGGACACCCGCGAGCGTCGGGGCCAACGTCGCCCTGCCGCGCACCCTGGAGCCGCTGGCGCCGTTCCGCGACGAGCTAATGGTCCTCAGCGGCCTGACCTGCGACAAGGCCCGGCCGCACGGCGACGGCCCCGGCGACCACGCCCGCGCCATGGCCGCCTACCTCACCGGCGCCCAGCCGCGCAAGACGAACGGCGCCGATCTCCGCGCCGGCGTCTCGGCCGACCAGGTGGCGGCGCAGGGCGTCGGCCGCGCCACGCGCTTCCCGTCGCTGGAGATCGGCTGCGAGGGCGGCCGCCAGGCGGGCAACTGCGACTCCGGCTACAGCTGCGCCTACTCCTCGAACCTCGCCTGGCGCAGCCCGACCACGCCGCTGCCCAAGGAGGTCAACCCGCGCCTGGTCTTCGACCGTCTGTTCGGCAGCGCCAACCGCCGGGAAACCGACCAGAACCGGGCGCGGCGCGAGCAGTACAACCAGAGCATCCTCGACTTCGCGAGCGAGGACGCCACCCAACTCATGAACCGCCTCGGCGCCAATGACCAGCGCCGCATGGACGAGTACCTGACGTCGCTGCGCGAGATCGAGCGACGGCTGAACCAGTCGGCGCCGGTGGTGCCCGCGGCGAACGGCATGCGCCGGCCGTCCGGCACGCCGGCCGACTACGGTCAGCATATCCGCCTGATGGGCGACCTGCTGGCGCTGGCGTTCCAGGCCGACCTGACGCGGGTGGCGACGTTCGTGTTCGCCAACGAGGGCAGCAACCGCAATTACCGCCTGATCGACGTGCCGGACGGCCACCACGACCTGTCGCACCACGGCGGCAACCGCCAGAAGCAGGCGAAGATCCAGCGCATCAATCGCTTCCACATCGAGGCGTTCGCGCACCTGCTGGAGCGGCTGAAGCGCGTCCGCGAGGGCGACGGCACGCTGCTGGACAACTGCATGATCGTCTACGGCAGCGGCAACGGCGACGGCAACCGCCACAACCACGACGAACTGCCGGTACTGGTGGCGGGCAAGGGCGGCGGCACGCTGCGCGGCAACCGGCACGTTCGTTTCCCGCGCAACACGCCCTTGTGCAACCTGTACGTCGAGTTGCTCGAGCGCATGGGCTGCCGCGTGAGCTCGTTCGGCGACAGCAACGGCAGGCTGCCGAACCTGGCGTGAACTGCCGCTGTCGATGAATCTCCCGCGGGCCGGCCTTTTGGTGCAGGCTGGCCCACTCGTTTTGACGCCGACTGGCAAAGCGCGACCTGGCGCTGCATCGGATGGCACCGTTCGGGTATAATCTGCCGGCAAGGAGGGCCGACCAATGACTCAACCGCTCGCTGGACGATTTACTCGACGGGAATCTCGTATCTGCCCCCGGCCACCGGACTGCCACGCGAGTGGTACACATTTCAGCGCGAGTTGCCGCGCCTGCTCGCCGAGGGGCACGAGGGCAAGGCGGCCCTCGTCAAGGGCACTCGCATCGTCGGCCTCTACCCCACGCACGACGAGGCCGTCCAGGCCGGCTACACTCGCTTCTCGTGGGAGACGTTCCTGGTGCATGAGGTGCAGAAGGAGGTGCAGCCCCGCGACGCCCGTGCGGAGGTGCCTCGAACAGCGAGCAGCGGGACGAGCCTTCGCCAGGAAGCGGCACAAACTTCGCAACCGTTCCGCCGGACGATTCACTACACGGAAGTGCCGGAGCTGCCGCCCGAACACCCGCGCTACCACGAAGGGAACGCCTTGCGGCGCGAGCTGCCACGCTTGCTCGCTGAGGGCCACGAGGGTAAGTTCGCCCTCGTCAAGGGCCACGCCCTTGTGGGCCTCTACCCGACGGATGAAGAGGCCACCCGAGCCGGCTATGCGAAGTTCCTCCCGGAGGGGTTCCTGGTCCAGGAGATCCGGGCGGAGGAGCCGCTTCTCCACCTCTCTCCCCACTGCCGGCAATGCCATACCTGAACTACACGACGAGTCCGGACGGGCCGATCCTTGAAGCGGTGATCGGAGTGGACGGCGCTTCGACTGTGGATCTGCTCCAGGCGGATGCCCCCGTCCCCCTGCCCATCCGCGCCCGCTCGCTCCTTGATCGCGGCTCGGACTTGACAGCCGTCGATCCCCACATCCTGCAAGCGCTGGGCGCGGTCTTGTTGCGAGCCGCTTCGACAGTGACCGCTGCGGGCCCGGTCCCTGTCAATCTCTTCAAGATGAGCCTGAGCATTTCCGGTCCCTCGGGGGCTGCCGACCCATGCTGGTCCGGCCGACCCTGGTGGTGACCGAGTTGGCCACGCCGCTCCCGATGATTGACGCCCTTATTGGCCGTGATGTCCTCGCCGAGTGCCTCTTCCTGCTCGACGGACCGCGCAACGACTTCCTCCTTGCGTTCTGACCAGGCAGGTTGTGTTCCGTGGCCTGTGGTGCACTTCAGAGTTGCTGCCGCAGCTATCGGCGGAACGCCTCGACGCCGTGGTGCAGCACGCGCTGGAGCTGTTCCAGTTCCTCCGGTGCCGGTTCGTGGTCCAGGAACACCTGCACCTGCAAGTCGTTGTTCTCGATGCCCACCTGCAAATCGCTCAGCACCCCGGGCAGCACGCTGGCCATGTTGTACTCGCGGCAAGCGTCGGCCACTGCCTTGCCCTGGTCGCCGCAGCCGCACGAACTCCCGAACTGCACCGCAGGGGGATTCGCCGCGCCTCGATCCGCGGGCTTGCAACTCGTTCGGGGCGCCAGTCCCGAGTACGATTCACTCCAGGCGGCCCCAGTCCACTTCCTCTCCGCCTACGGGCGTGATCGCCGCTCGAAGGGTTTTCTCATCGGGATCCGGGCGAAAGACGCGAACGGCGCCGTCACAGAACGCGGCGCAGATCCACTCCCGGCCGGGCATGCCGAGCGCGGGCAGCCCGTTCTCCTTGTAGGGGAGGTCATCGGGCTTGGTCCACGGGACCGGTTCGCGCGCCTCGATGACCAGGAGGGTGTTCGAGGGGCCGTCTCTGATGTTGGTCAGGCGTGCCGGCCACCTGTCGGCGAAGAGCGTCCCCGGGCCGGTGAACACCCGGTAGTGCGTCAGGTGACCCTTGCCCTTGTCCGCCCCCGGCGGGGCGAACTCCTCGGGCATGTCGTCCAGCAGCGCCTTGTTATGCGGGCTGTCCCACGGCTCATTCAGGTTGAACCGCTGGTACAGGGTCTTCTGCTCGATGTATGGGAGGATCGCTACGCGCCAGCTGAGGAGCGGTTTGCCCTCCTGGCTGTAAATGGCCGCGGTTGGGAAACGCTTGAAGACGTAGCGATAGTTGTGGAAGGCGAGGGCGATCTGTTTCAGGTTGTTGCCGCTGATGGCTCGGTCGGCGGCGTCCCTCACCTTCCCGGCGGCGCGGAGGATCCCGCCCAGCCACAGGAGTACCAGGGCCAGGCAGACACTCGTGACGACCCGCTCCCGGATCGAGCCGCAATCCACCAGGTAGTTGACTACCAGGATGCCGATGTAGGCGTTCAGGGCGAGCAGGGGGAACAGCCGGGGATCCGTCACGCGGCCGATGGGGGCGAAGGCCCAGTACAGCTCGCGCGCGGCGAGGACGAGGACGATGCCGAGGACGGCGGAGAGCCAGAAGGCGGCGTCCTCGGCGCGGCGGGCCTCGCCGGACAGCACGGTATCGTACACGAGAGGGAAAGCCTCACACCGCAGCCCAGCCGTCCCCGCCGGCAGGGCTGCCGCGAAGGTGCGCACCTCCTCGGCGAACGCCTTCCTCCGCTCGCGCGTGGCTCCCTGCCACACCGCGACATGGATCGCCTCGAGAGGAGTGCCGAGGGGAAGCGCCGCGGCGATGCGGCGCCGCCAGTCCTCCACGGAGCGCGTCGCGTTGCCGAGGAAGAGTACCCGGCTCAGACCGAGGCAGGTGCACGCCAGTTCAATCTCCTCCTTGACGAACGGGGTCAGGTCGGTGACGTCGATGAAGGCACAGCGGGTGTCGCCGAGGGAGCGCCACAGCCGGGCCTTCCAGTCCGTACCGGCCTCCAGGTTCATGAACTTCGGGGTGCAATAGCGGAAGAGGAAGATCGTGAAGCCGAGGAACCGCAGCAGGACGGGCCAGCGGCGGTGCGGGTCCCGGATGCCGGAGAGGCGAAAGCGACGGCCGAGGGCGGCCTGGAGTGCCTTGCGGATCGGCCAGGTGTCGCGGTCGTTCCGGAACGAGCGCAGGTAGATCGCGTTCGTGACCCGGTTCGGGAGGATGCGCCAGAAGAACGCGGTGACCGGCAGTGGGAGGACTGCAACCATCAAGGCCCACTGGAGGGAGTCAGGGATCGCGACCGCGAAGGCGATCCACAAGATCGCACAGGCGAGGGCGGCGAGGAGGGGCAGCGCGAGCAGCCAACTCAGGAACCGCCGAAACCCGCGCAGGGGATCCCCGAGCGGGCGCGGCAGTGGGACGGGCTCCTGATCGGTGCCGCGATAGAGGGGAGCGGTGATCCCATAACGGGCGGCCGTCGCGGCGATCCCCTGCACTGGGGCTTCGGTCGCAGCACCGCGCCGGGCGGCACCGGTGACCGGGTCGTGGTGGCGCGGCCGGGGTGGTGCGGGCGGGGTTGGCGGAGGCGGCGGCGGAGCAAAAGGTGCCGGCACCGGCAACTCGGGAAGTGCCGGTGCGGCAACCGGTGACGCCGCGGACGCAGCCGTGAGGGACGGCTGCGAGACAAGTCCCGGCACCGCGGTGGCGGGCACCCAGTCCACCGACCCCTGACGCCACACCTCGTCGGTGGACGCCAGATCTCCCGAGGCGGCCAGAGTTTGCAGATCCTCAAAGGACACGGGGCCGGACTGCTTGCCCTTGTGCGTGTAATACCACTGGCCTGTCATGGACGTTCCTCCTGTTGCCGGTTCCCAGCTTACCCGACGAGGTGCCGGCCTTCAACAGGGAGAACCTCCATTCGGTCACAGCCCGACGGGCTGCTCAAACTTGCTGGCGCAAATTCCGGCGGAACGCTTCGACACCGTGGTGCAGCACGCGCTGGAGTTGTTCCAGTTCCTCCGGTGCCGGTTCATGGTCCAGGAACACCTGTACCTGCAAGTCGTTGTTCTCGATGCCGACTTTCAGGTCGCTCAGCACCCCGGGCGGCACGCGCGCCAGGATGTACTCGCGGCAGGCGTCGGCCACCGCCTTGCCCTGGTCGCCGCAGCCGCACGAACTCCCGGATAGGACCGCGTCGAGGTGACTGCGTGCGGTGATCGCGTCGGGGTGCCCGGGGTTGATGCCTTGCAGCGCCTCCGTCAGGATCCCCTTCGCTGTCTCCAAATCGCCGCCGTGCTGCAGGAAGATCCCCAGCGCGATGCGCGCCCGGCTCAGCATCTCCGCGTCGCCGCACGGCATCGCCACCTCGACCGCCTCACGCAGCCACTTCTCGGCCTCGGGGCGGCGCTTCTGCTCCGCCAGGAACAGGCCGTAGTTGCGCAGCGCCTGCGAGCGCATGGCCGCATTGCCGAGCGCCTCGGCCCGGACCAGCGCGTCGCGGTACGCCTGCTCGGCCTCCTCCGGCTGGCCGCTCTCGCTCAGGGCCAGGCCCAGCCCCTGCGCCGCCCCCAGTGCCCGTTCCCGGTCGCCCACCGCGTCGAGCAGTTCCAGCACGCGGCGGATGGCCGCCACGCGGGCCTGGCCGTCGCCGAGGTGCCGCTCCAGGTTGGCGATGCTCTGCAGGACCGCCAGGGCCAGCGGGTGCGCCTCCCCCAGGCGGCGGTTGACCAGCACCAGCAGGTCGTCCAGCACCTGGCGGATGGGCCGCGCCGGGTTGTGCAGATCGACGCGGTTGAGGACCGCCTGGCCCGTTTCCGCGATGATGTCGTCGGGCAGCCCGTCGAGGCCGTCGAAGGGCGGCGTGTCCCGGCCCAGCGCTCTGAGGATCTCGGCGCGGAGGGCCAGCGCGGTCGCGATGCGTGCGTGGCCCGCCCCCCAGAAGATGTCAACCGTCTCCTCGGCGAGTTGCAGCGCCTCGTCGAGCTTGCCCTTCTGCAGCAGCAGGTCGGCGAGTGGTTCGAGGCCGAAGCCGTAGCCGGCGTGCTTGCGGCCGTAGAAGAGGCGCCGCCCGCCCACGCCGTCGCGCAGCACCTTCTCGGCCTCGTCGAGGTCGCCCGCGTGCCGCAGCGCAAAACCGAGGTTCATGATGTAGGTCAGGCGGTCCTTCGACGCCTCGTAGTCGTCGGGGGCGTAGACCGCGCAGGCCTTGCGGAGGGCCTCGGCCGCACGGTCCGGCGCGCGCAGGTACATCAGGACGCTGGCGACGTCGTTCTGTGCGTTGGCGTACTGGGGGCTGTGCGGCCCGAACTGTTGCTCGGCGGTCCGGAGGGCGCTCTGCACCAGTTCCTCGGCCTGGATGGTCTCCCCGCGCTGGATGAGGGCGATCGCCTGCTCCATCACGGTGGGTTCGGTTTGCGGGGTTGCCATGAGGGAACTCCGTAATTCACCGCTTGCGGCCCGGGCCGTG
>JBBRPS010000017.1:0-31406 GCA_038227745.1 Gemmatales bacterium | reverse complement strand
CGGAATTCTCACGTCCGAGGACAAATCCGGCGGGGTTATGCTATGCCATGAACTGAATCAAGGCAAGATGCACGGGTAACGGATGTACGGGTTTGTCCGGTCCAACAAGAATGCCAAGTAATACTTGCACAGATCCTAAGAGGAAGTTCCTGAGCCGATCCTTGTGCCAGTTGCTCAAAGACTCGCTTGAGTTGCACGCACACATCAGGATCGTTACCGTAGATGCGGATCAAGGGGCAATCGGGAGAGCCGTTATTCAAGAAGTCAATCTTCATGGTCATTCATCCGTCAGTTTACCACCGCTCATGGTAGCCTTCGGCTGGTCAAACCGAAGCATGCCTTGATGTTGTCGCCGGTGAACGCCATGTCGATGCCCAGGCAAGTATACTGTGCATGTCCTTCCGTGGAAAGCAAGTCCTACGGCACACCGACACAGAGAGCGATGGCGTCGGCAATCTCATCGAGTTGGGTAGGCGTTACCTCTCCCAATCGATCCACGAAACGGAAGAGGGAAACCGACTTGGTCTGGAACGCATCCGCTCCCGAGTCCTTGGTCAAGCCATTCGTCGGAGACGCAGGCAGCTCCACAAACCAGGGGGTAACTGGCGTACTGCGGTTTCCAGTCGGTAAGAGGGACAATAAGCCGCAACGGCAGGCGTCCCACAGTATTCACGCTGATGACCACCGCCGGTCGAACTTTACGGATCTCTGCCCCGACCGACGGGTCGAAGTCAATCAACCAGACGTCACCTCGTCTGGGCGTCGGCACTGTCGCCATGGAGGTCATCCTTGCCGAAGGCTTCAAAGGCGGTTAGACCCGAGTCGTTGCGGTAGTCCTCCTCAGCGCGGCTGGCCGCCGCTTCGAGAAGGGCGTCTCGTTGCTCGGCGGGGAGTTTGCGCAATTCCCCGGCCGTCCAGCGCTTGCCGGTCCCAGTCGCCGTGCTGTCGTTCATCGGCCTCTCTCCAGAGCGGATCTCTCTCGCCACTCTACGTGAATGCTCGCCGCGGTTCAACGGGACACGCCCCCGACACCGTTGGAGGACGAAGTCGAGGCCGAACGAACCGGCTCACTCTTCCTTGCCCTTCGCGAGCGGGTACACCGTCACGCTCGTCGGCCCCTGGGAGATCAACCGCCCCGCGTGGAACAGCAGGTTCCCCGACGCCTCGCGCGCCGCGGTGAAGGTGCGGACGACCCGGCCCTTCTCCATGTCGATGGCGCAGATCCCCGCCTGCTTCGCCTCGCCGGAGCTACGGAGCGGCAGGTAGTAGGTGTTGCCCGCGGCGACGCCCATGCCGGACGGGACGCCCGTCTCCACCTGCCACACCGCCTTACCGTCCGCCAGGGCGAGCGCCCGGCAAGAGCCGTTGCCGACCAGCAGCACCTTGCCGCCATAGACGCCGGCCAGGTAAAGGTCGTCGGCGGCGCGGGCCACCCGCCACAGCAGCGAGCCGTCGCGCAGGTTCACGCAATGGACCGAGGCGTCGTCCGGGGCGGTGAAGACGACCTTGCCGTCCTGAATCACGGGGGCGGAGTTCCGCCATTCCGGCGTGAGATTGAAAGCCTGCGGCGGGAGCTTGCCGCGGCGCGGCAGCGCGAGTGCGGCCGGCTTGCCCTCGCGGTAGGTGTAGGCCCAGACCAGGCCCTCCGTCGCCAGATCGACGCCCAGGACGGCGCCCGCGTTCGTCGGGCAAACCAGGATGCCGTCGGCGTAGGCGAGGTGGACCGGCTGGGTGCGCCGCAACGGGCTGCCGACGAAGCGGTCCTGCACCGTCACCAGCGTCCGCAGCGACAGGATCTTGCAGCCGGGGTTGAGGTGCTTGCAGCACACCAGGCGAACCTCGCCGTTAGCCGTTTCGTTCAGCGCGTACAGGCAGCCCTGCAGCGGCAGCGGGGCGCCCAGGAAATGGCTGTTCGTGAACTCGTCGGGCTTCAGCGCGTGGCCGAGGCGGAAGGCCACCTTCCCGGTCTCCAGCTCGAAGGCGTGCAGGCTGTTGCCGAGCACCAGCGGCTTGACCTTGCCGGCGACCCGTGGGGAGGCCCAGACGTCCGGGGCGAGAGAGGCGGGCGGGACCGGCACCGCCAGCTCATCGACAGCGTACACGAGGGACCCGTCACAACTGAGCGTGCCCAGGGCGGCGTTGCCGGGGACCACGCCGACGAGGCCATCGCTGCCCTGGATCTCCCGCAGCCAGGCTTCCAGCGTGCCGCGCAGCGAGACGTCGCCCAGGGTGAAGACCAGGGAGCCGTCCAGGTCGGTGGACTTCCATTCGACCTCCCCGGCCTTCGCCACCTCTTTCCCATCCATGCGAAGCGCCTCGAGGTTGACGGCCGTGATGTCCTTGTAGGTGCGGTAGATCACCTTGTTGCCGGCGGCGAGGGGGAAGAAGCCCGGGAGCAGCGGGGCGCCCGGCGACTCCTCGGCGCGGGCCAGAGCCCGGTCGATCCATGCCTTCGCCTCGTTGCCGCGGTCGAGCTCACCCGATTCATCGTTCCGGTCGAGGATGGTCGCGCGCCGCCAGTGGACGCGCCCCAGGTCGGGTGTACCGCCCTTGCCCCGGCCGGAGCGCGTGGCGTTGCCCTGGAACAGCAGCCAGTCGGCGGCGGCCGCCTTTTGCCCGCTCACCTTGCGGAGGGCGGCCTCCGCCCTGGCCTCCACCTCACGCGAAGGGGGCCGGCCGGGGAGACTCAGGAGGCGCTTGTAGCACAGCGCCGCGGACAGGTCGCGGCCGGCCTCGGAGTGCTGTGCGGCCAGCAGCGCCAGCGCCTCGGGGCCGGCGTCGGTATAGAGGTAGCCATCGACCACTTCGGTGAGCAGCCGCGTGTCTTTCTGCTTCTTCGCCCGGGCGAGCAGCTCGCGGGCGCGTGGGGCGTCGGGGTCGCCGTAGAGTTCCCGGTAGGCCTTCAGGGCCTCTGCCGGCAGGCCGGTGAAGAAGCGGTTCGCCTGCAGGTCGGCGCGGGACCAGACGGCGTACGCCTTGCCGGCGGCGTCCCGGTCGCGACGGATGACGAAACCGCCGGGGGGCATGTCGCGGAGCATGTGGAGGGCGTGCGCGACGGTGTACCACTCGCGGTCGGCGAGGTACTGTGGGACGAGGCGGGCGATCATGGCGAGCCGCGGGTTGCCGGTGTCGGGCCGGCTCGCGGCGCCGGCGGGGCCGGGGACGACCGGCTCGGGCGGGCGCTGTCCCGTCCCCTGCCCCGACGCCAGGGACGCCGACAGGACTGCGAGGCAGCCCAGGCTCGCCAGCCGCACACAGATTCGAGGTGGCCGTACCATGGTGCGCTTCCTTCGGTGGACAGGGGCCGGCGGCACGTGAAGACCTGACCGGCCCGGGGACCATCTTCCGCGAGGCGCCGCCTCGGCCCGTGAGAGCGCAGAGAAAAGGCGGCAGGCCTCGCGGGCAGAATTGTCGCACAGGGGCGCGGGGGACGCCAGAGGCAATTCTTCGCGGAGGGCGGTCAGGGTTCGGTGTCGTAGGGGGCCGGCAAGCCGATGCGCATGTACGTCACGGCGAAATGCTGCGCGAGGTGCTCCCGGTAAGGGGTGGCCACCCGGCAGACGCGCTTCCCCTCGGCGGCCAGGTGTTCGAGGACGGCCCTGGGAACGGTGTGCAAATCGTGCAGATCCACGATGGATTCCGGGAGCGGAATGGAGGATGGCGCCGCAGGGAGGAAATACCAGCCGTAGACTTGCCCGCGACGCACCTGGTCCCGGATCACCGCGCCTTTGAGGATCCCCCGCTCAACGAGCGTTTGGGCTGGCTGGATCAGGGCGACCAGAACTTTCGTGGTCTTGGTCTGGGCGAGATCGCACGCCTGCGTGAGCACGATCACACGTTCGCGCCAACGACTCACGGGGGCATCCGGCTGCCCATTGGCGGGCACTTCTTCCGGTCCGAAGATTGGACACCTGTCGAGAATATCACCCTGGGACAGGGGATCGCCAGGGGGCAGAGGGGCGTACATCATGGTGCCTCACTCCACAGGGATTACCGTCGGCGGATCCGGCAGGCGCGGCTGCCCCTCCCGGGTGGCCACCTGCACCGGCTGACTCGAGCGCGGCAGGTCACAAGGCGCCGAAATCTCCTCACTCGGGATCAGTTCGGGCAACCAGGGATCCGCAAGCCGATCCGCTTGCACTCCCCGCCGCAACAGCTGGAGGGCTTCCTCAAGGACGGACCGCTGTCGTTCGGCCGCGCGCCGTTGGAGGTAGTCGTAGATGTCCGGCGGGACGTTTTCCAGGACCAGAGTTAGCATGGTAGAAACTCCGCGATGAAGGCGAGGCACCCGCTCTCCCGTTGAGCATACCCTCGGCACGCCCTGCCGACAATTCCACGGCGTGACCAGCCGCCTTCCTGCTCTTTCTGCTTGCGGCGCCCGCGCCCGGCGGATAGCCTGCCGACAGTGGAAACCGCCCGGCCCGCGGTGGTCTGTGGAGATGTCGCCTCCTCAATCGGAGAACCCCATGCGCTGCCCGCTCTGCTGTGCGCTGCTGCTCGCGGCCCTCGTCCCGCTGGGCGCCGCCGGTCAACGGCCGGCCACGACGCCCGACGCCCTGCTCGCCAGGGCCAGCGCCGTCCTCGCGAAACTCGAAGGCGAGATCACCGTCCCCGGCCTCGAGGAGCCGGTCGAGGTGCTGCGCGACCGCTGGGGCGTGCCCCACATCTACGCCAAGAACGCCGCCGACCTCTTCTTCGCCCAGGGCTTCGTCGCCGCCCAGGACCGCCTGTTCCAGCTCGACCTGTGGCGGCGTATCGCGGTCGGCGAGACCGCGGAAGTCCTCGGCAAACAGGGCCTCGAAGGCGACCGCATCGCCCGCCTGCTCCGCTACCGCGGCGACATGAAGGCCGAGTGGGCCAGCTACTCGCCGGACACGCGGCAGATCGTCACCGCCTTCACGCGCGGCATCAACGCCTGCATCGATCACGTTGGCGACCGCCTGCCCGTCGAGTTCCAGATCCTCGGCTACCGCCCGAAGAAGTGGCGGCCGGAAGACTGCCTCGGCCGCATGTCCGGCATCGTCATGTCGCGCAACTTCCAGAGCGAGCTGGCCCGGGCACGCCTCATCGCCGCGGTCGGCCTGGAGAACGCCCGCCGCATCGCTCCGACCGATCCGCCGCGGCCGTTCGCCCCCGCCCCCGAACTCGACCTCGCCGGCATCGACCCGGCCGTGCTGGCGGCCTACAAGGCGGCGATCAAGGCGCCGGCGTTCGCGCTGCCGCCGACCGAGAGCAATAACTGGGTGATCGACGGCAGCCTGTCCGCCTCGGGCAAGCCACTGCTCGCCAGTGACCCGCACCGCACCACCGCCCTGCCGTCGCTGCGCTACCTCGTCCACCTCAACGCCCCTGGCTGGAACATCATCGGCGCCGGCGAACCCGCCCTGCCGGGCGTGGCGCTTGGCCACAACGAGCGGATCGCCTGGGGCATCACCATCGTCGGCACCGACCAGGCCGACTTCTACGTCGAGGAGACGCACCCGCTCGACCCCGACCAGTACAAGGTCGGCGATCATTGGGAGCGGATGCACTTCCTGCGCGAGGCGGTGCCGGTCAAGGGCGCGACGCGCCCCGTCGAGGTGAGCCTGCGCTTCACTCGCCACGGCCCCGTCCTGTACGAGGACCGGGCGCGGCGCCGCGCCTTCGCACTCCGGTGGGCCGGCAATGAGCCGGGCGGGGCGGCCTACCTCGGCGGGCTCGCCGTGTCGAGGGCGCGGAACCAGGGCGAGTTTCTCGCCTCCCTCAAGTCGTGGAAGCTGCCGGCGCTGAACTTCGTCTACGCCGACCGCGACGGCACGATCGGCTGGGTGGCCAACGGGCTGACGCCGATCCGCAAGGGCTGGGACGGCCTGCTGCCGGTGCCGGGCGCCGGCGGCAAGTACGAGTGGCAGGGCTTCCGCGACGTCAAGGACCTGCCGCAGTCCTTCAACCCGCCGGCGCACTTCCTCGCCACCGCGAACCACAAGATCCTGCCGCCCGGCTACTCGCACGAGATCGCCTACGAGTGGGCTCCCTCCTACCGCTTCCTCCGCGTCAAGGCACGCCTCGAAGCCGGCAAGAAGCTCGACCTGAACGACTTCAAGAGCATCCAGCACGAGCAGACGTCGCTGCCCGGCCTGGCGCTGGCGCGACTGGTGAAGACCGTGGACATGGACGACCCGGCACTGGATCCTTACGTGAAGCTGCTGGCCGGCTGGGACGGCGTGCTGTCGAAGGATTCGCGTGCCGGCCCGCTGTACGCCGTCTGGCTGCAGGAGCTGGAAGACGGGTTCTACCGGCCGCACGTGCCGCCGGACCTGCGCGAGACGGTGCGGACGATGGGCGGGCTGCCGATGATGCTGGCGGCCCTGGAGAAGGCGGACCCGGCGTGGTTCGGCGTCAGCGCCCGCCGCGAGCGCGACCGCCTGCTGCGGACGACCTTCACGCGCGCGGTGCGGCGGACCACTGCCCTGCTCGGTAACGACCCGGCGCAATGGCGCTGGGGCAAGCTGCACACGGCGACGTTCCGCCATCCGCTGGCGGGGCTGGGGGCGGCGTACGCCAAGGCGTTCGACCTTGGCCCGGTAGAGCGCGGCGGCGACGCCCAGACGCCGAACAACACACGGCACGACGCGAAGTTCGCCCAGGTTCACGGCGCGACCTACCGCCAGTTGTTCGACCTGGCGGACTGGGACCGCGGCCTGGCGACCAGCGCCCCGGGGCAGTCGGGGCAGCCGGGCAGTCCGCATTACGGCGACCTGCTGCCGCTGTGGGCGGCGGGAGAGTATTTCCCGCTGGCGTTCTCGCGCTCGAAGGTGGAGGAGGTGACGCGGCACCGGCTGCGGCTGCGCTCGGGCGGCAAGTAAGGGCCGCGGCGCCCCGGTCCCGCGAACCGCGGCGCCGCGAGGATGTCCTTCTCGCATGAGACAGGGCAGGATTTGTCCCCTGCCCCACGCCCGAAACGGCGTCGCGATCCACGCGGGCGGCGGCCCGTAAACCACCAGCGCGAGGGGAATGACCGTGCAACTCTGTCCGGCTCAACAGCAGGCGTTCGACAACCTGATGAAGGGGATGCCGCTGTTCAACTTCCTCGGCGTCCTCGGCGGGCCCGGGTCGGGGAAGACCACGATCCTGCGCCAGGTCCACCAGGCGGCCGGCGGCGAGTACCTCACCATGAAGGAGTACCTCGACGCCCTGCGCCCGGCGCACCCGCTGGCCCTCGAAGAGACGTTCGCGCATCTGCTCCTCACGGCCCTGCAGACGCATGACGTCGTCTTCATCGACGACCTGGATCTCGTGACGGACGTGGTGTCCGGCGGCTGCGGCGGGGCCTACCCACGGACGGGGTTCCTTCAGGTCGCCCTGCGGGCGCTGACCGCTTACGCCCAGGAGCACCGCAAGAAGCTCATCTTCGGGAGCAAGTATGCCGTCCAGCCCCTCGAACAGATGGGCTACGTGGCCTACCTCCCGCCCTTCACCCCCGCGGACTACCAGTTCTTCAACCGCCTCTACCTCGGCCCCGCGGCCGACGGCCTGAATTACGACAAGGTCCACCGCTTCGCGGCGCACCTGAACGCCTACCACCTCGAGACCATCGCGGCACTGCTGCGGGACCGCGAAGTCCTCGACACGGAGGGCTACATCGAGTTCCTCCGCTCCCAGCACCTGGCGAGCAACGTGGACCTCGCCGAGGTGCAGCCGGTCACCCTGAACGACCTCAAGGGCGTCGCGGATGTCATCCGCAGCCTGGAGACGAACATCATCCTGCCGCTGGAGAACGACGCCCTGGCCGCCGAGCTGCGGCTCAAGCCCAAGCGCGGCGTGCTGCTGGTCGGCCCGCCCGGGACGGGCAAGACGACAGTCGGGCGGGCGCTGGCCCACCGCTTGCGGGGCAAGTTCTTCCTCATCGACGGCACCATCATCTCGGGCACGCAGAACTTCTACGGCAACGTCCACTGGATCTTCGAGCAGGCCAAACAGAACGCCCCCTCGGTGGTCTTCGTCGATGACAGCGACGCCATCTTCGAGAGCGCGAGGAACTGGGCCTGTACCGCTACCTGCTGACCATCCTCGACGGCCTGGAGAGCGACAGCGCCGGCCGGGTGTGCGTGATGATGACGGCAATGGACGTGGCGCACCTGCCGCCGGCGCTGATCCGCTCGGGCCGCATCGAACTGTGGCTGGAGATGCAGCTGCCGGACGAGCCGGCCCGCGCCGCCATCCTGGCCGACTGCCTGGCGCCGGTCGCCCTGGCCCTGCCCGACGTGGACGCCCGCCGGTTGGCGGCGGCGAGTGAAGGCTTCACCGGCGCCGACCTCAAGCGCCTCGTGGAGGACGGCAAGAACCTCCTGGCCTATGACAGGGCACAGGGGCAACCACTGCGGCCCGCGACGGACTACTTCCTCAGTGCGGTCGAGGCGGTGCGCTCCAACAAGGACCTGTACGCGCAGGCCGACGCCCGCGCCCGCGAGCAGCGGCCGCGCCGGCCGGCCTATTATGACGGTTAAGGCGCCCGGCAGGAAATCGTCTCCGCGTAGGACGGCTCTCCCGAGCCGTCCCGGACGGGTCAGGAGACCCGTCCTACGGGCAGACCAACTCTTGCCACTCGCCTAAGGGAGGCTTTATGACGCGAACCCCGGCGACCGGGTGCCTGGCCGCGGTGCTGGCCTGCACCCTGTCCTTCGCCGGCGACCCGCCGCCGAAGGAGAAGCCCCGGCCGCTCGCCGTCGAGGACCTGTTCCTCTTCGACGCCCCACACTCCCAGGCCCTCGCGCCGGAAGGCAAGCGCCTCGCCTACGTCCGCCAGTGGATCGACCCGAAAACGAAAGAGGAGCGGCACGCGCTCTGGCTGGTCGAAGGGAAGCGCGAGAGCGCCCGGCCACTGGAGAAGGACCAACCCGACGCCCGCGCCCCGGTGTTCTCGCCGGACGGCAAGTGGGTCGCCTTCCTGTCCACGCGCCCGCGGCCCAAGGGCTGGAAGCAGGTCCCGCCGACTCCCCCCGAGTCCGACCCGGCCACCGACGTCTGGCTCATCCCCAGCGCCGGCGGCACCGCCATCCCCTTGGCGGGGGCGGAGAGGCCTTACGGCCGCGTCTTCAACGACGGCTTCTACGGCCGCATCGCCTTCGCGCCCGACGGCAAACGTCTGGTATTCGTCGCCGACGACGGCAAGGACCCGCGCACGCCGGAGGAGATCGCCAACGGTGTCGAGGTCGTGCGCCCCGACCAGGGCGAGGGCTACACCGGCTACGGCACGGCCCAGGTCTGGGTGGCCCACCTCGACGCCGAGTCCGGCCAGTGCGCCGCCACGCGCATCGAGCGGCTGACGGATGACGACGTCTGGTACGGCGACCCGCAGTGGTCCCCGGATGGTCGGTTGCTCGCGGTCCACGCCAACAAGACCGCCGACCGCGAGTCGGTCCGCTACAGCATCAACAAGAACTTCGACGTGTGGCTGATCGACGTCGAGACGAAGAAACAGCGGCAGGTGACGATGGGGCCAGGGCCGGAAGTGTCGCCGCGCTTCTCGCCCGACGGCAAGCGCCTCGCCTGTCTGAGCATCCCGCGCAAGGGCTCGCACCGCGACGTCTTCAACCTGGCGGTCGTGACCCTCGGCGAGGGCGGGGCGCGGGCGGAGGTGCTATTCGACCACCACGGCCCGGGGGCGGGCAAGCCGCCGCACCCGGCGCCGACCTTCCCGCTGCCGCAGGACTGCTGGCAGGGCAACGGCACACTCCTGTACCAGAGCGAAAAAGGCACCCTCGGCGGCCTGGGCCTGGCCGAAGTGGCGACGGGCAAGGGCGGCTTCGTGGTGCAGGCCAAGGGCGAGCCGCTCAAGGGGCCGCCGAGCGTGCTGCGCCGGCTGCGCGCGCAGCAACTCACTCCCCCCGGTAACCTGTTCCTCCGGCAGCGCCTGCCCATGACCTTGAAGATCCTCCGCTGGAAGAACGGCGAGGGGCAGGAGATCGAGGGCATTTTGACGACGCCGCCCGCGCAGGTCGCGAAGCCGCCTTACAAGCTGATCCTGTACCCGCACGGCGGCCCGCACAGCCGCTCGGCCGTCGGCCTCGACTTCACCGCCGCGGTCTTCGCCGCCCAGGGTTACGCGGTGCTGCAGCCGAACTTCCGCGGCAGCGCCGGCTACGGCCAGAAGTTCATCGACGCCGACCGCGGCGACTTCGGCGGCGGCGACATGCGCGACATCCTGACCGGCATCGACGCCCTGGTGCGCGAGGGGGTGGTGGACCGCGGGCGGCAGTTCGTCTACGGCACCAGCTACGGCGGCTTCATGACGTGCTGGTTGGTAGGGCAGACGCACCAGTTCCGCGCCGCGGTGGCGCAGAACGCGGTGACGGACCTGAACATGATGTGGGCGCTGAGCGACCTGCAGAGCTGGACGCAGTGGGAGTTCGGCGGCCACCCCTGGGAGGTCCCCGCGGCGATGCGCCAGCACAGCCCGCTGACGCACGCCGCGAAAGTCAAGACGCCGACGCTGCTCCTGCACGCGCGGGAGGACCGGCGCTGTCCGCTGCCGATGGGACGGGCGTTCCACCAGGCGCTGCGGGCGCGCGGCGTGCCGACGCAGATGGTGATCTATCCGGGCGAGGGCCACGGCATCCGCCGCCCGCGCCACCGCGAGGACGTGCTGCGGCGGGCGCTGACGTGGTTCGCCGAACACGACCGGCCAAGGCCCCTCGGCTTCGATTGACTCTCCGGCAGGAGGAGTCCGGTCGCACGCACGCGCGCGGCAGGCCCGCAGCCCTTCATGTGAGCTTGTCCAGCACGCGGGCGCCGGGCGGGTTGGCGCCGCCGTGCCGCGCCGGCGGCTCGTGGGTCTCGCAGCGGTGCAGGATGTCCAGCGCCTCGCCGTAGCGCTGGGCCGCCTTGACGACCACGAGGGTGCGGCCCGCGCGCACGTGCTGCTCGTAACGGCGGGCGTGCTCCGCGGAGACGCCCAGGCCGAGCAGGGCGCCGAGCAGGCCGCCCGCGGTGGCGCCGACCGCCACGCTGCTCAGCAGTCCCACCAGCAGCCCGCCCGCCAGCACTGGTCCGACGCCCGGGAGGACGCTCAGCAGCAGCCCTGCGAACACGCCCATCGTGCCGCCGCTGATCGCCCCGACCAGGGCCGTCTCCTCCACGCGCGTGGCCCGGTCCGTACCCTCGCCGCCGGGGGTCGCCACCCCGACCTGGTCCTCCCGGAAGCCGGCCCGCCGCAGTTCCTCCACGAAGCGCTCCGCCGCGGCGTGCGTCGCGAACACCCCGATCAGCACCGTCTGAGGCTCAGTCCCGGTCATGACGGACCTCCCTTGCAAAGTATGCCGCTTTCGGCCAGCCCAACCCGCCCGGATGGCAGCCCGAGCCGTGGGCGTGAACTTCGGAGTAGGGAATAGGGGAAAGCCCACGGGTGGCCACCCGTGGGCTTGCGTGCCTACTCCCTACTCCCTATTCCCTCTTTCTCAACGGCCGGTCACTCCTTGACCTTCTCCGGCGGCGTCGGCTCGAGGAGCAGGCGCTTCTGCGCGAAGTAACCCAGGCCCCAGATCAGGGCCAGCGAGATCGACGCGATCCACAGGCGCAGCGACTCGTGGTTCAGGAATTGCAGCCACGAGTTCGGGTCGAGGGCCGTCGGCAGCGCCACGCAATAATAGAGGTTCGCCGCGAAGACGATGAACATGCCAAGGGCGCACCCGAGTCCCGGCAGCAGCCACTTCAAGCGCTCGCCGCCGGTGTGCGCCAGCGTCTTCCTCGTCTTGCCCAGCGAGCGCGTCTGCGTGTTGTAGCCGCAGTGCAGGCAGATCAGGTCCGAGGAGCTGCGTAGCTCCTCGGCGCAGTTGGGGCAACGCGGGCGGAGGTCCGGAGTGCTCACGCCGTAGGGGTTGCCGTCCTGGTCCAGCTCCTCGTCCAGCGCCGACCGCCGCGGCGGCGCCGCGGCGGCCGCAGGCGCCGGGGCAGTCCTGGCAGGCGCGGGGGCCTTCGCCTTGGCCTTCGCCTTGGCCTTGACCACCTCCTTCGCCGGGGCCTTCGCGGGGGCGGCGTCCTCGTCGGAATCGACCTTGTCCTCCGCCATCGTCTGGACTATGAAGGGGTGGCCGCAGCCGGGGCAGCGGACCTTCTTGCCCTCCAGGCCCTCACGGCCCTTGAATTTCTTGGCGCACTCGGGACAGGTGATGACGGACGTCGCTGCCATGATCGAAAACCCTTATTCGGTCGCCCCCCGCTGCGGTCGGGGGCAGGTCGCGGAGGTGAGCCCTTGACCGGAGTTCATGGTACGAATAACCGGACCCCCCTGTTAAGAATAGCCGCCCGGCCCCCGGAAACGCAAGCGGCAACGCCCGCCGAAGCGGGGACGGAACCGCGCACGCCCCCCCTGCCGCCCAAGCCGCGTGTCCTCGTCGGCATCGCCACCTACAAGGAGCGCGACAACCTCGAGCCGCTGGTCCGCGAAATCCAGGCCCACGCGCCGCACGTCGATGTGCTTGTCGTGGACGACAACTCGCCGGATGGCACCGGGGAGTTGGCGGACCGGCTGGCGGCCGCCGACCCGCGCATCCACGTGCTGCACCGGGCGGGCAAGCTCGGCCTGGGCACCGCCATCCTGACCGGCATGCGTTACGCCGTCGAGCGCGGCTACGACCTGTACGTGAGCATGGACGCCGACTTCAGTCACCACCCGCGTTACCTGCCGGCGCTGCTGGCGGGCATGCGGCGGCACGACGTGATGCTCGGCTCGCGCTACGTTGCCGGCGGCGGCACGGCGAACTGGCCGCTGTCGCGGCGCGTGATGAGCGGCGGCGTCAACGCGGTGGTCCGCTTGCTGATGCGCATCCCGGCGCGCGACACGAGCGGCGGCTACCGCTGCTACCGCGTCGCCCGCCTGCCCTTCGCCGACCTGCGCCGCCTGCTGTCGCACGGCTACTCCTTCCAGGAGGAGGTGCTGTACCGCTGTCACCGGGCGGGCTGCCACATCGGCGAGACGCCGATCACCTTCGAGGATCGCCGCGCCGGCTCGTCCAAGGTGGACCCACGCGAGGTGGCCCGCTCCATGGGCGTCATCCTGTGGCTCGGCCTCAAGGCGATGTTCGGCTACGATTGAGGGCCTGTGGCGGCGAAACACAAGCCCGACGCGCCAGCGAGGGATCCCTCGCTGGCGCGTCGGGCTTGTGTCCCGTCACTCCAGCCAGACGCGGTGCAGCACGAGCGTCCGCGGACTGTCCCGGCGATAGACGAAGACCTGGAAATAGCGCACGTCGGCGAGATTTAATGGATGAGGTCGAGCCTGTGGCGCTGCGGCCGCCAGGTCCACGTCCGCGGTGTGCTCTCCCGGTGCGTAGGTCTTCTCGAACTGGTAATGCGTCGAACCCCCTGCCGCATCGCGGCCGCGGACCGAGAGCACAACGACGAGCGGCTCGCCGACCACGGTGAACGAGCAGCGCAACCGCCCGTACCTGCCCCAGTCGCGCACGATCGCTTCCAGCGCCGCCCCCGGGTACTTCTCCGGGTCCTTGTCCGGCCCCGGCAGCAGTTCCAGGCGAGCGGAGGCGCCCGACGGTCGCTGCGCGTCGGGCCGGCGTTCGAGGACGGCCTGCGTGGGCGCCCAGCGCAGCAGTTGCCGCTCGGTGGCGAAGTCGGCGAGGGTGGGGAACGCGCGGGCGCCCTCGAAAGCGTCGAGCAGGTAGGGGCCATTGTCGGCGAGGGGCCAGGCCACGAGGGCGACGATGACCAGGGCGTGAAGGGCGAGGCGCCGGAAGGTGCGCGGCCCCTGGCAGGCGCGCACGGCCACGAACGCCGCCGCCACCCCGAGCACCCCGTTGACGAAGTCCATCAGACTGCTGGTGCGGCCGAAGTGCTCCTGCACCAGTTCGGCGAGGGCGGCGACGGCCAGCGCGATGCCGACGGCCGGCGGCCAGGAGCGCAGCACCAGCCAGAGGTAGACGGTCAGGGCGCCGAACAGCGGGACGTGGCCGAGGTCGAAGAATTTGCTCTGCCAGGTGCCGTGCCAACTCGACGGCAACGGTGTCAGCAGCAGGAAAATCACCAGGGCCAGCGCTGGGACAGTCCACGCCAGTACACGCATGTCGGTCGTTGTATGACTCCGGCGCGGAAGGTGATCCCCCAAGCCCGACGCGCCAGCGCGGGGTCCCGCGCTGGCGCGTCGGGCTGGTGTGAGGAGCTTTCGTGCCGCAGGAATAGGAGCGCCAGGGGTCTGGCGGGATGGCATCGCCACACCGGCCTCACGCACCCTCCGACGGCTGGGGGCCGGGCGCTTCCAGCAGTCCTTTCAACTGCGCGGGAAATCCCTCCCACGCCGCCCGATATGTCGCCTCCAGCGGAGTCGGGACGTAGTAATCGGGCTTCAGGAACAGCGGCATATCGGGCAGGACGTCCCCCACCGCGACAGACTCCACGTACGCCACTCGGCACGGCCCCGCGTCGTAGGCCACCTGGGTGAGGGGCTTGTCGGGCGGCAACTCGAAATCCTCTTCCTGGAATTCGTCCCAGATGGCCTTGTGGATTCCCTGGGGATCGCGCGGGCCGGGGGGCAAGAGATCCACCAGCAGAAGGTGAACGCCCTGGCGGAGGAGTTCGGCCATCTTTTCCACGAAGGCGCGGAACTCCGCCCGGCTGCCTTTGTTCCCGGGCGAGATGATTTCGATCACCGCGACCACGTCACCGTGCCTGTGTCGCACCGTGACGCGGTTGGCCTTGTCGGCATAGATGTCCACCTCGTTCCGCCGGATCAGGCGTGTCCGTGGGGGGGTCGTTGCCACCGCGAGGGCAGTCGTGCCGTTCCCGGGACTTGCGGCCCCTGGCGACAGTTGCAACGTCAAGACATCGGGGATCGGACCGCGCACGTTCTGCTCCATGAGGGCGAAGTAGTCGCGCGGCAGTCCTCCCGCATTCAAGGCGTCGCAAAGGGCGGCGGCCCAGCATTGGTGAAAATGGTGAAACAAGCCCGCATCGACGCGGGCCCAGTCATGGATCGGCATGAGAAGTCCCTCCGCACGCACGCCGGGTTTTGTTAATACGCCTTGGCGAAGACCACTCGGCCCGCCGACGGCTGGCCCGTCACCATGCACTTGCCCGGCTCCTTCGCGCGGCTGAACGGGATGCAGCGGATCGTCGCCTTCGTCTCGGCGGCGATGCGGTCCTCCGTCGCGCGCGTGCCGTCCCAGTGCGCCCACAGGAAGCCGCCCGGCTCCTCGATCTTCTGCTTGAACTCGTCGTACGAGTTCACCTCGAAGCTGTTCGCGTCGCGGAACTTCCGCGCCCGCTCGAACAGGTTCTGCTGGATCTCGCGCAGCAGCCGATCGACGTGCGGCGCCACGCCGGCCAGCGGCACGCCAATCTGCTTGCCCTCCTTGCCGGGCACGTCGCGCCGGCCGACCACGCACGACTGTTTCGCCAGGTCCTTCGGCCCCAGCTCGATGCGCACCGGCACGCCGTGCAGCTCGTGCTCGGCGAAGCGGTAGCCGGGGCCCTTGTCGAACAGCGTGTCGATCTTCACCGCGAGCGGCTCGTAGCCGTAGAAGTCGTCGCGCGGCAGCGCCCGCAACTCGGCGGCCACCTTCTCCGCGGCGGCGAGCGACGCCTTCTGTTCCGCCTCGTTCCTGCCGAGCGGCACGATGACGACGTGGGTGGGCGCCAGCCGCGGCGGCAGCACCAGGCCGCTGTCGTCGCTGTGCGTCATGATCAGGCCGCCGACCAGCCGCGTCGAGACGCCCCAGCTCGTCGCCCAGGCGTATTCGAGCTGCCCCGAGGCGTTCTGGAACTGCACGTCGAACGCCTTCGCGAAGTTCTGGCCGAGGAAGTGGCTGGTGCCGGCCTGCAGCGCCTTCCGGTCCTGCATCATCGCCTCGATGCAGAGCGTGTAGACGGCCCCGGGGAACTTCTGGCCCTCGGTCTTGCGGCCGGTCAGCACCGGCATCGCCATCCACTCCTCGGCGAACTTGCGGTAACAGTCCATCAGGATAAGCAGCGCCTCGTCCTCGGCCTCCTGCTGCGTGGCGTGGGCGGTGTGGCCCTCCTGCCAGAGGAACTCGGCGGTGCGCAGGAACAGGCGCGTGCGCATCTCCCAGCGGACGACGTTGCACCACTGGTTGATGAGCAGCGGCAGGTCCCGGTAGCTCTGCACCCAATTCTTGTACGTGTTCCAGATGATCGTCTCGGAGGTCGGGCGGATGATCAGCTCTTCCTCCAGCCGCGCCTCGGGATCGACGATCAGGCCCTTGCCGGCGACGGCCTTGAGGCGGTAGTGCGTCACGACGGCGCACTCCTTGGCGAAGCCCTCGGCCATCTGCTCTTCCTTGGCGAGGAAGGACTTCGGGATGAACAGGGGGAAGTAGGCGTTGACGTGGCCGGTGGCCTTGAACATGCCGTCGAGGGCGCGCTGCATCTTCTCCCAGATGGCGAAGCCGTGCGGCTTGATGACCATGCAGCCGCGCACGGCGGAGTTCTCCGCCAGCCCTGCCTCCTTGACGATGTCGAGGTACCACTGCGAATAGTCCACCTTGCAGGACGTTATCTTTTCGGCCATGTGTCGCTCCCTGCCTGAGTGCGGAAACAAGCTTGTTATAGGGGGCGCGCGGAAGGCGGGGAGTGAGCGGCCCCGCGGGAAGGACAGGCGCGGAGTGCTCGGTTTTCAGCGCAGCACACTCTGCGCGAACACCTGGGCCACCTCCATGCTCTCGCGGAACACCGGGTCGCGCTCCCGGTCGGAGAGCTGTCGAGCGACCAGCTCGGCGAGTTCCTGGGGCTGCACGGTCACGGTGCGGGCGGCCACTTCGAGGCCCTCCAGCACCAGGGACAGGCGCGTGCCGCCCTCCTCGGACTGCACGTTCAGTGCGGTGGACTGGCCGTTGACGGCGCAGGCGATGCGGACGCGGCGCAGCTCCGACGGGCCGTCGGCGCGGCGGTCGATGCGGACGCGCAGCAGTCCGTGCGGCGCCCGGACCTGCCAGGCGATCTCGACGCCGGGCTGAATCCGACCGCCCTGCACCGTCCAGCCGAGGCGAGCCGCCAGCCAGCTCACCAGCTCCCACGCCTGGACCACGGCGTGCGGCCCGTGCTCGACGAGGACCTCGGTGATCGAGTCCAGCGCCCCGGGGGTGGTGCTGGGATCCAGCGCCTGGGCCAGGAGGCGCCGCCAGAATTTGAGCCGCCGCCAGTTCAGGTCCGAGGCGACGCGCCACGGCCCCTTGCCGGGCTGGCCCTCGAAGCGGGGCAGCCACGCGGCGGTGGCGGCGACCCCGCGCGCCGGATCGGGCCAGCCGAAGCTGTCGTAGATGATTTGCTGGGCGCGCTCGGTCAGGTCGAAGAGGAAGGCGCCGCCCTGCGATGGCGGGACGGGGGCCGCCCACCAGACGTTGGTCGGCAGGTCGCCGATCAGCAGGCCGCGGACGGCGAAGGTGAGGTGCGCGACGCCCTCGCCGCGGGCGCGGAGGGTGACCTGTTCGGAGCAGATATGCGGCCCCGGGCCGATGCGGCACCAGGTGTTCACGTGCGCGGTCACGGGCGTGGATTCCGGCCCCGGCTCGGCGACGAGGAGGATCACGCGGGCGGGGTGGACGCCGACGATCTGGGGCACGGCGCGCTGGACGGTCTCGGCCAGCTCGGCCCGGTCGCAGTAGATCACCAGGTTGGACATGCGCGCCCACTGCACGGGCCCCCGGTCCCCGGACCGGGTGGTGACGACCTGGCGTTGCAGCTCCCGGTCGATATCCTTGAGCGGGATGGCGTCCGCCTTGGTGGGCGCTGCCGTGTCTGCGGTCATACGCTGCTCCTTCTCGAATGCGCTTCGCTCACCGTTCTATTCCGGCGCGGGGGCGTTGCGGCCCCAGCCGACAAGGAAGACGTAGGCAACGAAGCACAGTCCGAACAGGGCGGCGACGACCAGCTTGAAGCCGCTGTCGAGGACCGCCTCCGGCGCCCGCGCCACGCCGGCCTCCAGCACGGCCGCCACCGCCAGCAACGGCAGGCAGCCGGACGCCAGCCACAGCGCCTCCTTGCCCGTGCGCGCCAGCTCCTCCAGGCGCGGCCACGGCCTGGCCCGCAGCATGCCCCTGGCAAGCAGCAGCCCGCCCGCGGCCCCAAGCAGGCACGCCGGAATCTCCAGCACGCCGTGCGGCAGCACGCCGGTGCAGAACGACTGCAGGTGTCCCGCCTCGACGAACACTGCGCCCAGCGCCCCCAGGATGACGCCATTCTGGAACATCAGCCAGACCGTGCCGATGCCAAGTGTCAGGCCGAGGGCGAAGGCGACCAGGCTCACGCTGACGTTGTGGCGGAAGAGGAGGCCCGAGAACATCGCGAGGTGTCCGGTGCCCATGACGTCGCTCTCCTGACCCGGCTGGATGGTCGCCATGTCGGTCGGCAGCAGGAAGCCGCGCGCCGCCGCGGCGTCGAAGTAGCACGCCAGGAAGCCGAACACCGCTCCGAGCGCGAAGACGGCCGTCGCCAGGAGGAAGAGCCGGAGATGGCGGCGAAAGACGATCGGGTAATGGCGAAACAGGGCGCGCAGGAGGCCGCGGACGTCGATCTTGCTCCGGGCGTGGATGACGAGGTAGCAGCGGGCGACGAGGCCGTTGAGGTAGGCGGCGGTGGCGTCGCCGCTGACGAAGGTCTGGGCCTGGTTGAGGTCGGAGGCGGTACGGCGGTAGAGGTTGGCGAACGCGACGGCCTGGAGGTCGTCGAGCGAGGCGAGGCCGCTGCCCTCGACCTGTTCGAGGAGCGCTTCGAGCTGGAGCCACTCGGGGCGGCGCTGTTCGAGGAAAGTCGCGAGGTTCATGGCGCGTCCGCCGGATCCCGTTTAGCCGCGGTTCTGCGAACCGCGGCTAAACGGGATCCTCCTACGTTCTGATCCCGGTCTTGAGCGCCAGGTAGCGGTTGACCGCGTCGATCGTCAGCCGCTCGGGGACGGTGTCTACCACCATCACCCCCTGGCGCTCCAGCCCCTTGAGCAGTTCCGCCCGGCCGTGCAGCAGGTCGCGGGCCACCGTGATATCGTACAGCTCTTCTCGCGTCTCGGGCGTCTTCGCCGCGAGTTGCTGCAGCGGCACGTCCGCGATGGCAAGGGTCAGCGGCAGGTGGAAGCGCCGCAGCAGCTGCACCGCGTCCTGGTACTCCGCCGACACCACCGTGTCGAGCAGATCGGTGAAGACCATCGTCAGCGCCCGCTTGGGGTGGCGCACGATCAGGTGCTGGAACGCCTCGCGGTAGTTGACGTAGCACAGCTCCGGCCGCACGCTGTAGAGCGTCCGCAGGAAGCGGGCATACTGGCCGTGGCCCTTCGACGGCGGCAAATACGTGTGGACGGTGTGCGAGAACACCAGCAGGCCGAGGTTGTCCTGGA
The DNA here is from genome assembly GCA_038227745.1 of Gemmatales bacterium. Lineage (GTDB taxonomy): Bacteria > Planctomycetota > Planctomycetia > Gemmatales > Gemmataceae > DASPXY01. The sequence continues at coordinate 12,079 of JBBRPS010000017.1, read as the reverse complement.
AGCGCTGGCTGACGTGCGTCAGCATCAGGATGGCGTTGATGGCGTGATCGAGCTTCGTCAGGCCGCCGACGCGGGCCGCCATCATGCGGCCGATGTCGAGGCAGAAGATGATGTCCTGGCTGTGTTCACTCTCGAAGATCGAGGTGATGAGCTTGCCGCGGCGGGCGGTCGCGTTCCAGCCGATGTGGCGGAAGTCGTCATCGACGGTGTAATCGCGGTAGTGGCTGAACTCGCGGCCGGCGCCCGGCATGCGGCGGACGTGGTAGCCGCCGGTGCGCACCAGCGTGGTGCGCACCATCGCCTCGTAACGGCGGACCTCCAGGAGGTTGGGGTAGACCTGCACCGCCTCGCGCGCGGCGAGGGTGCGATCGACCCACGCCAGACCGAGCGGGCCGCGGCAGCGGACGTTGATGTTGCCGAACTCGAAGTCGCCGCGGTCGGTCGGCAGCAGTTTGTAGGGCAGGCGCACCCAGGTGTGCGGCGGCAGCACGGCGTCGAGGAGGGCCGGGTCGGCGCGGAAGTCGGGCGGCGGTTCGTCGCGGACAAGGACGCGCAGCCGGCGCGGCCCGCGGTTTTCGAGGAGAAGGACGATCTCGTTATCGACGCCGACCGAGAGCCGCGCCGGCCGCTCGCGGCTGGCACGGATCTTCCAGGAACGGCGGGCGATCAGGCCGTCGGCCACGAGGAGGAGAAGAAGACCGAAGTCGTAGGCGAGGACGAGGAGGTTGACGGTCGCGGTGAACTCGGGGCCGGGGTCGAAGAGGATGGAGTAGCCGACGCCGGCCAGCAGGGGGGCGAGGCCGAAGGCGAAGAGCCAGACGGTGAGGCGGGTGGGGAGCATTGGAAGGAGCGACCCTCGGCACTCGAGAGGCGTCCAGGAACAAGCTCCCCGTTTAGCCGCGAGCCTCGGGCGAGCGCGGACCCCGCGCTCGCCCGAGGCTCGCGGCTAAACGGCGAAGTCATCCCCGGATGTCCCCTTACACGACTCGTCCGGTAACAGAACCCAAAGAGTTCCCACGCACAGCGGCTACCGCGGCACTTCCACCCGCTCCAGCACCGTCGTCAGCACGTCGTCGCCCGTGAACCCCTCAATGTACGCATCCGGCTGCAGCGTCAACCGGTGGCGCAGCACCGGCCGGCACACGCGCTTCACGTCGTCGGGGATGACGAACTCGCGCCCGCTCATCAGCGCCCGCGCCTTCGCCGCCTGCAGCATGTGGACCGCCGCTCGCGAACTGGCGCCCATCAGCACCTTGTCCAGCTGCCGCGTCAGCCGCGCGATCTGACCGATGTACGCGCACACCTCCGGCTTGGCCGTCACGCCCGCCATCGCCTGCCGTGCCTTCAGGATGTCCTCGCGGCTCACGCCTTCCATCGGCGCCGCGCCGACCGTCGGCGCCGACGCCTCGGCGCCCGCGGGCAGCAGCCGCAAGGGCGGCGTGGACGCCTCCGCGAGCCGCGGTTTGTCCAATGCGTCCAGTGGGTGGCCCAGGCCGCCGCGGCCCTGGTACAGGCCCAGGATACGGTCCTCCTCCTCCGGCGGCGGGTAGCTCACGTGCAGCTTCAGCAGGAAGCGGTCGAGCTGCGCCTCCGGCAGGCGGTAGGTGCCCTCGTACTCGATCGGGTTCTGCGTCGCCACCACGGTGAACAGCTCCGACAGCGGATGCGTGACGCCGTCGAGACTGACCGTCTTCTCCTCCATCACCTCCAGCAGCGCCGACTGCGTCTTGGGCGGCGTGCGGTTGATCTCGTCGGCGATGAGCAGGTCGGTGAACACCGGGCCGACGCGGAACTCGAAACGGCTCGTCTGCATGTTGAAGATGTTGGTGCCGAGGATGTCGGCCGGCATCAGGTCGGGCGTGAACTGCACGCGCTTGCAGTCGATGCGCAGCAGCCGCGCCAGTGTCCGCGCCATCAGCGTCTTGGCTGTGCCGGGCACGCCTTCGAGCAGGATGTGGCCGCCGCAGATCAGCGCCAGCAGCAGCATCTCGAGGTTCTCGCCCTGGCCGACGATCACGCGCTCGGCGCGGCCGCGCACGAACTCCACCAGCGCCTGGACCGATTCGCTGCCCTCGCTTCGCACACGCCACCTCGATCCGCCGTTTAGCCGCGTTTCTGCGAAACGCGGCTAAACGGATCGCCTGTATTCCTTGAGAAACCCGTCGAACGCCTGCGCCCACGACAGCAGGCTCGCCTCGCTCACCGCCTCTTGCCGCACCGCCGCTCGCCGCAACTCCCCCACCCAGCGCAGCAACTCCTGCAACCGTGCGCGCGATGTTTCGTCGGGGTGGCGCAGCCGCCACGCCGCCAGGATCTCGGCGGGCAACGCCGAGCGCTTCAGGTGCAGCAGGGCCGTCAGCGCGTCGAGGAAGTCGCGCACCAGGAAGCTCGCCAGCAGGTGCCGTACCCCCGCCCGCTGGTAGATGCGCGCCACCGCCGAGGCGTAGTCCACCGCGTCGGCCTGGCCCGTCACCGGCGTCGGCCGCGCCGGCCCGAGCCGCACCGCGACGCCCCACGCCCCCACCGCGAACACCGCGAGCAACTGCAGCACCGTCCACTGCTGGTGATGGTACTGCAGATACCCCCAGTAGCCGCCGCCCGAGCGTATGCCGTGATGATATTCATCGAAGTACACCTCGCCACCGCGGGCCTCGCGCGCCGCCACATTGTAGAGGAAGAGGACGTTGTCGCGCCGCAGCAGGCCGCGGTGCGTCAGCAGCGACGGGTCGGGCAGCACCAGCACGCGGCCCTTGCCGTGCGGCAGCACCACCGCCCCGGGACGGTCGCCCAGCCACCACAGCGGCACCGCGTTTCCCGGCGGCGCCACCACCGCCGCCCCCTCCACCTCCAGGCCCTCGACGCCCGCCGTGTAGCCGCTGAACTCGATCTGCTCGACCAGGCGCGGCCCGTCGCGGCCGCCGGCGCCCCCCGGCAGACCGACGCCGAGCAGGTCGTGGACGGCGGTGCGCTGCCGGCCGGCGAGGAGGAGCGCGTTGCCCTTGCCGACCCAGTCCAGGAGGGCGACGGCGTCGTCCTTGCTCATACCGGGTATGGGGCCGAGTGGCCCGCCGATCACCGGTTCGACGACGAGCAGGAGGCCGCGGTGGCGCGTCTGCTGGATCGGCCGCGTGACGGCGACGGCGTGGAGGCCAAACCGCCGCAGCACCGCCGCCGCCTCGTCCAGGCCGTTTTCGTCGCCGGAGTAGACTGAGTAAGCGGGCAGGCCCCGGCCCGCCTCGGCGCCGGAGCGCAGCACCAGGTAGGTCGCCGTTGCGAAGCCACCAAACAGGACAAGGACGATCAGCCAACTCAGGAAAGGCGAGCGTCGCGGGCGCGAAGAGGTGCGCGTTGGGGGACGGGCGTCGGCGGTCTGCTGCGGGGGCGCCGTGGCCATGCGGTTTCTCCGGGGTCGCTCCTCACGGGCCGGGTCGCTACGCCGAGGTTTGCTCGCCCGCGCTCCCTTGCCGCAGTTCCTCCGCGAGGCCGCGACACGCCTGGTAGTCCGCCTCGCGGCACGAGCGCTCGCCGTACCACTTCAACTCGAACAGCCCCGTCAGCCGGCAGAACGGGCCGTGCAGTTCCCGGCGCGGCCGCAGCCCGTCGGCGTACTCGCCGTTGGTCCGCGTCCGCTCGTAACGGATCAACCCCGCCTGGTGCAGCAGCGCCAGCACACTCAGGTAGAGCACGCGCACCGCCCCCAGGAAGTTCCCTCCCCGCGCCAGTTCGTCGGCCTGCCGCCACAGCGCCACCGGGTCCTGCCGGTCCGGCTCGTCGAGGAACTCCTCCCCTTCCGGGCCGGTCGCTCCCTGCTGCCGCGGCCGGGCCGTTCGCCGGCTTTTCTGCCACTGCACCACGAGCAGTGCGACGCCGACCACGACCGCCGCCACCGCCAGGCCGATCAGCACGAACAGCAGCACCTTCGCGACCCCTGCCCCGACGGCCGCCCCGCCCACCAGCCCGCCGCCCGCGGGCGGCCGGAACACCGGCGCGTTCTCGAAGTCCTGTTTCTTTTTCTCCTCCTTCTCGGGCGGCCGCTCATCCTCCATCTTGACCTTCGGCCTGGCCCCGCGGCCGTTCGGCGACACCAGCGCCTTGATCTGCTCCGGCGTCAGCGGCTCCCCTTCCGGCGGCGTCAGGCTCTCCTCGATCAGGCTGAGCCGGCCCTCCACGCGGTCGAGTACCTTCAGGGCCTGGGGCTGGGGCAGATCGGCGAAGCCCTCGACCGCCCGGTGATACCAGCGGTAGCCGCCCTGCCTCCCGCCCTGGCTGTCGAGGCGCTCGCCGACGCGGCGCAGCGCCCCGACCCAGCGCTGGCCGCCGCGGTGCGGGGTGGTTTCCTTCACCTCACGGCGAACGGCGGCGACCTCCCGGCGCGCCGCGCGGACGACGGTCAGCGGGTCGCCTGCCGCGGCGCGCGACGGCGGCAACAGGGCGAGGAGCGCCAGCACCGGAACGAGGACCTTCGGCGGTCCCTTGCTCGGCTCGGCCGGCCCGGGCTGTGTCGGCGTCTTCTCCACGGGGAACAGTTCCTCGACGCGGTACCACAGATCGAGGCCCTCGTAGCGCATCCGGGCGTCGATGAAGAACAGGTAATGTACAGCCTCGGCATACGGGGCGAGCAGCCACCAGGCCAGGGCGAACAGCGCGATGAGATAAGAGACGTTGTCGAGGGCCGTGAGGATGCGCAGCAGGGCGACGTTAACGCCGCCGAGGTCCTCCGCCGCCCAGAAGAAAAAGCGGGCGAACAGGTGCAGGTTGACGGCCGCGAACAGCAGCAGGAACACGCGGACCGTGACGACCACCAGGGCGCGCCCGGCGTGCCGGCCGCTGGCGCGCAGCGAGTGCCGCCAGGCACGCCACAGGTTCTTCTGTCCGGCGGCGAGGGCGACGTGGCGGCCGAGTCCTCCCATCCAGACCGGCGCGAACAGGGCGAGGAAGGCGAAGCCGAGGACCCACGCCCCCGCGGTGGGCAGGCCGGGGACGAAGGCCCACACGAGGGCGGCGAGGGGCAGGGCGAGCATCAGGGCCTGGGCGGTGACGTGGTTGAGGCCGCGCTTGCAGGCGGCGGCCAGGCACTCGCCGAGGCGCGGCGGGTGCTCCTCGGCCCAGGAGTGGAACGCCTCCTGACAGGCGCCCGACCCCAGGCCGGTGAGCAGGAGCAGGCCGGCCGCGAGCGCGGGCAACAGCAATCGCGCCCACAGGGCGTCGGGGGGCGGCTGGGTCAGCAGCCAGAGGAACAGGCCGACGGCGGGCAGGAGGAACAGCCCGGACAGGGCGAGCAGCAAGGGCAGGTCGCTCAGCGCGAGGCGCCAGGCGTCGTCGAGGATTTCGCCCGTGCGGCGCGGCCGGACCTCGAGGTGATCCTGAAGCGGCATAGCCCTGCCTCTCGTCCTTTCGCCTCACCGCTCGCGGCGAAACGCTCACGGCGCCAGGCGCCCCTGCGCCAGCCAGAACACGCCGCCGAACGCCAGCCCCAGCAAGCCCAGCACCGCCGCCGTCAGCACCGCCGAACCGCCGCGCGGCACCACGAGCGGCTTCGTCCCCAGCGCCCGCAGGCAGGAGTGACAGTGGTTGATGCCGTCCAGGCGGGTGCAGCACTCGTCGCAGATGACGACCCGGCAGCGCACGCAGATGCCGATGCCGGGCCGCTCGGAGTGGTAGAGGCAGACGGCCATGGAGGCGCATCCTCAGCGGAAATTGCCGGCGCCGCCGTCGAGCAGCCGAAAACTCTCCATCGCCTTGCGGATCTCCGGCTCGATCCGGGCAAAGTTGCTCTTGCGTGCCCCGCCGATCAGGACGAAGGCCGTGTTCGACGCCCGGTCCTTGATCACGCGCATGACGAAGCGCCGCTCCTGCCCGGCCAGGCGCTTGTCGAGGAGGATCTCGACCATGTCCATGTTCTGGACGGGGGGCGGGTGCCGGGTTTCCAGAACCTCGACGACGCCCCGGCGAAGGAATCCCGGTTTGCCGAAGATGCCCGCCTTGTCCTGCTCACGGAACTCCGCCTGGGCCTGGTGGCGGCACTGATCGAGCGTTGTCTCCCCGGCCAGTTGCTGGGCGATGCAGACCAGGTGCGCGTCCTCGTCCACGTTCACCATGACGAGGTCGTCCCAGATGTGCGCGTCTTCTGGGCGGTCGGAGCGCTTGACGCCCCAGCGCGGGGACGGGCGCTTGATCGCGAAGCCCTCGGTCTTGCGGATGACCTCGTCGCCGCCGGCGTAGTCCAGCTTGCCGGCCCACTGCAGCCGGCCGAGGACGTTGTGGAACACTTCGACGGAACTGAGGGCGAACGCGGTCAGGCCGGTGAAGAACACGCCCAGGCCAATGCCGGCCACGGCGTAACCCTTGCCGGTGAGGCGGTCGGGGTGTCGCGCCATGGCGCGCAGCGCGAGGGCGCCGAGGAGGATGGCGAGCAGGGTGCCGAAGAGAGTGAAGGCACCGACGAGGGCGAGGGTCAGGCTGGCGAGGGCCAGGCCGCTGGTCTGCAGTCCGACCCGCTCGGGCCGCGGCGTGGCGATGGGGCGCTGGCAGTCGGGACAGTTAATCGTCTGGCCCGCGAAGGTGTCGTCCACCTCCAGATGGGCGCCGCACGCACAGGTCAGCGAGATCGTCATGTCCGTTCCCGGATGTCTGGCCGAAGGTCGAACTCCCCTTCCATTCTAGCCACCCGGACCGAGTTCGCAACTCCCGCCCACTGCGCGGGAAAGCCGCGCCCGCGCAGTGGGCGCGGCTTTCCCGCGCAGTGGGCCTCAGTTGTCGTCTCCCCCGCCCCCGGATGCCGGCAGCGGTTTGCCGACCCGGCGCCCGCGGCGCTCCAGATGAACCCACCACGAGAACAGGGTCAACAAGACCATGACGCCTGTCAAGATCTCCGGCAGGGGGATCGTATCCTTCGATGCGTAGTAGCTCCAGGAGTAGAAGGCGCCGATGTAGTCCGTGACCTCCTCGAGTCCGCGGGCGACGCCCGGGGCGTGCTGGTCGATCAGCGGGAGGACGGGGAGCAGATAGCGGTTGAGGCGCACCGCGAGCGAAGTCTGGGTGTTGTAGTATTCCACCAGTTCGTCGTCGCCCAGTTCTGCGTGGACGGCGGGTCTGCGCTCTTTGATGGGGGACTCATACGCGGGCACCACGAACCAGCACACCAGGAGCGTCAGCAGCAGCCAGATCCACGTCGCCCGCTGCGTCGTCACCTTGCAGGGGAGCTTGATCTCCTGCACCTTGCGACCGCCCTGGAGCACTTCCAGGCGCTCGCCGCGGAGCTGTCCCTTCGCCAGCGGCGTGACGTAGAAGGTGACCTTCTCGTCCGGCTCGGCGGGGTTCAAGGTGTGCTCGGCGGGCACCACCTGAGCGCCGGCCATCAGGAGGCGCACGACGATAGGCTCGGCGGCGGGGCGGCCCTTGCTGGCCCAGCCGACCACGACCGGGTAGACCCTCTGGGGCCTCATACGGCGGCAGTAACGGACCTGCACCGCGGGCGCCCCGGCAGAGCGGGAACTGTCGCGGGCGGCGCTGCTGGTCCTCTGCGTGGAGGTTTTGTCCCTCGACGGCGGGGATTCTGGCATGGACACGTCTCCTGGCTGCGCGTGGACTTCAAGGCGCCCCTGGACCGGCCGCGCTCCCCTCGCGGGGAGAGCCGTGCTACGGTGTCGGGTGCCAATCGGGGTCGGACACTGGGGACAGGTATCAACGATAAGTGTAACAGTCGCGCCGGCCGCTACCAAATGGAAAACATCTCCGATTGGGCAAACGGGCGCGGTTGTGCTGCCCGATGTGCCGGTTCTTATCACGGGACCTGCGGGGTCGGGGGAAGGGTCAGGCGGGGGGCGCGGTCACGCCTTGACCAGCGCTGGAGATTCTTTCGGCACCGCGAGGCGCGGGCCGACGGGGAGCCTGCATGACGGCGCGCACGGCGATAGAATGAAGGGCTGAAGAACGGCCTCACCTCCCCGAGAAAGGCACAACCGGCACTCGGTTTGCTGCGGGGACCGTAATCGGTCGGGGGGAGTTCAGAGGGAAAGGAGATCGGGCTTGGCGCTGCCGTATTTCGCGCAACCGCTGTGGCTCCTGCTCGTGCTGCTGCTGCCGCCGTTACTGTGGTGGTGGCTGCGGCGCCGGCCGGCCGCCCTGCGCTTCTCCGACACGAGGCCCCTGACTGCCCTGCCGCACGGCCGCAGCCGCGTCGCATTTTGGGGCGGGCTGGCGCTGCGCGGCCTGGCACTGCTGCTGCTCATCGTCGCCCTGGCCGGCCCGCGCTGGCCCGACCCGGGGTCGCGCATCCCGACCGAGGGCATCGCGATCGTGCTGGTCGTGGACGTCAGCGGCAGCATGGCGGAGCGCGACTTCACCTGGCAGGGCGTGCCGGTCCGGCGCCTCGACGCCGTCAAGAAGGCCCTGCGCCTGTTCGTCGAGGGGGGCGCGGGCGTCGGCGGCGAGCGGCTGGAGGGGCGGCGCAACGACCTGCTGGCGCTGGTGACGTTCGCCACCATGCCCGAAAGCGTCTGCCCGCTGACCCTGAGCCATCCCGTGCTGCTGCAACTGCTGGACGGCGAGGAGCCGCGGACGCTGCCCGAGGAAGGGCGGACGAACATCGGCGACGCGATCGCCTGGGGACTGCACCGCCTCCGGCCCGCAGCAGGTCGGCGGCGCGTCATGGTGCTGCTGACCGACGGCGAACACAACGTGCCGCCGCCAGCCCTCAAGCCGCGCCAGGCGGCGCAGCTGGCCGGCAACATGAGCGTGCCGATCTACACCATCGACGCCGGCAGCGACGCGCCGCCGAAGGACGGGGATGGGGCGGCCGAGACCTCCGCCGCGGACCGTCTGAGCGCGAAGAAGACGCTGCAGGAGGTGGCGCGGATGACGAAGGGCCGCTACTTCCAGGCCGACAACACGCAGGCGCTGCTGGACGTGTGCGGCCAGATCGACCGGCTGGAGCGGCGCGAGATCGAGAGCTTTCAGTACCGGCGTTACGCCGAGTGGTATCCGTGGTTCGGCCTGGCGGCGTTCGCCCTGCTGCTGGGGGTGCAGATGCTCGACCTGACGCGGTGGCGGCGCTTGCCGTGAGGTGTTGCCGGGAAGCTCTTACTGAGGGCCGCATGGCTCAAGCGCGCTCGTTTAGCCGCGAGCCTCGGGCGAGCGTGGGCCCCGCGCTCGCCCCCGCGTAGCGGGATCTGGCTCACCGCTCGCGGCTAAACGAGCGAGGCTAAACGAGCGAGATGGGATAGCTTCGGGGCTCAAGACCAACGGGGTGCTTGCACAGATGGGCGGAGTGGGCGAGACGCTGTCGCTGCTGCGGACGCTGCTGGAGACCATGGTCAGCCGGCTGGCGTACCCCGCGGCGATCTGGTTGCTGGCGGCGCAGCCCGTGCTGTGGGTGCTCGGCATCCGCGCCTGGTACCGCCGCCGCCGCGACCTGCGCCACCTTGGGACGGCCCTGGCGCTGCGCGGCCTGACCGCGCCCGGGCGCGGCTGGAACACCCTGCGCAGCTTCTGCTGGAGCACCGCCCTGACCGCCCTCGTGCTCGGCGTCGCCGGCCCGCGCTGGGGGAGCGACCCGTCGCAGCAGGCGGCCGCCGGGCGCGACCTCGTCGTCGTGCTCGACCTCAGCCGCAGCATGCTCGCCGAGCAGCCTAGCCGCCTGGAACTCGCCCGCCGTGCCCTGTTCACGCTCGCCGACGCACTGCAAAAGCGCGGCGGCCACCGCGTCGCCCTGGTGGTGTTTGCGGCCCGCGCGAAGCTGGTCTGTCCGCTGACGCACGACTACGACCACTTCCGCGACGCTGTGCGCCGCCAGGACGCCGACTACCTGCCGCCCGAGCTGCGCCCACTGGGCGAGGAGCAGACGTCCGGCACGCGCATCGGCGCCGCCCTGCGCCTGGCCCTCGCGGTCCACGAACCGCTCTCCGCGGGCTACCAGGACGTCCTTCTCGTCTCCGATGGCGACGACCCCGCGGGCGACGAGGAGTGGGCGGAAGGGGCGGCCGCGGCGAAGGACGCGGCGGTCCCCGTGTACTGCCTGGGCGTCGGCGACCCGAAGAACGGCAGCCCCATCCCGACGCCCGTTGGCCCGCTGCAGTTCGGCGACCGGGAGATCAGGACGCGCCTGGAGGAGCTACCCCTGCAGGAGATCGCCCGGCGCACGGGCGCGGCCTACTTTCCCGCGCGGACGCGGCCGCTGCCGCAGGGGGCGCTGTACCGCGAGATCTTCGAGGACCGGGCGCGCCACGGCGACCGCGAGGTGGCGCTCGCCGTCTACCACCCGCGCTACCCGTGGTTCTTCGGCACGGCCCTGGCACTGCTGACCGTCTCGCTCGCCGTCGGCCGCGGCCGCCCCCCGCAGGCGCCGGCCGAGGGAAAGGCACGGCCCGGCGCGCGACCGGGAACGAGGGAGAAGCGACCATGATTTCACCGCACCGCGCCCTGTGGCTGGGGACCCTCGTGCTGCTGCTGCTCGGCGCCGCACCGCAGCCGGAGCTCGACCTGGTGCGCCAGGGCAACGCCGCGTTCGCGCGCAAGGATTACACCACGGCCATCCACCTGTACGGCCTCGCCGAGGAGACGGCGCAGGATCCGGGGTTGGTGGCGTTCAACAAGGCCGCCGCCCTGTACCGCCTGGGGCGCTACCGCGAGGCCGAGTTATGCTACCGCCGCTGCCTGGACGACGGCGCGGCGCCGACGCCGCGGCGGCTGCGTGCCCTCTACGACCTTGGCACGAGTCTGCTGCAGGTGGAGGACGGCACGGACGCGCGGGCGCTCGCGGCGGCGGTGCGCTGCCTGCGCACCTGCCGCCTCCAGGCCGTGGACGCCGAGTTGCGCGAGCGGGCGGCCTACAACCTGGAGCTGGCGCGGCTGCTGCTGGGCAAGGCGATGGCGAACCCGAGCAGCCCCGGGCCGAAGCCCAACGAGGACCAGGACGACCCGCGCCACAAGAAGCGCGACGACGAGCCGCCCGGCCAGGAGGGCGACACGGCGTTGCAAAAAGGTAAGTACGGCAACAAGGGGCAGGCCCTGCTGAAGGACCTGGCGAAGGGCCAGCAGAAGGCAGTCGAGACGAAGGACCTGGCGCCGGGCAAGGGCAACCTGCAAACGCTGCCGGACAGCGACGAGCTGGCCCCGCTCGATCCACAGGACACCGCGGCGCACCTGGAGAAGGAGGCGCAGCGCATCCAGCGCGAGCGCCGCGAGCAGCGCCGCCTGACGCCGCGGTCGCCGCCGAACGTGAAGGACTGGTAGTGCAAGCGCGCAAACGAGAGTACGAGGACCGCGTGAAACGCCGTAGTCTGTGCGCCGCGACACGGTTCGCCCTGGCGCTGTTGCTGACCGCCCTGCCCTGTCGCGCCGGCGACGACGAGGCCGACGCGCCCCCCGTGGTCGGCCGCCCGGAGAACTTCAGCGGCGCCGTCGGCTCGTACCGCATCAGCTACGCCGCGGCGCCGACCAAACTCGCCGTCGAGGATCCGCTGACGCTGACCGTGCGCATCACCGGCAACGGCCCGAAGGGCCATCAACCCCAACGCGCGAAGCTCCGCCTGTTCCCGCCGGACGTCGAGAGGGATTTCTACGTCGAGGGCGTGCCGGGAAAGGACCGCCACCTGCCCGCGGAGAATACCTGGGAGTTCGTCTACCGCCTGAAGCCGAAGAGCACGGCGGTCAAGCACCTGCCATCGCTGCAGTTCGTCTACTACCACGACGGCCTGCGGCGATACCAGCCGGCGCGCACGCGCGAGTTCATCGCGCTGGAAGTGACGCCGCGGCCGCAGGCGGAGCTGCCGGTTCCGGCCGTCACCCGCGTGCCACAGGCGCCCGAGCGCTTCTACGACCTGGCGACCGGCGCGGCGGTGCTGCGCCGCGGCGGGCATGGCGAGGGCTTCAACCTGCCGCTGCTGGCCGCTCTCGTGCTGGGGCCGCCGCTGGGGTGCGTCGCGTGGTACGTCGTATGGTGGCGGCTGTCCCCGGACGCCGACGGCCTGGCCCGGCGCCACCGCAGCCGCGCCGCCCAGCAGGTGCTGACCGCCCTGCGCGCGCTCGGTAAGGACGCCGCCGGCGAGCGGACCGCGGCGCTGGTCGCCGGTTACCTGCG
>JBBRPS010000016.1:0-31473 GCA_038227745.1 Gemmatales bacterium | reverse complement strand
GCGGACCGCCAGCGAAGGACCGGCAGCCATAATTCCATCAGCCGCCTCTCTTAACTGGTTGATAATTGTTAAACAGTGCCATTCATGAATGTCCCCTTTCTTCTCCGGCAGCGGACACGGCTCGGCTCCTGGGTAGTTCTACTGCGCGAGATCTGCTCAGAGATGCTGAAATCCCCAGTGTTTTTCACGCCCCTCGCGGACAATTGCCCACCTGGATCCCTGGAAAAACGAGCATCTCGCGCAGTAGAAGTAGGTGGGGGTGTTGCCTACCCCCTACCCTGCGAGCCCGGGCCGGGTCCGTCTACCCCCGGCCCGGAAACGCCTTCAGAAGACCTGGCTGGGAGGATTTGGCCCAAAGGATGATCGAGGCCTCGCCAGGCACTGAACGTTATACTCCACTGGTCGCCCAAGCATCTCCGGACGCAGGGGGATATCTACGATCCGAAGCCGAAGGATAAGGCCAAGGACGAGAAGCCGAAGGAAGAGCAACTCGGAAAAAATGGCCCGGCGGACTGAAGGGCGTTCGGCCCGAAACCGCATCTCCTGTCGGAGCGGCCGCACGTCGCGACCCTCGTTATCCGAATGACAGGAGACTTCCCCGATGGCTACCCCTCGTCGCATTCTGCAACTCGAAACGCTGGAGACGCGCGATCTGCTCTCTGCCTCGCCTCTCGGCGACCTCGTCGGCGTCGTTCGCGATGGGCACGACCTGTTCCTCGCCGGCGACCGCTCCAGCAGCTCCGCCGCCGAGGTCCGCGCCTTCGGCCAGCCCGGCGACCGCATCCTCAGTGGCGACTGGAACGGCGACGGCAAGGCCGACCTGATCGCCGTCCGCGCCAACGCCGAGGGCGGCCTGACGTGGGACATCGATACCAATGGCGACGGTAAGGCCGACGTGCAGCACAAATACGGCCTGGCGGGCGACCTCGCGTTCGTCGGCGACTGGAACGGCGACGGGACGCTCGACCTCGGCGTGGCGCGGCGGAATTACCAGAGTGGCGGCCTCGACTGGTATCTGGACACGACTCGGCTGGCCTACGCCAACCCGCAGGCACGCCAGTTCGGTCTGGTCAACGACACCCCCGTCGTCGGCGACTGGGACGGCAACGGCACGACGGACGTGGGCGTGACGCGGCCCGACCTGGCCGCCGGGTTGCTCCAGTGGAACCTCGACACGTCCGGCGACGCCTGGCCGGAGATCACCCGCCATTTCGGCCTGCTCAGCACGAATGACGTACCGGTGACGGGCGACTGGAACCAGGACGGCAAGACCGACCTGGGGGTGACGCGCAACGAGGCGGGGATGAAGCGGTGGTATCTCGACACCAACGGGGACCCGTTCGCCGACGTGACGCAAACGTTCGGCTTCGCGAAGGACACGCCGGTCGTCGGGGCGTGGAAGACGCTGGCCCCGGTGGTCGTCGCCCCGCCGGTCGTGAGACCGCCGGCCATCCCGACGGGATCCTCCACGCCGCCGTCTCACCCCACCCTGCCGGACTCGAGCCAGGTGAGCCGCACGGACCCGTTCAAGAGCTACGTCGTGGTCCACGTCACGGACTCGAATAACGTGAGTGTCCCTGGCGCGACGGTGACCTTGACGAGCGCCGGCGGGAAGACCCTGACGGATACGACGAACGAGAGGGGGGTGGTGAAGTTCCCCGACTTGCCGGAGGGCACGTACCACGCGACGGCGAGCAAGGACGGCGTCGGGGTCGGGGTCGGGAACATCGACCCCAAACTCGAGCCGGGCGCGGGGCCGGGGTATCCCGTCGTCAAGCTCGCGGCGCCGCGAACGTTCGCGTCGCCCGGCAGCAGCGGGACGCACGGCAGAGACGGCTACGTCATCTACCGGACCGAGGTCCGCGTGAACGGAGACCGCAGCTGGCGGAACAACAATCCGGGCAACATCGTCGGCGGCGCCTGGGCGACGAGGCACGGGGCCATCGGGAAGGACAGGGGCGGCTTCGCGATCTTCCCGGACAAGGCCACGGGGGACCGCGCGCTCGTGAGCTTGCTGAAGACCAACTACCAGTCCCTCACGGTCGCAGAGGTGATCACGAAGTACGCCCCGCCGAAAACGAACGACACGGCCGCCTACTCTGCGTTCGTGCAAGCTCAGACCGGCCTAGCCGCCGACACCAAGATGAGCACCCTGACAGATTCTCAGCTCAACGCGGTGATCGCGGCCATCAAGCGGTTTGAGGGCCAACGCGCCGGGACCATCTATCACGCCACCGACACCAACCTGCCCGATTGGATCAAGCGGCTGCTCTCCGCCACCTGACAGCCGCGCTCCACAGGCCGGCGACGTCGGAGGCACGCCCGAGGTCCGGGGCGGGGTGCCCCCACGAGCTCACGCGGTCAAGGCGCGGCCAGGCCGCCGAGCTGGTCGAGCCTGTCGCGGCGCCGATGATGGGAACGATCATCGGCGCTTGCCGGTGTCCGCCTCGCACAGGCTCTCGGAACGGGAGAGGACGAAGGCCGGGGAGGGGTTTTGTCTTTCGTGTTCGCCCATCCCTCACGAGGTATGCCATGTCACGACCGAGCATCCTATTCGTTCTCGCCCTGACCCTGTCGGTGCCAGCGAGCGTCTCCGCTCATGATTTCAGCTACGACACCCTGCTGCTGGGCTGGATGAAGCTCAAGGGCGACGACTTCGACCACAAGGCTAACGCCGAGGCCTATCTCCGCCTCTATCGCTCCGATACCTGGAACGATGTCAAGGACGACGAGTTCAAGGTCGATCGCGAGAAGAAGAAGACCGTCGAGATCATGAAGGGAAAGGTCAAGGAGTTCGACCTGACCCAGGAGTTCACTCTCGACACCAAAATGGCCGTCAAGAAATACGACTTCGACGAGAAGCTCTTCCCGCTGGGGTCGCGCTGGCAGGGCAACAGCGTCACCAGGACGAGCTACTGGTATCCGAATTCGCGATACCCGACCGGGACGCTCCCTTCGCGCACGGATGTCTACTTCTCCAACCCCGAGCTGCTGGCCTCGTTCCCCATGGCCGAGGCCGACGCCGAGAAGTTCGTCGAGGGCCACAAGGAGAGGGACCGCATGGTGGCCGTCCGCATCCAGTTCACACTCACCAAGGCGCGTGAGGGGGCGGGCGAATTACAGGCCGAGATTCAGTCCGTCACCATCTCCGACACCCTGGGCAAGAAACGCATCCTTCACAAGGCGACCAGGGCGGTCAAGGTAGAGAAGGACAAGGCGAAAAAGGATCAGGACAAGAAAGACTGAGTCCGTTGCGGCGGGCCGCGGGGTGTTGACAGACGAGAAGTCGAGGGACTCGCGGAGGGATCGACAACCGGAGGCCGACGTTCTATCACAACGGTATCATGCGCGGGCAGGCTCGCGCAAGGAACCACCGGGAGAACGTCATGTCGGACAGTCCCTCGTTCGATCGCCTGCTGAGCGGGGTCCGTAAAGGGGACGTGGACGGGGCGGGCGAGATCATCGTGCGCCGGTTCGCGTCCCGGCTCGTCGCCCTGGCGGCCGGGAAGATCAGCCAGCGGCTCGGCCGGCGGGTCGGCGCGGAGGACGTGGCACAGTCGGTGTTCCAAACCTTCTTCCGCCGGATGGACGACGGGCTGATCGAGTTACAGGACTGGGCCTCGCTCTGGTGCCTGCTGGCGCGGATCGCGGCCTGCCGCATCTGCCGCCACGCGGAGCACAACGCGGCGGCGCGGCGGAGCCAGGACCGCGAGGACGAGCTGACGCCGGACGTTCAAGCGTTCGACCGCGAGCCAAGGCCGGAGGAAGTCTTGATCGCCGAGGATCTGCACGGCTGCCTCGTCGCGGGGATGCCGGACAAGTATCGGGCGATTGTCCTGCACATCCTCGACGGGACGACTCATGAAGAGATCGCCCGCGAACTGGGCACGTCCCTCAGCACGGTGGAGCGCGTCCACCGCCGGGCGCGCGAGCGCCTGACGGCGTTGCTGGCGGTCGAGGCCTGACGGGTTGGCCGACCCATCGGCATCTTCTTGTGACGGCCCATGCGACGAGGAGCGACCATGTCCCAGACCCCCCAGGATCGCATCGACACGCTGATCGACGCCTTCGAGAGCGAATGGCGGTCGGAGCGACGCCCGGACGTCGCCACGTTCCTGGAGCGGATCGCCGAAACGGAGCGGCCGGCGCTGCTGCGCGAGCTGGTGCGGCTGGAGCTGGAGTATCGCTTGCGGGCGGGCGAGCCGGCGCGCGTCGAGGAGTGCCTGAGCCGGTTCCCCGCGCTGCAGGCGGAGCGGGCCGAGGTGCTCGAGCTGATTGCGCTGGAGTTCCGCGTGCGGTCGGACCACGCGGAGCGCGTGACGGTGGCGGAGTACCTGGAGCGGTTCCCCGCGCTGCGCGACACGCTGCCGGCCGTGCTGGGGCCGCTGCGGCGCGGGCCGGCGGAGGTGCCCGGCTACGAGATCCTCGAAGAGCTGGGACGCGGCGGCATGGGCGTCGTCTACAAGGCGCGGCACCTGCGGCTCAACCGCCTGGTGGCGCTGAAGATGATCCTCGCGGGCGGTCACGCCGGGCAACCGGAGCGGGACCGGCTGCGCGCCGAGGCGGAGGCGATCGCGCGGCTGCACCATGTGGGCGTCGTGCAGGTGTATGAGGCCGGCGAGTGCGACGGCCTGCCGTTCGTGGCGCTGGAACTGTGTCCCGGTGGGAGCCTCGACCGTCTGCTGGCCGCCGGGCCGCTGCCGCCGCGCGACGCGGCCCGGCTGGTGGAGGGCGTGGCGCGCGGCGTGCAGGCCGCCCACGAGGCCCAGGTCGTCCACCGCGACCTGAAGCCGGCCAACGTGCTGATCGGGGCCGACGGCTCGCCCAAGGTGACCGACTTCGGCCTGGCCAAGTGTCTGGACGGCGCGGGCCAGACGGGGTCGGGCGCGCTCCTCGGCACGCCCAGCTACATGGCCCCAGAGCAGGCCGAGGGGCGCGGCAAGCAGGCCGGCCCGGCCGCCGATGTGTACGCGCTGGGGGCGATCCTGTACGAGTGCCTCACGGGCCGGCCGCCGTTCAGGGCGGCCACGGCGATGGACACGCTGCGGCAGGTGATCGCCGACGAGCCGGTCGCCCTGAAGCGGCTCAACGCCGCCGTGCCGCGCGATCTGGAGACGATCTGCCTGAAGTGCCTCCAGAAAACCCCCTCGCGCCGTTACGACAGCGCGTCGGAACTCGGCGACGATCTGAATCGCTTCCTGGACAATCGGCCGATCCTGGCCCGTCCGGTCGGCCCGTTGACGCACGGCTGGCGGTGGTGCCAACGGCAACCGGTGCTGGCGCTCTCCCTGGTCAGCTCGGCGGTCATCCTGCTTGCGGCGAGTCTGGTGAGCACTCTCTTCGGCGTTCAGGCCCAATCGGCCCGCGCAAAGGCGGAAACGAGCGCCGACATCGCGACCCAGGAGGCCGACCGCGCCAGCGACGCCCTGGAGAGAGCGCTGAAGTTGCACGAACAGCAGATTGGGATGGTCGAGCGTGACATGATCACCCACGGCAAACTCGACGCGCGCTCGGAGCGGATGCTCCGCGACGCCGTCGAGAGCTTTCGTGGTCTGATCGACCGAAACAGCGATCGACCGGAAGTGCGGCACCGCAACGGGCTGGCTCATCTGCGGCTGGGTGAGTTGCACGACCTGCTCCACGAATGGCAGGAAGGAATCAGCCAGCTCCGCACGGCGATCGGCCTGTTCGAGGTGCTGGTCGCGGAGCACCCGGACAATCTCACTTACAAGGCGAGCCTTGCCGAGTCACTCAGCTCGGCCGGATACCAGGTGTTTTACGAACGCGAACCGGACCTGGACGCGAACAAGAAGGAAGCGAACGAACTGTGCGAACGGGCGGTCGCACTCTGGGAGCAGGTCACACGGATCGATCAGCGCACGGAGTACCTCGCCCAGCGAGCCGCCGCTAATTATCGCCTCGCCGTGATCGCCCGCGACCAGAAGGACAACGCTCGTGCGCGAGCGGCATTCGAGGTGGCCCGCCGCTGGCAGACGGAGACGCTCCGACAGGAGCCCCAAAAGTCGAAGCATCGCAGCGAACTGGCCCGTGTGTGCGGCAGCATGAGCCACTATCTGGCGACGACGGGGGATACTGATGGCGCCCGGGAGTGTGCAACCGCTGTCGTCACGACGCTACAGGGCATGGTCGGCAACGAAGACGCCAACCCCCGCGACGAGGAAGAATGGTATCTGGCGCATCGGTTCCTCATTGACGTCGCCAAGGCATTGAAAAAGCAGAACCACGTGATGGAACTCGTGCGGGCCGTGCTGCCCGTGATGGAGCGGCGGGCGAAGCTCAACCCTCAGAACGAACTGTTCGCTCGCCAACTGTCCGACATCCAGATGGATGTCTTGCACGCCCAGAAAGCTCCCGCCGATGTCGTCGCCTGGGCGACCAAAGCGATCGTCACTCTCACCCCACTTTATCGCGCGTCGAAGCAGCCCCGAGCTGACATCTGGGGGCGCTTGCTCGATTGCTACTCGCGGCGGGCGCAAGCGCTGGCGGAACTGAAACGGATCGACGAGGCGCTGCGCGATCATGACGAGGGCATCGCCCTGATCAAGGTGTGGCCGGTCGGAGACAAGCATCGACAGGCCGACTTCCTCCGAGAGCGGCATCGGGATCGGGTTCGCTGGCAGAGGACCCTGGGCCGCTTCCGCGAAGCCGCTCTCGATGCCGACGCCGCCTCCAGGCTCGCCGCGCCGGCCGAGTCCTGGCGCGATCGCCTCGACGCCGCCGAGGCGCGGGCGCTGGACGGGGACGTCGTGGCGGCCTACGGCAGCGCGGTCGCGGTGGAGAAGGATCCCAATCTCGAAGTGGTTCACGCCCTGGATCAGTTGGCGAGGATCTACGACCGCCACAGCGAGCGGTTCGGCCAGGATGCCCTCGTCCGCAAGCGAAATGACGAGCGCATTGTGAAGCTGTTGACGCTGGCGCTAGGAAAGACAGGGGAGAACGACGCCGGCGCACGGATGCATTTGCACGAGCGCCGGGCGCTGCGACATGCCGGGGCCGGCCACTGGGACGAGGCAGGTGACGACTGGGAAGCCGTCCTGAAAGTGGCGAACCCCAAACAGGATGCCCGAGTGAGCGAGTACCGCGAGAAGGCTGCGCTGATGCGCACGAATGCGGGCAAGCCCGCCGAGGCGATGAAACTCCTCGCCCCGCTGGGCCAGAACGTCCCGGAACGTCAACTCTACCGCCTGGCCCTGACGTGGGCGCGCATCGCTGGGCACGACAAGCTCCCCCTTCCCGCCCGCGACGAAGCCGCCCGTCACTCGCTGGCGTTGCTGGAGTCGATGCTCCAGCGGAAGGTTCCGCTCGCGAAAGCCCAGTTGGACTTCATCGACAGCGAGGCGCTGTGGCTCCCGGTCCGGAATCTGGAGGCGTACAAGAAGTGGCGAGACGCCGTCACCGCGCCTGCCGACCCCGCAGCCGCTCCCAAGCCCGCTGACGTCCCCCGGAAGGCCGCCCGTGCCGATCGGGCGATGGAGCTGCTCCGCAAGGCGGTGGACGCCGGTTTCCGCGACGAGGAGAGGCTCCGGTCGAAAGACCTCGCGTCCCTGCAAAACCGCGACGACTTCAAGAAGCTGATCGGGTCGTTGCGGAAATGACGAGGCCGGAGAGTGACCTCTCGTCTCGGTTGATTTCTCCTGACGGGTTCCCGCACGATATCCGCATCTCCTCTCGGACCTGTCCACGTACTTCCACGAGAGGAGAACCGAGCATGAGGCAATAAGGGGACGCATCTCAAATAATACGAATTAACAGATTCGTATTATTTGAGATGCGTCCCCTTATTGCCCGGCTCGGCAGACTCGGGCAGGTCCCGCGCCGAGCCCGCGGCCGTCGGAGCAGCACCGCGGACTGTCCCCAGCCCCGCTCACACTTCGGCACCCGCGGGGATGCACGATGCTATACAATCTCGGAAGACGCTTTCCATTTGAGGACCGCCTGGTGTCGTGGTCGAGGCTCACGGGCTTGAGCGAGGGAGTAATGCGAGCCATGTTCATGACCAAACTGAAAGTGGGTCTCGTGCTTCTGATCGTAGCCCTGCTGGCGGCCGGCGGCGGCCTGGTAGTTTACCAGGGGGCGGCCGCCGTCCAGCCGGACGGTCGGCCGCGGCCACAAGCCCAGAGGGCGGACGCGCCGGCGCGGCGGGAGGTCCCGGCCGCGGCCATCAAGCACTGGGCGGTCGCGGAAGCCCCGCTGCCCCGGGACCGCAACCAGTTCGGCATCGGCGAGGAGGTGGACCTCTGGGTGGACGGCAAGCTCTGGAAGCAGCCCGGCGGGGCCATCGTCTGGCACATTCAGGGGGGCGGGACCGTCTTGCCCCTGGTGGGCGTGAACAGCCGGATGACGGTGGATCTGTCGGACCGGGAAGGTGAATTGGGCATCGAAGCCTTCCACCAGCCCGACGAACCGCCGCAGGCCCAGACCGACGTGAACCTGTCCCGCTGGCTGAAGGAGCAACTGCGGGACCTGCCAAAACGCGCCCCTCACTCGGCCAGGATCCCTCCCGACGGGCCGAAGGAATACCGGCCGGAGCTGTGGGCCGTCTTACGCAAGCTGGACGGCTACCGGCGCGGCAGCAGGGCCTCCCTGATCGAGATGGATCAGCTCGCCGGGAAGTTGTTGCAGGAATTTCGGGATCCGGTGGAGCGCGGCCAGATTTATTATCGGCTGGCCCACGTCCACGGCCAAAGCGGCCTGCACTTTCCCGAGAAGGTGAGGCAGTATTCCCGCCAGGCCCTGGAGTTACCGCTCCAGCCGGAACAGCGCTTCACCCTGTACGTCTACTGGGGCGATGCCCACCGGGTGGGGGAGCGATCCGTGCCCCCGGCCGAGAAGCGCCGGCGGGCCGCCGTGCGCTACCTGGAAGGCCTCAAGCTGCTGTTGCCCTACCAGCTGCCGGAGAAGGCGCCCGAGCTGCCGACGGTCCACAAGCTCGGCGCCCCCATGCCCCGCGGCGACCCCGCGGACCCAATCGTCATCCGGCAGATGCAGGAATATGCCCGGCAGAAGGAGAAGCACGACAAAGCCTGGGCCGCCCTGCGCCGGGCGGAGTTTATCCGCGGGCTGCTCTGGCAGCGCGCGGTACTGGCGGGGCAGATCGTCAGCGTGTATCACAACGAGCCGACCGCCCGGGGCGAGATGCGGCAGATGGCGACCGCCGTGCTGGGCGACCGAGCCGCCGTGGAGCGGTTGCTGGCGGCAGTGAGCTCGGGCAAGGCGTGGTACAGGAAATAGCGCTTCCGCGAAAAAGTCGCGAAAAGCGGACGCGGCTCAATCACCTGAATGAGTCGCATCCTCTTCCGTCCTCGGAAGCGAGCGAACTCTGGTACTCGTTGTCCCCCCCCTGCAATGAACCTTTTCGAGTTTTCCCTCATCTACTGGGTGCCGCATGGCGAAAGCGCGCTCGTTTAGCCGCGAGCGGTGAGCCAGATCCCGCTGCGCGGGGGGCGAGCGCGGGGCCCGCGCTCGCCATGCGGCACCCAGTAATAACGAGGAGGGCGAGTTGACAGTGGCCCTTTTGGGGCGAAAGCCGTTGACTGTCCCACCCGCCTAGCCGAAGATACGGATGTAGTCTGCGTCCCTGCTCGCTTCGCCGACAGGCCCCGAGCAGGGTTTTTTCTTTTGCCGTGTCCACCGACCCCGCCCTATCCCCGCGTCCTGCTCCGGCGCCACCCAAAACGGGGAAAGCGACGGACTCGCTGCCCTACAGAGGCCGACCGTGGCGCCTGCCCATCACTTGTGCTTTTTCTGCTCGCGCATCACCTCCTGGACGATGTTCCAGGCGGTGCCGGCGTCGGAGGAGGTCTCGTCCCAGCGCCCGGAGAAGCGGCCGCAGAACGACGACTTGAGCACCTCCGGCAGCATCTGGTGCTGCTCCTTCTCCATCAACGGGTGCTTGAGGTAGATGCACGCCTCGTCCGTGGCGCGCACCGACAGGCCGACGCTCAACTCCGGGCTGCGGCGAATCTTGTCCGCGATGGTGACGATTAGCTCGATCAGGTTCTTGCTCAGCTCGGGGTGGCGGCCCTCCAGGAGCTTGGTCTCCTCGGCGGGTGGCAGGTAATCCATCTGCAAAGGCGCGAAACGGTCCAGCTGGGCGGCGTCGATGCCGAACGTCCCCGAGAACTCGCTGCCGCGGTTCACCGCCGCGATGAACTGCACGTTGTCCGGGATCGCGATGAACTGGTTATCGACCGGGTTGAACACGCGCCGCGTCGAATCCAGGGCCGGCATCAGCGCATTGCGGGCGCTCTCCTGGCAACGGTTGAACTCGTCGAGGAAAACCAGGTAACTCCGCGAGGAATTCTCCGCCGCCTCCAGCAGAGCGGTCAGCACCGCCGTCTTGATGAACGCCATCGTCGGCTGCCCCGTCGAGGAGGCGATGACCTGGATGGTCGCCAGGAAGTCGGTCGCCTCGACCACGGCGCCGCAATTGAAGAAGACGAATTCCATCCCCAAGGAATTGGCGATGGCCCGCGCCAGCACCGTCTTGCCGCAGCCCTGCGGGCCGTCGAGCAGGATGTTCAGGCCGCTTTCGAGCAGCACCTGCAGCTTCTTCGAGACGACGGGGTCGAGGTAGACGCCCTCGATCTTGAACGCCTGCGATTCGAGGAACTCGACCTCGATGGCGCCACGGTCGCTGCGCTGCGGCTTGCGGATCGCGAGGATCTTGACGCGGCACGGGATGCCGGGGCGGATGCGCAGGTCGTCGCATAGCACCACCTTGGGGGCGCGTTTGCCGCCGAGGTGCGTGGCGCGGAAGCGGAAGCCCGACTCCTTGACGGAATTCGGGTAGAACGTCGTGTCCCAGATGGTGCCGATCTTGAGGTCCTCGCCGTTCCATTTGTCGGACATACGCGGTCTCCTTGGTTTAGCCGCGGTTCGCAGGACCGCGCGGTTCTGCGAACCGCGGCTAAACGGCGAACGCTACCCGCCGCGCAGCGCCTTCTGCACCAGCCGCGCGATCACGTTGCCGAAGTGCCGCACGCTCGCGGCCAGGTCGTCCTCGTTCAGCAAAACATAATGGGGGAAGCACACCTCCGCAAGAGGCTGCACCGCCACCTGCGCGCAGCACATCTTGAACCGCCGCGTCAGCCGCGTCACTAGCCCCCGCAGCGCCGCCACCGAACACTCCGTCGGCAGACCGTCCGAGATCATCACCAGCAGCTTCGCCTTGCGCCGCGACGCCCGCGCCACCTGCGCCGCGTGCCACAATCCCGCCGCGTCGTTGTTGCCGCCGTTCGCGTACAGGCCGTGGACCGCACAGCGCTTCGCCGTCCCCGCGTCGTAGATCACCTGGTCCGTGAAGCCGAACAGCCGCAGGTCCACCCCCGGCGCCTCCTTCGCCGCCTCCGCCAGCAGCGCCCCGAACAGCTTCGCCTTCGCCATGTTGTTCGCGCTCTGCATCGAGCCGGAGCAGTCGATCACCACGCCGAGGAACAGGTCGGTGCGCACGTGCGCCTTCCGGGCGATCAGCATGCGCGGGTCGCCGCGCAGCACCACCGCCATCGCCCGCGTCCGATCGAAGCTCTTGCCACGCATCCGGAACCGCTCCGGCTCCAGCGCCAGGCCGAGCTGCTCGAAGTAGCGGCGCATCTGCCGCGCCGGCCGCGCCACCTGCTCCGCCAGCGGCGCGTGCTCGGCCGGGTCGTGCTGGACCTGCTCGACCGTGTGGATCAGGTTGAACTCCTCCTCGGGACTCAGGTTCAGCCCCGTGCCGCCACCGTCCTCGCCGGAGCGCCGGCCCTCGCGCCGCCGCGGGTCGAGGATGCGCCGCACCTCCGACTGCACGTCCGCGTTGTTGATGCCCTCGCCCTCGGCGGCCAGGTCGGCGTCGGTCGCGTCCAGGGCGAACTCCTGCCCCAGCGCGTTCAGGAGATCCGTCTCCCAGCCGAAGATCGCGCGCAGGCGGCGGGCGACCGCCATCAGGTCGGGCATGGTCGAACGGCGGAACTTGCCGCGGAACAGCGCCAGGCCCTCGGCGACCTTCGGGTCCTGGTGGCGGTTGCCCAGGCCCATGCGCAGCGCCCGCAGGAAGCGCGCGAAGCTCAACCCGGTCTTCTCGATCTCGTGCAGCACGCGGCCGCTGTCCACGCTGACGCAGCCCCACTTGCGCCCCACGCCGAGGCGCGACGCGGTCAGCACGCGGAACGCGCCGCCCTGCAGCCCCTCCAGCAGCGTCTCGACGAAGATCTCGCGCTGACTGTGCTGGAAGGCGTAGGCGCCGAGGCGCTTCAGCTTGTCGCCGTGCTCCGCGTCGCGGGCGCGCAGGTTGCGCTCCAGGTGCTCGTCGGCCACGAGGTTGAGCAGCGGATGCATGCCGGCGTCCTGCGCCTCGCGCCAGATCCGCTGTGCCTCCGTGCCGCGGTGATACATGTGGTGGCCCAGCTCGTGCAGGATCAGGCCCTCGACGACCTCGCGGCCGAGCATCTCGCCGCGCAGGATCGGCAGCGGGTTGATGAAGATCTTGTTCTGCTCGAAGCGCGTGTAGCCCAGGTCGTCGCCGCCGAGCATCTCGACGCCGAACTGCTTGCCGGTCAATTCGCGGCCCATCTGCACGCCCCAGGCGAAGGTATTCGCCACGCGCCCCAGCAGCCGGTTCTTGCCGAGCGTCGGCCGGAGACGGTTCGCCACCTCGTGCTTGACCCAGCTGTTGCAGGCGTCGAGCAGCAGGCGGCGGTAGCCGGCGTCGCGCGCGGCCTCGTCCACGCCGGGCTGCGCGAGGAAGTCGAGCAGGTACTCCTCGGCGAAGACGTTGCCGCCCGCGGTGAGCACGCCGGCGACGATCGCCTCGACCAGGTCGCGCGGCAGGCCCTTGAACAGGTCGAGGCGCTTCGGGTAACCGCGGCCCTCTTCCTGGAGGAGGAGCGGCAGCACCTCGTCGCACTTGCCGGCGAGCTTCTCGGCGGCGCGGACGCGCAGGTCGCGCGTGCGCTCGGTGCCCGCTTCGAGGAAGGCGAGCAGGGCGTGCCGGGTGCTGCTGACGAGCGGGGTGGTGAAGAGGTACTCGACCGCCCGGGTGTAAACGAGGGGGTGGGGCGAGGCGGCGAGTCCGACGGCCGCCTGGCGCACGGAGATGCCCGCCGCCAGCAGCGCGTCCCAGTGGGCGGCGGTGAACCAGGGCGCCGAGGCTTCCTCGCAGACGGCGGCGAACAGGCGCAGAGCGACCTTCGCCTTGTGGCGTCTGTAGAGCGCCAGGCCGAGCCAGAAGCGCACTTCCGGCGGGGCCGCCTCGTCCTCCAGGCAGTCCCACGGTTCCGGCAGCCCGTCCGCCCAGGGACAGGTCATCAGCGTCTTCGCCAGGTCGGCGGCGGCCGGCAGCGGCGGCGAGTTGCGCAGCATCTTCGCCAGCCGGGCGACCCCAGGGGCGCGCAGCGCGACCAGACGGCGGCCGGCCTCCGTGGCGACTTCCCGCAATTCGTCGCCGCACCACAGCTCCAGCTCGCCCAGGTCGGAGGAGGCGCGGACGCGCTCGAGCGTCTCGAACGGGGCGGCTGACGGCGGAGGCACCGGGGCGGGCTCGGGCGGCGGGGGGACCAGGCCGTGCGAGTCGATCCACGGCATCAGGAGGAAGCGCGCCGGCTCGGAAATCTCGAACAGCCGCGACGTGATGAGCCCGCGCAGGGCGCTCACGAATGTCGCGGTAGCGCTGTCGTCGCGCAGGCGCAGGAGCATCCCGGCGACGATTTCGCCGTGGCGCGAGGCCAGGCCGTCCACCAGCACCTCGCCGAAGTCGAGCGTACACAGGTCGGTCAGGCGCGGGCGGTCGCGCCAGCGCCAGAGGCCCATCAGGAAGTCCAGCGCCAGCCACACGCGCTGCACGAGGACCGGCGCCGGCAGAGCAAGGACGGCCCGCAGCCCCCTGGCCGGGCCGCCCGGCCCTTGCGCGAGCCGCTCGGTCAGGGCCCGCGCGTGCTCCTCCCAGCGGTACAGCCAGGCGTGGCCGAGCAGCGGCAGCTGCGCCTCGCCGCGCCAGGTCTCGACCATCTCCTGGTCGAGGCGGTCGATGAAGTCGGGGATGTCGGCGCCGAAGCGCCGGAACTGCTCCGCGACCTCGGCGACGGGGTCGTGCGAGCCGAGCAGAGCCAGGCACACGCCGACGCTCGGCGCCGCCGGGTCGGGCCGTCGCGCCAGCGCCTCGCACAGGCCGACCTTCAGGCCCGGCTGGTGGAGCCCCAGGGCCGCGGCCAGGCGGTCTGCGGGGCAGCGCGCGATCTCCTGCGCCGCGCCGGTCGGCAGGCGGCCGCCCTTCTTGCCCGTCGCCTTGCGCGGCCCCTCCGGCTCGGGAGGGAGACGTCGCGCGGCCCAGGCGCGCACCTCCTCATCGGCGTGAGCGGCGAGGCCGCGGGCGATCTCTCGTTCCTTCTCGTAGGGGAAGCCGGCGCACCAGGTCGTCGCCGTGAGGAACTTGCGCAGCGACTCCGGCTCCAGCGCCAGGGCGGTCTGCAGCAGCGGTTTGGCGTCCAGGGTGCGCGCCACCACGCGGAGGACGTGCAGCCCAATGCCGATCTCCTCCGGGGTTGGCGCCTTCAGCCAGGCGCGCAGGAACGGGCCGGCGTGCCCGGCGGCGATCTTGCGCCCCAGCGCCTCGCCGGCGCGGCGGGCGCGGCGGTCGGAGAGCGTCTTCCCGTCCAGGGCGCGCTGCAGCAGCGCCTCGAAGACCTGGCAGGCGCCGCGGCCATCGAGCGGATCGAGGAAGTCGAGGCGGTCGGCACTGAACACATGGATGAGCGCCGCCATGATGTGCGGCCGCCGTGCCACGTCCCGGTGGCAGATCTCGCGGACGAGGTCCTGCCGGGTCGTGCCGGAGTTGCCCTCCAGGCTCAGGAAGGGCGCCGACTGCTCGACGTCCTCCAGGAACGAGGCGACGACGAGGTCCTTGCCGAACCACTCCTGCACGCGGCGGTACGGGTCCCGGGCGAGCAGGTGCAGGATGGCGCCGACGACCGCGAGGTCGAGGTTGCCCGACGGCCGCCGGCAGACGTCGGCGTCGAGGAGCTCGCGGACGGCGGCGTCCTCCCAGCGCGGGCAGCGTTCGCCCAGGTCGTACAGGGCGCAGGCGGCGCGACGCCGCACTTTGGTGGGCAGCCAGCGGAACGCGACCGCGCCGGGGTGGAGAGCGCCGCACGCCCGCGCGGCCCAATCCACGTCCAGGCCGCGGCGGGCCGCCGTCACGAGCAGCGCGGCGAGGATGCGCTCGCGGTGGTGGGCCGCGTCGATGCCGTTGAAACGGAGGTCCACAATCCCGTTCAGAAAGTTGCGGGTCGCGTGCGGCACGTCGCCGGTCGAGGGCGGGTCGGCGTCGCCGTCCCAGAACAGGTCCACGAGGGCGTCCCACTCGTCGCACGCCGCTTCCACCCGCAGCAACTCCTCGCCGTCGGGCCGCCGGGCGACCACCAGGATCTCGCCGATCTCCTCCTCAGTGCGCTTGCGACCGGCGTTGAGCCAGCTCTCCAGCTCGGGCCAGAACATCAGGGCGACGAGCCGGCGGGCCAGGAAGCGCGGCAGCAGGCCCGCGGCGGCTTGGTCGAGGACCATCGGCAGGAGTCGCCACGGCAGGACCTGGTTCTCCAGGCGCGGCAGGACGTGCGGGGTACACGCGGGGTCGGGCAGGACGTAGAGCAGGTGCCAGTCCGGCGCGAAGGGGTTGTCGCCGGTGACGGCGGCGCGGCGCACCTCCGCGTCAGGGTGGAACAGGGCGTGGATCCAGCGGTTGACGTCGAACAGCACCGACCTGCGCAGGGCCTCGACGGCGGCGCGGCGGACGGGCGGCGCCGGGTCGTCGAGGGCGGCGACGAGCTGCTGAATCGCCTGCGGGCCGGTGGCCTCGACGAGGGCGGCGACGGCGGCCTCGCGCAAGTTCGCGTCGGGGTGTTTCAGGGCGCGGGGCAGCAGGCCGAGGAAGGGGAGGCGTTCGGAAAGGGGCAGGCCGGCGAGGCCGCGGAGGAGTGGGGTGAGCGTTTCCACCTTGAGGGTTGGCGCGCGCAGAAGGCGCCACAGGAGGAGGTCTTGCATGCAAAGCTCCGCGCTCCGGGGTGCGCCCGCGCTTCAAGGGCGTGGGTCAGGATTCCCATCCTGACAGGTCCAAATGTCAGGATGGGAATCCTGACCCACAAACCCGAACTTCCCTCCGCACTGCCCCGAAAAAAGGCAGGCGGACCACGGAGAGTAAATGCTACTCTCCGTGGTCCGCCATTATACCAAGACAGGCCCAGGGGCACGCGCCGCTTCCCGAAGTGGTTGTCCACCGCCCACGCCCCCTGCGACAGCTCGCGGCATCAAGGGTTACCCCGTGCCGAGCCGCAAGCCAAGGAGAAGGTCGCGTTCCGTGGACAACTCCGTTCCCTCGTCTCATCGACGGCCCAGATAGTCAAGGTGGCTTGCGCCAGTCCAAAGGCACCTGAAGGTGGTCATGAACGGTGCCAGACGCCGCGCCCGACTGCTCCCACCAGAGAAGTCGCTGTGCCTGCGCGGCCCGACCGATCCCCCGCAATTGTGCGCCGCGCGGCGCGCTTCGGGACGGGGAGCCGGGGAGGGATCGACTTGCGCCGGTCCCCCGCATTCGTCTCCGACGAGTTGGGCATGCCCCCGCAGGGGTGCCCGAGGAATTCAAGCAGGCTGAGTGCCGGCCGAACCCTGTCTCATTGGTGCTGAGGGTTGCCTCCTCTCCCGATCGTTCCTATAACGAGCGGCGAGATGTCTTGCCAGGTCAGCAGCCGGGCATAGCTCCTACGCCCGGCGCGGCGGCTTTTTCAGGGCCGCCGTCACGAGCGCAGGAGAGATGTGTGCCGGGGGCAGGCCCAGGTTCGGACCGCCGGCTGGTGAAAGCTGGAACCGTTGCCGGACAGGTGAAGGATCATGTTTGCTTCCTGTTGAGTTTCCCTTCGATCCACCTGTTATTCGTCGCCGTCGGGGGAACCTTGCAAAATTTCCCCAGTCCGCGGGCTACACCTGATAGACGCCGGTGGGTCGGGGGTGGTTCGCCTTTTCCCGTTTTCTTCCCTCGTCCCTCAGGTGAAGGCTTCGGAGTCGGCTTGCCGTTTCGCGCTCGCCTCACCCTTCCCATCGCTGCCCCCCTCTTCCCAGCGTGGAGAGGGGAGGAAGAAACAGAACCTCCGAGGACTCAACCATGTCCACCGCCGCCGTCGCCCCGCGCTCGCTGACGGAGCGCTACCAGTCCGAGTTCGCCAGCTCGCGCCGACTCGCCGAGCAGGCGATGGGCCTGTTCCCCCACGGCGTCACGCACGACCTGCGCCACCTCGAGCCGTTCCCGGTTTACGTCGATCGGGCCGCGGGGGCGCACAAGTGGGACGTGGACGGCCATCGGCTCATCGACTACTGGTCGGGGCACGGCGCGCTGCTGCTGGGCCACAGCCACCCCGACGTCGTCGAGGCGGTGCAGCGGCAGGTGGCCCGCTCCACCCACCCCGGCGCCTGCCATGAGCTGGAGATCGAGTGGGGCCGCTGGGTGCAGCGCCTGGTGCCGTCGGCCGAGCGGATGCGCTTCGTGGCGTCCGGCACCGAGGCGACGCTGATGGCGCTGCGCCTGTCGCGCATCTTCACCGGCCAGCCGCGCGTCCTGAAGTTCGCCGGCCACTTCCACGGCTGGCACGACTACCTCATTGCCGCCGCCGACCAGCCCTTCGATGGCAGCCCCGTGCCCGGCGTGCCCGCCGCGGTGCAGGGTGAGACGGTCGTCATCCCGCCCAACGACCCGGCCGCCGTCGAGCGCGCCCTGGAGAGCGACCCGCGCATCGGCTGCGTCATCCTCGAACCGACCGGCGGCCACTTCGGGGCGGTGCCGATCCGCGGCGAGTTCCTGCGGGCGCTGCGCGAGATCACGGCGCGGCACGGTCGGCTGCTGATTTTCGACGAGGTCATCAGCGGCTTCCGCGTCCATCCCGGCGGCGCCCAGGGCTACTACGGCATCCGGCCCGACCTGACGACGCTGGCGAAGATCCTGGCGGGTGGTTTGCCGGGCGGCTGCGTGGCGGGGCGGGCGGACGTGCTGGCGGCGCTGGAGTTCCGGCCGGGCAAGCCGAAGATGAAGCACCCCGGCACGTTCAACGCCAACCCGCTGTCGGCGGCGGCCGGCGTGGCGACACTGCGCCTCGTCGCGACGGGGGAGCCGTGCCGGCGTGCCACGGAGACGGCGGCCGTGCTGCGGCGGCAGCTCAACGCGCTGTTCGCCGAGCGCGGCGCGGACTGGGTCGCCTATGGCGAGTTTTCGACGTTCAAATTGCTGACGGGCTACCGAGGGCCGCGGCCCGACGGCGACGACTTCATCCCTTACGGCGGGGCGGTGGAGCGGTTGGAAGGGCCGAAGGACCGGCGGCTGGTGCATGCGTTCCGCTGCGGCATGTTGTTGCACGGCGTCGATCTGTCCGGCCTGGGCGGCATGACGACCGCGGCACACACCGAGGAGGATGTCGAGCGTACCGTCGCCGCCATCGCCGGGACGCTGGGGTTGCTGCGCGAGGAAGGGGTGATCGGTTCCTGATCCCGCGGGCTTTCTCGTGCGCCAGGCCCGTCACCCCCGCGGCTCGGGGCCGCCCGCGACCTCCTCGAGCATCCGCAGGATCTTCTCCCTGCCGAGCTGGCGCAGGGTCTCGACGTTGCGCCGCGGGATGTCCAGCAGGTCCCCCGGCAGGGCGGCGACCGCCGAGACGCTGTCCTCGCGCAGCAGGTGCAGCATCGGGTAGGGGGAACGGTTCGTGTAGTTCTCCGCCGCGCCTGGGGCGGCGTCCGCGAACCGATAGTCCGGATGGAAACTGGCGAGCTGGATGACGCCCCGCTGCCCGAGGTCCTCGATCCGTTGCTCCGCGTGGCCGAGGAAGTCGTTGTAGTCGAGGAAGTCGCCCAGGGCGCGGGGGTGGATCAGCAGCGTGGTTTCGACGGTCGAGGCCGGGCAGGAGACCAGGGCGCCGACCGCGATGGCCAGCTCGCCGAGCAACTCCGCCGCCCCCTCCGCGCCGCTGACGACGTAACGGATCTTGCCCTCCTCGAAAACCCGCCGGGCGAAGGGGCAGAGGTTGAGCCCGATCACCACGGAGGAGATCCAGCGCCGGGTGGCCTCGATCACCTTCTCTCGGTCCATCAACCCGCTCCCGGAGCGCGGCCGCACTTTCTTGCCCTGGTCGGACACTTCGTTTCTGAAGGTCCACCGAACCGGGGTCCATCACGATTGTACGAGAAAGGCGGGGTTCCGAGGGGTTGTGGTTCTTCCCAGGAACTCATTGAACAACAAGACCAGACGAGCCGGCGGGTTTATCCCGCCGGGACAAGCCCGGCGGCTCGCCATCCCCCGCCGGCCGGAGCCCCCGCGAAGTGTACCGCGCCGTCACCCGGCGTCCGACTGCGGCACCGGCCCGAAGCTGCGCCACAGGAACCACGTTGCCACGCTGCGGTAGGGCCGCCACGGCTCGGCCAGCTCGACGAGCCGCTCCTTCCCGGGCATCTCGTCCATCTCATACTGCCGCCGCACCCCCTCGCGCAGCCCGTAGTCGGCGAGCGGCAGCACGTCGAAGCGGCCCAGGGAGAAGATCAGGAACATCTCCGCCGTCCAACGGCCGATGCCGCGCACCGGCAGCAGATGGGCGATTACCTCCTCGTCGGTCAGCGACGGCAACGCCTTCAGCGGCACAGCGCCGCTCTGCACCTTCTCGGCCAGGTCGCGCACGCCGCGGGCCTTGGCGGTGGACAGCCCCGCGCTGCGCAGCGTCTCCTCCGTCGCCGCCAGGACCGTCTTCGGGCGGATCCCTTTCGGGCCGAGGAGTTCCGCCAGGCGGGCGCTGATCGAGCGCGCGGCCTTGCCCGAGATCTGCTGCGAGACGATGGCGCGCACCAGGACGCCGAAGCCGTCCGGGTCGGGCTGCAGGGTGCAAGCGCCGACGTGCGCGATCAGGCGCTTCATCACCGGGTCACGGCGGGCGAGGTGGCGCTGGGCCTTGGTGAACATGCAAACTTGCTCCTTCTCGATCGGGAGGTCGAGGTCGCGCGCTCGCCCCCCGCGTAGCGGGATCTGGCTCACCGCTCGCGGCTAAACAATTATCATAGCGCCCGCCCGCGGCACCGCCAAACCGCCGCGGCCCCCGCGTCGTCTCGGAGGGTGAAACCGCTTGCCCCCCGGGCGCGCGGCCCCCTATACTCAAGAATCGCCAACGCCCGGCACAACCCTCCAGGGAGGATGAGGAAATGTCGTTCGGGTCGAAAATTCCCTCGGGGGCATGCTTGCGCGGACGGCTCCCACTCCTGACGAGCGCCGCCGCGGTGCTGCTCGCCGCCCTCGTCGCCCTCGCCCAGGACGCACGCCTGCCCAGCGCGAAGGACGCCGCCCAGTTCCAGGCTGCCTACCGCGCCGAGCACGCCGCCCTCGTCAAGGACGGCGCCGACAAGCGCTTCCTCGCCGGCCTGCTCACCAACGCCGAGGCCATCGCCAAACGCGCCGACGCCGCCCTCGCCGAGGGCCGGCTCCTCCAGGCCGCCGAGGGCTTTCGCCAGGCCCGCTGGCAGCTCCCCTACAACGCCCCCGAGGTGCCCGACCACACCGTCCGCGTCTTCGGCAACCTCCGTCTCCGCCACGCCAACGAGGTCAACGCCGTCGCCTTCAGCCCCGACGGCAGGCTCCTCGCCAGCGGCGGCCGCGACCGCACCGTCCGCGTCTGGGACCTGGCC
Organism: Gemmatales bacterium; assembly: GCA_038227745.1. Classification (GTDB taxonomy): domain Bacteria; phylum Planctomycetota; class Planctomycetia; order Gemmatales; family Gemmataceae; genus DASPXY01. Next base: position 10,782 of record JBBRPS010000016.1, on the reverse strand, counting down.
AACGGCCACGAGGTCGTCACCTACCGCGGCCACGGCGACGGCGTCCGCACCCTCGCCTTCAGCCCCGACGGCAAGCGCCTCGCCTCGGCCGGCGGCGACAAGGACGTCCACCTCTGGGACCCGCACACCGGCAAGGACATCCTCAAGTTCCTCGGCAAGGGCCGTTACGTCACCAGCATCGCCTTCAGCCCCGACGGCAAGATCCTCGCCGCCGGCAGCGACGACCGGGCCGTCCGCCTCTACGACGCTGCCACCGGCGTGTTGCTGCGCGAGATCGCCGACTTCGGCCAGATGCTCCTGTCGGTCGCCTTCAGCCCGGATGGCAAGACGCTCGCCGCCGGCGTCGCCAACGGCCAGCTCCGCCTGTGGGAGTACCCGAAAGTCGTCGAGCCGAACCGCAACCAGCCCGAATACTGGGCCAGGCAGGACGACAACGGCGGCAGCCACTTCCTCGTCTTCAGTCCCGACAGCAAGCGGTTCGTCCGCTGCGGTCCCGACTCCCTGAAGATCTACCCCGTGCAGGCGCCCGAGGCGAAGAATATCGTCACCGACCCGCTGCGCACCATCCGCCACCCCGATGTCGGCGCCAAGGGCAAGGTCCACTGGTTCACCTGCGCCGCCTTCGGCAAGGACGGCAAGACGCTCTACACCGGCGGCACCGACAGCCTGATCCGCCTGTGGGACCTGGAAACCGGCCTGCCCGTCGGCACTTTCAAGGGCCACAACGACGAGGTCCGCGCCCTGGCCTTCAATGCCGCCGGCAACCAGCTCGCCTCGGCCAGCAGCGACTACACGGTGCGCCTGTGGAACTTCGACATCGTCCTGCAGTCGCGCGATTACACCGGCCACGAGGGCGAGGTCTGGACGGCCGTTTTCAGCCCCGACGGCCAGCGCCTCGTCTCGGCCAGCGCCGACCACACCGCGAAGATCTGGGACGTGCCCAGCGGCAAGGTGATCCACACCCTGGCCGGCCACAAGGACGCCGTCACGGTCGCCGTCTTCAGCCCCAACGGCAAGACGGTCCTCTCCGGCGGCGGCGACCGCACCCTCAAGCTCTGGAACGCCGACACCGGCAAGGAAACCCTCACCCTCGCCGGCCACCAGGGCACGGTCACGTCCGCCGACTTCAGCGCCGACGGCAAGAAGGTCGTCTCGGGCGGCTCGGACAGGGCTGTCAAGGTGTGGGACGCGCAGACGGGCAAGGAGCTGCTCCACATCGACGCCGGCGCGATCGTGACCGCGGTCGCCTTCAGCCCGGACGACAAACAAATCGCCGGCGGCACGGTCGATCCGTCGGTGCGGCTGTGGGACGCGGGCACGGGCAAGCTGGTTCGCCGCTGGGTGGCGCACCACGCCGCCGTGTCGGGCCTGGCGTTCGACCCGCGCGGCAAGCTGCTGGCCACCTGCGGCGCCGACGCGCTGGTGCGCGTCTGGAAGCTCGCGGAGCCGGACGCCGCCCCGCTCACCCTCGGCGGCCACACCGGCCCGCTCAGCTCGGTCGCCTTCCGGCGCGATGGCCGGATGCTCGCCTCGGCGGGCGCCGATCAGGTGGTCAAGCTGTGGAAGCTGGACAGCAGCGGCGGCGCCAAGGAGGCGCAGAACTTCCGCGGCCACCGCGACTGGATCAGCTCCGTCGCCTTCAGCCGCGACGGCTTCTACGTCGTCTCCGCGGGCGTGGATCGCACCATCAAGGTGTGGGAGGTGACCACGAAGGAGTTGCCGTTGGTCGCCGAGCACACGGGGACTGTGCTGGCGGTCGCCGTCAGCCCGGACGGCAAGCTGATCGCGTCGGGGGCGACGGACCGCCTCATCAAGCTGTGGGACCGGGCGACGGGGGTCGAGGTGCTGACGCTGCCGGGGCACACGAAGGGCGTCATCGCGCTGGCATTCTCGCCGGACGGCAAGACGCTGGTCAGCAGCAGCGACGACCGCAACCTCCGCCTGTGGGACGTCGCGACGGCCAAGGAACTGCCGCGGCCGGAGGGGCAGCAGCAGAATTTCAGTAACCTGCTCAACCCGGCGCCGGTGGTGCGCGTAACGCCGGACGGCAAGCGCTTGCTGGCGTGGGTCCCCGGGAGTGAGCGCTACACGACCATTGGCCTGTTCGACCTCGCGACCGGCAAGGAGGTGCAGGCGTTCAACGACGCGAACCGCAACGTGGCGGCGGTGGCGTTCACCGCGGACGGCAAGAAGGCGGTGCTCGGCGCCCGCGACGGCAGCGTGCGCCTTTACGAGGTCGAGACGAAGCAGTTGCAGGCGGGCGGGGACTGGTTCGTCTTCGAGCGCGACGCGGGCCTGGCGAGCCTGGCGGTGAGCGCCGACCAGAAACTGCTCGTCTGCGGCGGCGAGGGCGGCGCGGTGAAGATCTGCGACGTGGGCAAGAAGCAGACGTTGCACAGCCTCAAGGGGCACACGGGGCGGGTGCTGTGCTGCGCGATCAGCGCGGACGGCAAACTCGCGGCGACGGCAGGGCAGGACAACGTGGTCAGGTTGTGGAACACGGGGACGGGGGAAGAAGTCCGGCGGTACGCGATGCGCCTGCCGCTCCAGGAGCGCGGGGCCTTCGTGACGCAGCTGGCCTTCACGCCGGACGGACGGCACTTGCTGACGGCGAACGCGAACACCACACTGTATATGCTCGAGGTGCCGTGAGGGCCATTCCAGCCTTGGGGGCTGGGACATACATCGCGGTCGGGGCGCCCGGGGTTCCGAAGACTCCACCCCGGGCTTTATTCGCAAAGAGTGCTGTTCTTCTTCTTGGCGAATAGAGCCCGGGGTGGAGTCTTCGGAACCCCGGGCGTGTGGGCGGTATCCACATTCCGGGACTTGAACCCACAACGGGAACCAACCACCCCCTGCCGCCGTCTCACGAACGACCACTCTCTTTCTCTACGAGGAGCTGTTTCATGAAACATCTACTGGCGGCCGGCGTCTTTCTGGCCGTGTTCGGGGCCCTCTACCCCGACCTGGTCAGCCGGTCGGGGGAGCCGTCCTCCCCCAGGGAAGCCCTGCAGGCCCTCAACGATTACATCGGGGGCTGGAAGGGCAGCGGCACTTCCGAGAAGAACAAGAGCGAGATCTGGAAGGAGTCGGCGAACTGGGGCTGGCGCTTCAAGGGCAAGGACGCCTGGCTGACGCTCGACCTCAGCGGCGACAAGCTCTTCAAGAAGGGCGAGATGCGCTACCTGCCCGACAAGGGCGCCTACCAGCTCACCCTGTTCGACAAGGCCGACCGCCCCCTGGTGTTCGAGGGCGAAGTCAAGAACCGCCGACTGAAGCTGATGCGCAAGGACAAGGAGAGCAAGGAGACGCAGCAGCTGCAGATGTACCTGGCGGGCGGCGGCATCCGCTTCATCTACGAGTACGCCGTCAAGCCGCCGAACCGCACGCTGTTCAACAAGGAAATCCAGGTGGCGCTGACGCGCGAGGGCGAGACGTTCGGCGCCGCCGCCAAGAAGGCGGAGTGTGTGGTGACCGGCGGCCTGGGCACGATGGCGGTGAGCTACATGGGCCAGACCTACTACGTCTGCTGCTCCGGCTGCCGCGACGCCTTCAACGAGAACCCGGAGAAGATCATCAAGGAGTACAACGTGAGGAAGAAAAAGAAGTGAGCCGGGGTCGGTGTCCGTCCCGGAGAACGGCGCGGGCCGCGGGGACACGTGTCCCCGCGGCCCGCGCGTGTTTCCCTGGTGTCGTCGGAGCCCGTCAACCGCCGCCCGGCGTGCCGGGATTGTTGCCGCGACCGCCCTTCTTGCCCTTCTTGCCGCCTCCCGGAAAGCCCCCGAACCCCTGCCGGCTCCCGAAGCCCGACTGGCCGCCGAAGCCGGGCACCCTGCCGGGGACTTGCCCGCCGAAGCCCGGGACGCCCTTGAAGCCACCCTTGCCACCCCCGAAGCCCGGCCGGCCAGCGACTGCCTGCGGCGTGGCGGGCTTGGTGACCTCCGTCTCCCCCACGTCGCCCTCATTCGCGGCGTTCGGGTCCAGGATTGCCAGGTCCACGCCTGCGGAGCGCAGCGCCTCCTCGATGGTGATCAGGCCGTCGTCGTTGCGGTCGATCTTGGCGAACTCGGCGGCGCTCTTGCCCTTCTTCAGCCACTCGCCGAGCGACACCTGGCCGTCCTGGTTGGCGTCGTATTCCGCGAACCAGGTGGGGATGCCCTTGGGCAGCTTGCCGGCGCGGTAGACCACGACCGTGGTATTCTCCACCTCGTCGATCTCGATGCGCGTGATCGCGGGTTTTTCCGCGGGTTTGGCGTTGGGGTCCTTGCCGTCGGTGCCCTTGCGGTCGTTCCACTCCTTGGCGCGGGCGTCCATGTAGGCCTTCCACTCGGGCAGGCTAATCAAGTTGTCCTTGTTCGCGTCCCACTTCTGCCACTCCGCCTTGAAGTCCCGAATCTGGGCGATCTCCTCGGCGTTCAGGAAGCCGTCACCGTTGGTGTCGAATTTCTTGAAGAGGGCCTCGGGATCGAAGCCGCCGGGGCCGCCCTTGCCGGGGGCGCCGCCAGGGGAGGGAGTCCCGCCGCCGCTCTTGACCACTTCTTCCTGGAGCTTGTCCTTCACCTCCCAGTATTTCAGGAACTGGTCGCGGGTGATTTTGCCGTCGCTGATTCCCTCGCGCTTGGCGAACAACTCCAGCGCCTCGCGGCCGAACCGCGCCTCGCTGATGACGAAAACGCCCTTCTTCCCCTCAGTGAAGCGGTCGAAGAGGGCGCCGGGGTCGAACTTGAACCCGCCCTTGCCGAACTTGCCTCCCTGGCGGCCGGGACTGGGCGGCTGTGCCGAACCCGGCTTGCTCTCAACGAGGAGGACAAGCGCCCCGAGGGCGACGATGCCGAGCAGAACAAGCCTTGCGCGCATGAGATGAGGCCTCCGGAGTATTATGAGGTCCGCGGTCACGGACGTCTGTTCAGGTAAGCCGGGTAGCTATCAAGTTTAACACCGGACGCGGGGGAAGGTCACGCCTAATCTTTCGCAGGCTTTCGCGCTTTCGCGCCGGGGGGCCAGACGTTGGCGACGGGAGCGGTGGACGGCAAGGTTCGGTTGTAGGACCTGGAACGCCTCCTGGCGACCGCCGGCAGGTGAGAGATTGTCGGCCGCCGCGGTCAGCGCTTCAGGCCCACGCCGAGGTAGAGCTGCATCCCATCCAGCCACGGCCGGGCGACGGTCAGGTCCTCCCACTGGTGCTTGGCCCCCAGGCGGATCTGGCCGGCCTCGCCGAGTGGGATGGCGAAGCGCAGGTCCTGCTGCACGCGGTTTCGCTCCAGCGGGTCGAGCGCCGGCGTCGCGGTGCCCTGGTACTCCACCTTCACCGGCCCGAACACGGCGTAGTTGCACTGCAATTCCAGCAGCACCTGGGACTGCGCCTGCGGCAACCGCACCGGCCGCAATGGGTCCTCGGTGCGGCTCAGCGCTGAGCAACCGGTCAGGATGATCTCGCCGCCGGCGATCGGCTTCAGCTTGCAGCCGACGCCGGTGCGGCCGGACAGGGCCATCTGCTGGGCGGTGCAGGTGTTATAGCCGGCCTGCACCTGTCCGAAGACGTACAGCGGGCCGGTGATGGGGACTTGCAGGGCCTCCTCGGTCTGCCAGCGCTCGGCGTCGCGCTTCTCGGCGGGCTGGACGGACTCCACTTCGAGCTGCGTCTTGAACGAGCCCCAGAAGCCTTCGAGCTGGCTGCTGGCCTTGCCGTTAAAGAACACACCGAGCCAGATGTCATCGGCCCTTCTGTCCATTGTCGGATCGTCACCGAGGACAATGGACCCGACGACCCCGGCATCCGTGTGGACGCCGAGGTAGACTTCAGGGAGTTCCGTCTGCGTTTTTCGGAGCCACGAGCACCTCGCTGCAAAGGTGGTCGGGTTCGGAGCCATCGCACGCCACCCGGATTCAAGGCCGTCCCACTCGCGGACCAGTGTCGTGGTCCACGGTAAGAAGACGACGGGGCGCAGCGGGTCGCAAGGGGGCTGTGGGCACATCTCCACACAGCCCGGCGGACCGGCGGTCAGCAAGACCCACAGCGCAAGCTGGGGAAGACTCGTCAACATGGGTCGGCCCTCTGTGGCGACAGGGAACGGTTCGCGAGGTGACAGCGGTCTGGAATACCAGGCGCGTAGAAGTGCGACCCCCCCTATAGCGGAGGGCCGGGCGCCTGTCATCGGCAATCGGCGAGGAAAAATGTTTAGCCGCGAGCCTCGGGCGAGCGCGTGACAGCGCGCTCGCCCCCGCGCAGCGGGATCTGGCTCACCGCTCGCGGCTAAACGAGGTTGGGGGCGCAGCGCGGTTACTTCGTGCCTTCCTTCTCCGACGTCTGGCCGCGCACCGACTTCAGCGCCGCCGCCGCCGCATCGCGGATGGACGGGCGCGGGTCGTCCGCGGCGAGCCGCGCCAGCGTCCCCTCCGCGGCCTTCCCGGCCGGGCCGAGCCCGCCCAGTTCCTGCACCGCCGCCAACCGCACCTCGATGTTCGTGTCCTGCACGGCAGCCTTTCCCAGCGCGCCGACGGCCTCCTGCTCGCTCTTGCCCAGCGGCCCGGCGACGCGGACGGCCTGCGCGCGGATCGTCGGGTTCGCGTCCCCGAGCGCCGCCTTGGCCGCCGGCCAGACGACCCTCGCGTCCTTGCTCACCTTGCCCAGCGCCAGCAGTGCCGCCCGGCGCAGCCCGGCGTCGGCCTTCGCGTCGGCGGCGGCTTGCCCGAGCGCGGCGGCGGCACTCTCGGCCTTCTCCCCGAACCGGCCCAGTGCCGCGGCGGCGGCAGTGCGGACCGGCGGCGGCTCGCTCTTGTCCGCCACCACGCCCGCCAGCACCGGCACCGCGGCGGAGGCGTCGGCGGCCAGGCGGCCGACGATCTGCGCGGCGTAGATCCGCGCCGCCGGCTCGGTCTTCGTGTCCTTCGTCTCCTTGAGCGTCTCGATCACCTGGGGCAGGGCTGCCTTCGCCTCGGCGCCGAGGTCCTTCAGTGACGCGGCGGCGGCGGTGCGCGTGCCGGGGTAGTTGTCGCGCAGCGCCTTGGCCAGCTCGACGACGGCGGCCTTCGAGTGCGGCGCCATCGCGCCGAGCGCCTTGGCCGCCGCCTCGCGGACGACGCCCTCCTTGTCGCCGGTCAGGGCGGTGGCCAGGGCGTTGATGCTCGCCTTCGCGTCCTCGCCCATGCGGCCGAGGGTCTGGGCGACCTCACGGCGGATCTCGGCGTCGGCGTCTTTCTGCAGGGCGATCGACAGCCCCTGCAGGACGCGGTCGCCCTTGGGGCCGATAACCTCCAGCGCGGTCAGGGCCGCCCGCTTCGCCCTGGGGCGGCTGTCCTCGAGCAGGATTTTCAGCCATTCCGACGCCTTCTTGCCCAGCACCTCGACGCCGGCCGGGGCGGCGGCGGGGGCAGCGAGGCAGAGGGCGAAGGCGAGGAGGGGAATGATGCGGCGCATGGGAGAATCTCCAGTCGGCGTCGGTGGAGGCGTAGGGGCATCATAGGCCGGCGGCGCGCGCGGCGTCAACGGCTTTCGTGGGGGGCCGCCGCAGCAAAGACGACGTGCCTCGCGGATCACAACCGCTCGCCTGGCAGGAACGGGGGATGGGGAGAGCGAGAGAAATGTGGGGCGGTCCCTCAGCGAGCGGCGGGGCAAGCCGCGCCGCTCGCCGAGAGACGTCAAGTAGGGAACGAAGCGCGCGTTACTGCGGCGGCACGAACCAGGTGTCCCCGCCGTCGCGGGACACGTTCGTGGGCGCCGCCGGCCGCACGATCACCGTGCCGTCCGGCGGCGTGCCGTTCTGCGACGCCACGGGCGCCAGGTTCGGACCGGGCAGCGGCGGATTCGAGGTCGGCGCCACCCCATTCGGAGCCGCCGGCGGCGCGCCCTGGCCGTTCTGGCCGTTCGTCTCCAGGATGTTCAGCAGCTTCGTTTTGCCCTTGCTGAGGTCTTGCTTGATCTTCGGGGCGTTGAAGTCGATGTTGACCTGCGGGTGGCCGTTCGTGCCGGGCGTGGTCTTGACCTGATACCAGCCGAGGAACCAGCCGACGACCGCGAAGGTCACGACGGCCGCCCCTACCAGAGTCAGCAAATGCCGCATGGGTTCACCTCCTAAAGCCGTGCCGGAGCGCCGCGGCGGCACTCGGCGAGAGCCCGCGGCGCCCCGGCACGGGGCAGGTGGTGTAGCACGAAGGCGCCGGCGGATCCAGACGAACCGGCCGCCCCCGCCCCCGGCAAACCGCTCTTGACAATACCCCATCACACAAGCGTATGCTGACAGTTGGCGACCAGGGCAGGGTGGAGGGCCGGCGCCGCGGCGAAGAGGCGCCGCCCGCACCACCTTTTCCGTCCCGCCGCCCGTACAATGGAGGCAGAGGGGCGCCGTCGTACGGGGCGCGACCCGGCGGAGCGCTTGGATGGCACCGCGGGACCTGGTAGAATTGGGAAGTGGCGGAAACGAGAGTAAGGGCACAGGGCGGATGGAACGCCCGCGACCGAGCCGACCCGGTTGTCCGGCCGCGATTCTCCACGAACGAACTCCAGTACTCAGCACCTTCATCCCGCTTCGCACCAGGGCCCGGGGCGCTTGCCGTTCTGACGAGAACTCTCCGACCCGGAGCGAGGCCCGTCCCCGGCGCCCATTTCCTTACCCGCCGGTCCAGGCCGCCGGTTTGACAACCTTATGCCGAGGCGCTAACCCGCGGCCCTGGCCGCCGCCGAAGGGAGAACACCACAATGTCCACGGGGAAATCGATCCTCAACGCGATCCGCCAGGAGCTGAACCTCAGCGAATACCGCAAGAAACACTGGGAGGGCAGCTTCGACCAGTACCTCGACATCGTCGCCGAGACCCCCCAGGTGACCCGCACCGCCTACCAGCGGCTGTACGACATGATCCTCTCGCACGGCACCGAGGAGGTGTACGAGCAGAAGGAAAAGATCACCCGCTACAAGTTCTTCACCGAGTTCGCGGCCCGGCACGGCGACGCCATCTACGGCCTCGACCGCCAGGTCATGCACCTCGTCAACGCCTTCAAGTCCGCCGCCAAGGGCTACGGCACCGAGAAGCGCGTCCTGCTGCTGCACGGCCCCGTTGGCTCGTCCAAGAGCACCATCGCGCGCCTGCTCAAGAAGGGCCTGGAGGAGTACTCCAAGACCGACGCGGGGATGCTCTTCTCTTACTCCTGGAAGGGCCCCGAGGGCGCCTGGCAGAAGTGCCCCATGCACGAGGACCCGCTCCACCTCGTCCCGATGGAGTTGCGCGGCGCCCTGCTCGAGCGCCTCAACGAGGGTCGCAAGCACATCGATTACCACGTGTCCATCCAGGGCGAGATGTGCCCGTTCTGCCGGCAGATGTACAACGAGCGCCTCGCCACGTACGACGGCGACTGGCACCGCATGCTCGACGAGGTCAAGGTCTACCGCCTCATCCTGTCGGAGCAGGACCGCATCGGCATCGGTACGTTCCAACCCAAGGACGAGAAGAACCAGGACTCGACGGAGCTGACCGGCGACATCAACTACCGCAAGATCGCCGAGTACGGCACCGACAGCGACCCGCGCGCCTTCAACTTCGATGGCGAGCTGAACATCGCCAACCGCGGCCTCGTCGAGTTCATTGAGGTGCTCAAGCTCGATGTCGCCTTTCTCTACGACCTTCTCGGAGCGTCGCAGGAGCACAAGATCAAGCCGAAGAAGTTCGCACAAACGGACATTGACGAGGTAATTCTGGGACATACGAATGAACCAGAATATAGGAGATTGCAAAACAACGAATTCATGGAGGCCCTCCGCGACCGCACGGTGAAGATTGACGTGCCATACGTCAGCCGCCTCAAGGACGAGATCCGCATCTACGAAAAGGATTTCAACGCCGACCGCGTCCGGGGCAAGCACATCGCGCCGCACACCATCGAGATCGCGGCCATGTGGGCGATCCTGACCCGCCTCGTCCAGCCCAAGCACGCCAACCTGACGCTCCTGCAGAAGCTCAAGCTGTACAACGGCAAGACGCTGCCGGGCTTCACCGAGGACAACGTCGTCGAGCTGAAGCGCGAGGCGGTCAACGAGGGCATGCACGGCATCAGCCCGCGCTACATCCAGGACAAGATCAGCAACGCCCTGGTGGCCCACCCCGAGGAGGGCTGCGTCAACCCGTTCATGGTGCTGCACGAGCTGGACGCCGGCCTGCGCCACCACTCGCTCATCACCAGCCAGGAACAGCTCCAGCACTTCCGCGAACTGCTCGCCGTCGTCAAGGAGGAGTACGAGGACATCGTCAAGAACGAGGTCCAGCGCGCCATCGCCGCCGACGAGGACGCCCTGACGCGGTTGTGCTCGAACTACATCGATAACGTCAAGGCGTACACGCAGCGCGAGAAGGTCCGCAACCGCTACACCGGCAACTACGAGGACCCCGACGAGCGCCTCATGCGCTCCGTTGAGGAGAAGATCGACATTCCCGAGGGCCGCAAGGACGACTTCCGCCGCGAGATCATGAACTACATCGGCGCCCTGGCGATCGACGGCAAGAAGTTCGACTACAAGACGAACGAGCGGCTGCAGAAGGCCCTCGAGCTGAAGCTGTTCGAGGACCAGAAGGACACCATCAAGCTGACCAGCCTCGTCTCCAGCGTCGTGGACAAGGCGACGCAGGAGAAGATCGACGTGGTCAAGAGCCGGTTGATCCGCAACTACGGCTACTGCGACGTGTGCTCGACGGACGTGCTCAGCTTCGTGGCGAGCATCTTCGCCCGCGGGCACGCCAAGAAGTGAGGACTGGGGAGGAGTGTGGGGCAAGTTGGTAACTTGCCATCGTTGAG